>JAAUSO010000354.1 GCA_012033205.1 Richelia sp. SL_2_1 | reverse complement strand
GATTAGCCGAAACCCAATCCCCGCAAGTAATTCAAGAAACTATCCAGGAAGCGCAAATTGCAGGGGATAAAGTAGACATTGACGAACGAGAAACCCGCCGTCTTATTGATGCACAATTGCGAGAAGCCGGATGGGAAGCTGACTCGGAGAATTTGACTTATGCTAACGGTACTCGTCCCCAGAAAAATAAGAATATTGCGATCGCAGAATTTCCCACTAAAAACGGCAGGGCTGATTATGCGTTATTCGCGGGGTTGCAAATCATTGCGGTAGTGGAAGCCAAACGTCGGAGTAAGGATGTTGCTGGGGATATCGAGCAAGCAAAGCGCTACAGTCGGGGGTTTAAATTACCTACTGGGAATCAAAGCAATTTACAAAATATTCCCAAGGATAACAGCAACGCTACTCAAATAGAATACTCTTCATCTGCTGGTCCGTGGGGAGAATTTAAAGTACCGTTTGTCTTTGCTACCAACGGACGAGACTTTTTGCAGCAGTTGCGTACCAAAAGCGGTATTTGGTTTTGTGATTTGCGCCGTTCCCAGAACCTGAGCCGTCCCCTGACTACTTGGTACAGTCCCCAGGGGTTGCTTGACTTACTCCAACAAGATATCGACCTTGCACACCAAAAATTACAGCAAGAAGGTTTTAATTACAACCTGGAATTAAGGGAATATCAAATCCTAGCAATTGAGAAAATAGAAGCAACACTTTCAGAAGATATCCGCAGTATTTTAGTAGCAATGGCAACCGGGACGGGAAAAACTAAAACCTGTATCGCCCTGGTGTATCGCCTCCTCAAAACCAAACGGTTTCGCCGGGTATTGTTTTTAGTAGACCGCAGCGCCTTGGGAGAACAAGCCACCAACGCTTTCAAAGATACGCGGATGGAAAATTTACAAACCTTTGCAGATATCTTTGGTATTAAGGAACCGGGTGAAGGCGCACCGGATAGAGATACTAAGGTGCAAATTGCTACGGTGCAAAGCTTTGTCAAACGTCTTTTTTATCCTTCAGACGATGCCTCTATCCCCACCGCCGACACATACGACTGTATTGTAGTTGACGAATGCCATCGGGGATATCTGCTAGATAGAGAACTCAGCGAAACAGAACTTACCTTCCGCGATTACAACGATTATATTTCCAAATATCGCCGGGTACTCGACCATTTTGATGCCGTCAAAATAGGTTTAACCGCCACTCCAGCCCTACATACTACGGAAATATTTGGCGACCCCGTTTATACCTACAGCTATCGTCAAGCAGTCATCGAAGGTTGGCTGATCGACCACGAACCCCCCATCCGCATCATTACCAAACTCTCAGAATCGGGGATTTCTTGGCAAGCCGGGGAAGAAATGGAATATTTTGACCCCATGACTGGTGAAGTCGATTTGGTTCACGCTCCGGATGAAGTCACGATTGAGATAGAACAATTTAACAAGCAGGTTATTACTACCGAATTTAATCGGGTAGTCTGCGAAGTCTTAGCGTCAGAAATTGACCCTTCAATGCCGGAAAAAACACTGATTTTCTGCGTTAAAAACGACCATGCGGATATTGTGGTAGACCAACTCAAACAAGCGTTAAAGCAAGAATACGGCAGCGTAGATGATGATGCTGTGATCAAAATAACGGGTAATGCCGATAACCCATTGCAGCTGATCCGACGCTTTAAAAACGAAGCCAATCCCAAAATTGCAGTTACGGTAGATTTGCTGACAACGGGTATCGACGTACCGCCAATTTGTAACCTAGTATTTATCCGCCGCGTTAACTCCCGCATCCTCTACGAACAAATGTTGGGACGCGCTACCAGACGTTGTGATGATATTAATAAAGAAGTATTCCGGATATTTGACACCGTTGATTTATATAATGCCATTGCTCCCTTCAATCAGATGAAACCAGTTGTCGTCAATCCCAGCATTACTTTTACAGAACTGGTAGATGAATTGGACAAAGTATCGGATGCAGAAGCTTCTCAATTAATCATAGACCAATTGCTTGCCAAACTACAGCGCAAACACCACAGCTTGAGCGACACCAACAGTCAAAATATAGAACTAGCAGCGGGAATGCCTGTAGGTGATATGGTAGAACATCTGCGCCAAGCTTCCCCGCAAGAAGTAAAACAATGGTTTGCCCAACGTAAAGCGATCGCCCAAATGTTGGATGCTAAAGATGGGGGCAGACAACCGATATTAATTTCCCGTCACGATGACGAAGTTATTAGTATAGAAAGAGGTTACGGTAACGCCGAACAACCAGAAGATTACTTAGAGAACTTCCAGACCTTTTTGCGGGAGAATATTAATAAAATTCCAGCGTTGATAGTCGTTACCCAACGCCCCCGCGACTTAACCAGAGCGCAGTTGAAAGAATTGCGTTTACTATTAGATCAAGCCGGATACAAAGAAACTTATTTGCAAGAAGCATGGCGACACTTTACTAATCAAGATATTGCTGCAAGTATCATTGGTTTCATTCGTCAAGCAGCTATCGGGGATGCACTTATTCCTTACTCGGAACGGGTAGATAAAGCAATTAACAAAATCCTCGCTGCTCAAAATTGGACTACTCCCCAACGCAGATGGTTGGAAAGAATCGGGAAACAATTAAAAGTAGAAACCGTTGTGGATAAAGAAGCATTCAACAGCGGGGAATTCAAAGCGCAGGGAGGTTTTAATAGGATTAATAAAGTGTTTCAAGGGAAGTTGGAAACTATTTTGGTACAGATTAATGATGCTTTATGGCAAGATGTGGGGTGATATTGCTGGTGGATAAACATAAATAATTCGTGTAAAAATAACCCGAACTTTTTTGATATGGCGTAATGATAAAGAAGCTGCTATCAAGTACTAATACGGCTGAAAATATTGATGTAAATAGCTTGTAGATTTTTAGTTTTTCTTATTTTAGTAAGTAAGTTATTACTTTTAAATTACATTATTAGTTTATGAACTTTTAGTAAAGAATTCGTAATCTAAGTGAATTACTCCATCTGCTTTCTTTCTAAGTTTTGGACTAAATCCATCAGAAAAAGAACCTATAATAACTCTTTTCCCACTACTATACACTTCTTCTACAATTGGTATATAGTCTGCGTCTCCAGTGAATAAAAACACAAAATCTAAATTATTTTTATAGGTATGGCTTAAGATGTCAATAGCTATCTGTATATCTACACCTTTAGACTTTCTATTTCTATTTTTTTTCTCAAATACAACTGGATGAAAGTATAGATGTGAATATTTGCCACTAAATATACTAATATCCAATAATGCATTTTCTATTTCTTCCACTTGTCCACTTCCTGTAGAAG
>JAAUSO010000353.1 GCA_012033205.1 Richelia sp. SL_2_1 | reverse complement strand
ATAGAGTAAAGCATTTTTAAGTTGTAAAAGTTCTTTTACAAAGCGAAAGCATTTTGTAGAGCAAAAGAATTTATTTCCACCACCAGCTACAATATCAGCACCAACACGAATATCATTAAAAATCCACCTATACCGCGATTAGCAATGGTAACTGAGTTATTTATATCATTAAACTTATTTATTAAGTCTGCAATTTGAGCTGATTGTGATACCTTAGCAAACTCGGTAACTGAATCTGACATATCACGAATAGCTTTTTCAGATGACTTAACTTTAATTTCAAGTTCTTCTATTCTTTGAGTAGCATATTTAGCAGATTTTAAATCAACATTAGGACTATTTAATACTTCATAAAAATGCTTTAGCTGAGAACTTGCAGTTAAGAACTCATTTTTTAGACGATTAAAGTCATCTGTAATTTTTATTGTGGATGGATTTGTCTTATCGGGAAGTGTTCTAATCGTAGATGTAACTTCTGCAATTAGTTTCTTGATAGGTTCAGCTAATACAATTGGGTCTGCTACTGATTTTGTAATAGTAGAGTTATAATTTTTACTGAATAATTCACCAAATAGTTTAACATCTGATGCAATATTACCAAAAGTAGTTTTAAACTTACTTTGTAGATTATTTGTAATATTTGCTACAGTTTTACCAATTGGTGTTTCTTGAGCCTTTAATACATTATCAAGATTAAATAAATCAAGATTAATAGGTTTATTAAAGTCTTTTTGAATTTTGGATATTACATCTCTTGTATTTTGTAAACTTGATAGAGATTTATCTAATCTGGTTGTACCTTCACCAAGAGCATTAATATCTTTAGCCATATCTTGCAAAGTTAGTCTAATATCAGACCTCGCAGATTGAGCGGCTTTTGATGAACCGGACAGCATATCAACTAATGCTGTCTTAGCTTTGCCAGATTCAGTTGTAATATTATTAAAGCTTATTGACTTAAGAAAACTTAATTCATTTTTTAGACCTGATGCTTCCTTACCGGCGACTGCAAGTCTCTTTAATCCATCCTCAACTTGTTTAAATGATTGGGTAATATTACTTTTACCCAACTTAGAGAGGTCAATAGAATCAAACGCACTATTGACCTCTTTACCGAGTTTATTAATGTCTTTTGTAGCTTTATCAACACCTTCAAATTCTATATTTATTTTTGCATTAAGTATTTCAAACTCTTTAGCCATTTAAATAAAATTCCCGTCATAATCAATATCTACTAACACTGACTGAGAATCGAAGTCCTTCAGAATGTTTACATTTTCATCAAATAACACACCATCTGGATTACGGAATGTTATACTTCTGCCTGTTATACGAGCAAATTCCATAGCTGCATTTGGATTACGTTTGGTGTTTTCAATATTAATATTTGCTCCTAATACCTTTTACCAAATCCACTATACTATCTTGAACATTATTTTTCTTGATAGTACCAGCTTTATCCGCAGATGACCACTTCCAGTTTTTAAGCTGTTTTGGATTATTAAATGCTATTGATGTTAGAACTGCAAAATTATATTGTTCTAATTCTTCTGCGTCTAATGATTCTGCCAATAAACAGAAATAATCCGATAAGTATAATTTATCTATTTCAATAAAGATAAATTAAATTGTTTGCATATTAGTCTATCTGCCCTATAAGGAGATAGTGGGTCATTATCTACTGAGCTTCCACTTGAGCTTCGTCTGTTGATTTTCCCAAAGCAGCTTGAACATCACGTCGAGAGAAAGATTGTTCAATAAGAAAGCCGGATGCGCTGGAAAATGCCTCCATAATTTCTACCATAGTGCAATTCTCATCAAGAAACTTCATTCCTTCTGGATTATCTAAACCCAATACGTATGGTACAAGAACATTCTCAAATTCTTCACGACTCCAGAAAGCATCAACGAGACCCAAAATAGAATCTAAATCGTTTTCATCTTGTCTTAAGTCTTTTAACTTACCCATAAATGATAAGATTTTTGGCATCATTTCTCTAGCTTTTCTGCCTTTTGGTCTATCAATATAAATTGTCTTTTCGTAATCCGTATTTTCACCTAACACTATTTTGTGCTTAACATCAGCCATTATATAAAATCTCCTATAGATTAATAAAAATATTTAATTTTAACTATTCTACCATAAAAGAAAGATTTTGTAAAGTTATTTTGATATGATAAACAAATTAATAAATTATTTAGTCAAGAGAAGATATTATAATGACTGGTATATATTCTTAGCGTATTTATTATTATGTATCTTAGGACAAAGAAAAAAATATTCTGTATTACAGGGGGTAGATATTAGTAATAGAACGACTTACTATTATTTTGAGGATAATGATTATGAACTTAACACAACAACAAAAAGATGATTATTTAATTGAAATAAAGAAATTAAATAATAAAGATTTATTAGACGAATTATTATTATGCTATGGAGTTATAGTATATGAAGATTTAGATATGAATAGAATTCATTATGAAAGATGGTGCTATAATACTGTTTATAATGAAACTAAAATTAAGATTAGGCGATTGGTTGGATAAATAGTTGACTTATTTACAAAAGTATGGTACAATACTGGTAATTTTATAACTACTTGAGGTATTATATGCTAAACGACTTGGTAGGTAAACAATTTAATAGATTAGTCGTAATTTCAAGAACAAATGAAAAGGCTACAGATGGAAGTTTTAAGTGGTTATGTAGATGTACTTGTGATAAACATAAAGAAGTATTAGTTACATCATCCAATTTAAAGTTAGGTAGAGTTGAAAGTTGTGGATGTCTTAGAAGAGAATCTCAGTCTATAAATATTGTCGGACAAAGGTTTGGAAGATTAGTAGCTATAGAAAGAACAAATAAATCATCTGGAAGTAATATAATCTGGAAATGTGTATGTGACTGTGGAAACATTAAAGAAGTAGATACTGGAAAATTAAGAGCTGGAGTCACTAGAAGCTGTGGTTGTTTAGCGATAGAATTAACGAAAAAACGTAGTAAGAAGAACGACTATTCTAGCTCTTTTAATTCGCTATATTCGCTATATAAGTCAAAATCATCAAAAAGAAATCTATCATTGAAATAGATATTGATGAGTTTTACGCACTAACTCAGAAAAACTGCTTTTATTGTGGTGTTGAACCATATAAATTAAAAACGCACGTTAGTTATGATAATTCATTCATTTATAATGGTGTTGACAGATTAGATAATATGAAGGGATACATATCTGGTAATTGTGTTAGTTGTTGCGCTATATGTAATTATGCAAAAAGAACAATGACTGTGGAATCATTTTGGATTGGGTTAATAAGATTTATACTTATCAACATAATAAAAGATGG
>JAAUSO010000118.1 GCA_012033205.1 Richelia sp. SL_2_1 | reverse complement strand
TGATATTCCCAATTCCCAATTCCCAATTCCCAATTCCCAATTCCCCAATTCCCAATTACCTATTCCCCTATTCCCTATTAATTGATGAATATTATCTTCCCAATTGCGACCATCAAAAGGTACTATTTCAAATTGAGATATGACATCACCATCGAGACAGCGTAGATTAACATCAACACAGTCGGGATGACTACGGGGAATATAAAAAGAGTGAATTCCACAATTTCGACAAAATTTGTGCTTTGCTACAGCAGTATTAAAAGTGTAAGTTGTTAAATTTTCTTCACCTGTTAACAAAGTGAACTTATCTTGGGGGACAATTAAATGCAAGAAACCCTTCTTAGCACAAATTGAACAATTGCAGTCGTCAGCTTGACGATTTTCAACTACAACCCGGAAACGTACCTTACCACAGTGACATCCACCTTCATAAGTTACTGATTTATCAATATTTTCCATAATTTATCAGCTACTAGTTGCCAAATATAAATCCCAATTCCTAACTCCGGTACAGACGTAGCATTGCTACGTCTCTACAACTCCTAACTCCTAACTCCTAACTCCTAACTCCCAACTCCTAACTCCTAACTCCTAACTCCTAACTCCTAACTCTTCTTACAAGTATTCCCGTAAAAAGTCTAAAGGTTCATCTTCCCAAGCGGGTTCTGGTACCATCCAACTCAATTTTTTGTTAATATCTGCTTCTATTTCATCGCTGTCGATTCTATCAAATAATTCCACCAAGATTTTCCAGTCACGCTCGTTGAATTCCACTAAAGGTGGAGCGTGTACATCGGATTTTTTCGGCGAATCTATACCGAAGGTTTGAGTTGACTCAGGTGAAATATCGCTTTTCACAAATTAATATTCACAAATTAATCATAAATTATCTTTTAAATTGACGTGAGTACCCCTGAGAGCCGAAATATGCAATTTTCAGAAGTCGGGTTTTTAGTCTAAATACCTGTAATACAAAAAAACAGTCATAAAAACCCGACTTTTAGCTTTCAAATCACGTTAAATTGCTATGTACTAATTAAATCTTAGATAGATTGATATTTTATATGTTCCATATAACCGCTAAAAATTTTGTTAATTCTAACTTAAATGCCTGATTTTAATAATTTTGATTTAGAAAAATAAAAATTTGTTAAGTAAATCATAAATAATTACCTACAAAGTATATTGGGTGATGGTTCATCCTATCCTACTCAAGGTGATACCCTCAACCTTGATGAAGATTGTATGGGGGTTGCTCGATTAATTCCAGGTTAAAGACTTGAGCAAAGCAGCGTGCAACGTGAATCCGGACTTCGGTGCAGGTAATACCGGGAATCCATTCGGTTAAACTGGCAACAGGTTTATCGGATATACCGCAAGGTACAATACGCTCAAAGCCTTTCATGTCGGGACAAACGTTTAACGAAAAGCCGTGCATGGTAATCCAGCGGCTTACTTTTATGCCAATAGCAGCAACTTTGCGACCTTCTAACCATACTCCTGTGAGTGAGGGTATACGTTCTCCTTGTAGTTTGTAAATTGCTAGAACCCGAATTAATACTTCTTCTAATTGTCGTAAGTACCAATGTAAATCTTGACGATGACGCTGTAAATTTAAAATTGGATACCCCACCAATTGTCCGGGGCAATGGTAAGTTGCCTCACCACCTCGTTCAATTCGATGCAGTTCATAAGTATTTTCACTAGGGTCAAATTTGAGGAATTCCTTGGTTGCTCCACGTCCTAAAGTGTATACGGGACAATGCTCTAGCAATATCAACACATCATCTAAATTTGGGTTTTGAAGACGCTGGGACTGAAGTTGTTTTTGCCACGTCCATGCATCTAAGTATGGAGTTACTGCTTGATTATATAATGAACATCGGTTATTAGTGGTGTGCATACTACGAAAACTCGTAAAAAGCAAGAAGTGTAAAACACTCAATGTGTTTCAAGTTACCGTGATTGAATAAATAAATGTCAAGCAATGCAAAGGATTTTAAAGGAAAGTCACATAAAGCAGTTTTGTAAAAAATGAAGTGTTAATTTGAATATATAGCTCATTTGTGTGGGGAGGAGTTCTCTACAAGCCAAAGTGCCAAGAAAGAACGGTATCTATCTAATTTTATGGATTGAGATTTGATTGAGTCGGAGTTTAACTTAAAGACAAGAAAATTTCGCATTAAGTAAGAATCGAAAAGTTTCGGAACGTCAAAACGGTACTTGCAATATTTACCGTAGCTTTTTGTTCAAATTTTCTTCATACCAAATAAAGTATTCGAGCGGGAGAGTTTTTTATGAAGCTTGTCATCCACGGCAAAAATATTGAAATCACCGATGCTATTCGGGAATACGTGCATCAGAAAATAGAAAAGGCAGTAAATCATTTCCAGCATATTACCAACGAAGTGGATGTGCATTTGAGCGTGGCTCGAAATCCCAGAATTAATTCACATCAGATAGCGGAAGTAACGATTTACGCTAACGGTAATGTTATCCGTGCCGAGGAAAGCAGCGAAAATTTATATGCCAGTATTGATTTAGTCGCGAACAAAATTGCCCGTCAACTGCGAAAATATAAGGAACGACGACGGGATCTTACTATTCATGCTGACAACAACACCATTGAAGAAGTAATTCCAGATGCAGTAGTCACGGACTTAATTGGCTCACGCACTCCCGAATTACCCGAAGAAGTAGTTCGCACTAAATATTTTGCCATGCCACCGATGACAATTTCCCAAGCTTTGGAACAATTACGAATGGTTGGACATGATTTTTATATGTTCCAGAACAGCGAAACCAATGAGATTAATGTGATTTACGAGCGCAATCACGGTGGTTACGGTGTAATTATACCACGTAATAACGGTAATGGGAACGGTAATGGTAAAGCTCACGGTAATGTGACGATGCCGGTGAAAAGCAATACTCATTAAATCCTAAAGTTTCCGATAATTCGTCCCTTAGTTTACTAGGGGATGATTTGTTTTGAAATTTTGAAATTATCTGGAGAAGAATATGGTTTATTGTGATTTAAAGATTGCTGAAATAGACAGTAGAGAACAGTCAATAGACATCTCCGGAAAAGAATGTAGAGACGTAGCATTGCTACGTCTCTACAAGGGTTATGGGTGACGCATAATTAATTTTCGGAGATGTCTAATAAAGAATAATAATTAATCATCCGCACTTGATATTACAGATAATTCTAAAAAGTGTGTTCAAATTTAACTTGATTTGGGAAGTATAAAAATAAGCAAGTTCTTCTAAACATCCCAAATTAATGGATAAAAACAATCGCTCAGATCGAAAAGAGGATAAGCACGCTCAATTTACTGCTCGTTTTGGTTGCGGATTCATATTTGGTATTTTCTTGGCAATTGCGTTAGGATTAGCAGCGGATGCGCCAACAGTTACTGCTTTATTAGGGATAATATTTATATCGGCAGTGGTATGTGGTTTATTATCAGCAGCTTTCGGCGAGAAATTTTGGTATTGGCTGCTTTTTTGGTTATAAAATTAATTTGATCATAAAAATATGAGTATATAAAAAATGTCTTTAGAACCTTGTAAAGTTTGTGGTGTTCTCAACAGTAGTGAAGAGGAAATTTGTCTAAGCTGCGGTTATCCGACAAAGGGACATAAACGACCTGTAATATTTAAAATGACTGCAATTATTGTGGTTTTAGCCTTGCTTTTACCTTTAATAATTACCTTATTTAATTTAATTAAACCGCAGCAAAAACCTCAACCATCAACTACTACAAAAACATCTCTAACTATATTTACAATTTTTCCAAATCTTTAACTTCAAAAGTTTGCGTTCCCACGGTGACTTTATCCCCAATTACTAACTGTCTACCTCGACGAGTTTCTAAGACACCGTTAACCTTGACATTACCTTCCACGATAATGTGTTTGGCTTGTCCCCCACTTTGCGCTACACCCAATAATTTCAAAAATTGATCAAGTTTTATCATAATTAATTATAATTTATTGATGATTTATTACTGATTACTGACCACGGATTAAAAAGGATTACACTGATTTCACGGATTTAATTACTGATTACCCATTCCCAATTACCAATGACCCATTCTCAATTACCCATTACCCATTACCAATTCTATTTTTAATTTAAATACCGCATTAATATCAATTCTAATTTTACAATACCAATTGGTTTACTCACAAAATCATTTGCACCAGCTTGAATATATCTATCCCTGACATCATCATCCGGACTCGGTGTCATAACGACTACAAGTTTATCTTTTAAATCTGAAGTTTGTCGTAAGGAACTAAGTAAATCCCAACCGCTAGAATCTCCTAACTGGATATCTAGTAAAATTAGATTAGGTTGGTAAATTCTGACTTTATCTAGAAAATCTTTTCCATCTACCATCCACTCTACTTGATAGCCAATTGTTTGTAGATAATCTTGTAATAATGTGCCAGTATGTGTGTCGTCTTCTATCAGTAAAATACGTTTATTTATTAAAGTATTTGTAGAAGATATTAAATTATTAATATTATTGATTTTTGCTTCCCATTTTTCTATTTCATTTTCTGCTTGAAATTCCTTGTCGGGAAGAAATAAAGTAAACTGACTACCTTTGCCAAAAGTGGATTCTACGGTTACATCTCCACCATGTAAACGGGCTAATTTGCGCGTTAAAGCTAAACCCAAACCAGTACCTTCATACTGACGATTTAACCGAGAATCAAGTTGTTTAAAAGGTTCAAATAAATATTGAAATTCATGTGGTTTAATGCCAATACCAGTATCACATACCCGAAATGTAATTCCTTGAGGCATTTTCATGACTTGTAATGAAACTGAACCAACAGAAGTAAATTTAATTGCATTGGTGAGTAGATTTAAGAGCATTTGTTTAATTCTTCGTTCATCAGCAATGCAAGTTTCTACTTGTTTATCAATTGAAAATATAGTTTTAATCCTTTTTCTTCAGCACGTTCGCGTACTGTTGAAATCACGTAATTACATAAATCTTCTACCCGCAAAGGAAACAACGATAATTCTTCTTTTCCTGCTTCTACTTTTGATAAATCAAGAATATCGTTAATTAATTCTAGTAAATGTAAACCACTGCCGTATATACAGTCTATATATTCTTTTTGTTTATCATTTATAGAACCAACAATCTCTTGTTGAAGTAATTGCGATAAACCCATAATTGCATTGAGAGGAGTTCGCAATTCATGGCTCATAGTTGCTAAAAATTCACTTTTCGCTCTACTGGCAACTTCTGCTGCTTCTTTACTTTTTCGTAGTTCTAATTCAGTTTCTTTACGTTCGCTGATATTTTCAATAATGGCAAGAAAAAATTTGGGTCTACCATTACTATGTACAATCAAAGAAATACTTAAATGAGTCCAAACTGTGCCACCATCTTTGTGCAAAAGCCTTCTTTCAATTTCCAAGCGCTCAATTTTTCCCGCTATCAATTGTTTGTAAAGTTCTAAATCACCCTTTTCAAAACAAATATAATTTGTAAAATTTTTCTGCCTAAGTTCGTCAAAATTATATCGGAGTATTTTGCACAGCGCTGGATTGATGTCAATAATTCTTCCTTTGATATCTACTAAGCAAATACCCATAGAAGAACGTTCAAAAATTGCCCTAAACTGGGCTTCGCTTTGTTTTAATGCTTTTTCTGCGGCTTTACGCTCGCTTGCTTCTATTGCTAATGTTAAAAAATCTGCGATCGCTATCGCAAAACCTTCTTCTTCTAATGTCCATTGATGAGATGAAGATATATCGCTATCAAAGTATGCATGACATACTATACCTACCACAGAACCCCCAAGCCAAATTGGTACGTTTAATACAGATGTCACACCAAATACAGCGAGATAAAATTTTGATAGTTCTTGAGTGACAATAGATTTTGAACTATCATTCACAGAATTAATATTTGTTTCTAATGCTGTAAAATAGTTGGGATAATCTTCTTTTTTTAAAACAATCGATTGTGAATGGCTGCTAATTTTACGATTATATAAATCAACACTTTCTAATTGAGAACAGTCTTCGTTATACAGCCAAACACCTACTTGTTCAACATCCAAAATGATTGCTGCTGCTTGAGTAATTTCCTGTACAGAGTCAACTAAATTCCCTTTGATAAAAGCTTTACTGTTAGCCAGTTCTACTAAAGTTTGACTTTGCTCTCGCAACAAATTTTCTCTGGCGTGTAAAGCTGTTTCTACTTTATGGCATTCTGTAATATCTCTAATCACTGCTACCCGTATATTTTGAGAACTTTGAGAAATTATTTTACCTTCAATTTCCACTATAAATATAGAACCATCTTTTTTGATTACATTAACTCGATAAGGTTTTTCATAACCGGAAATAATATTTTTTCTAATTAATTCTTGGGATTCTGGTGTAGCTAATTCAAACCCATTTCTACCAATTAGTTCCTCAATTTCATAACCAGTCATTTGCGCTAAAGCATGATTCACGTCTAAAATCGTGCCTCGATCATGTATCATGATTCCTTCAGAAGTTGCCTCGAACAAAAAACGCCATCTCGCTTCGCTATTGTCTTCATTTTGCTCGGATATCTTACGTTCCCGAATATTACAATTAAAACGCTTTCGTCTCTCAATCGCAGATGTCAAAGTCCATTGTAAATTCTTAATGATATTATTTTTGCATATAAAATCATCTACACCCGATTCGATTGCTTTTGCCATCACCGCATCATCTTCATTTTCACTGATTACTAGAATTGCTCCATTCGGTAACAGTTCACGAATTGAGGAAATAATTTCAAAATCTTGAATATTACTCAATCGTAAATTTAATATAACAGCATCCATTGATTGAGCGGAGCTAATCGATTTAGCTTCAGATAATTGAGCCAAAGTCACCTGATGTTGTAACAGCATTGGCTGTAACCACTCATTATCGTTTTGATTAGTTTCTAACAACAGAATACTATAACTATTTAATGCCATGCTCGTCCCCAATAGAGCAATTATTTAAGAACGTGACGCAACTAAAATATCATTAGTGTCTCATAAAATCCTATGAGCATGAAAACAATATTTGAGATTAGTGTATTTACATAGACATAACCCAAACGTAAACAAGTGAGGTTTTATTATATAGTAAACAGTATCATTTTCAGGTCAAAGATGAAAAGTCAAAGGTTTAAAATATATATTAATTATTCAAACCTTGATTATTTATCTATTTACTATTTAGTTATATAACCGCTCTCTACTTCTTATTACCTAAGCTGTTACGCATTTAATTTGTATAACACCCTTCGTGCAAGATGTAAGCCCTATGACGCTATCGCGTCACGTTTTGCCCTCCGGGCAGGCTGCGCCAACGCACTATAATATTTTCACTTTTTGACATTATATAATTTAGCCGCACATCAGCTTATCTAAAGGAAATGTTTAATTAAATCTAACGACTTAATTCTTACCCGCCTGGGGTTGTAAACCACAGTCCGATAACACAAGTCCATTAAAATGGACTAAAAAGGTTACAACTTTACATTAGTTATATTTTTATTGATATTTTTTATTATGTAGTTAATTGTGCGTCGGGTGCAAGATATCAGTTATCAAACAACTTTACCAGTTGATGATGTGGCTCTGTGCAAGATATCAGTAAGGGAACTCTTAAGAGGATGTTTTAAAAGTCTAATTTAATATTGTACTTGGCGACTAAAATTAAGAACCCCAGTTTTGTTTAACCGGGTTTTTAAAAGTAATTAATCGAGTAATTAACCATTAGCTAACTATTAACTAAGCTATTAATTATTAACTATTAATTATTTACTATGACCAAATTAATTTATTCATTATAACAAGTTGTACCCCGAACATTTTCCGATTTAAACTCATTACAATCCTTAAAACTTTCAGATTGTAATGACCACCAATAAGGTTTATCAGATGTAACTACACCATTAGCCATAGTAGTTAAGCGGAAATTTGCTCCTCGAAAATTAGTTAAAAATAACTTTGCTCCATTTAAGTTAGCTGCTGATAAATTAGCACTCATTAAAGCCGCAAAAGATAAATTAGCATTTTCCATAGAAGCCGATTTGAGATTAGCACCAACTAAAGAAGCGCTGGAAAGATTCGCATTATTCATCACAGCATTTTCTAAGTCCGCACCCGTTAAATCAGCATTTGTGAGATTTGTACCTGTTAAATTAGCTCCTTTTAAATTCGCATCACGTAAATTTACTGTTGACAAATTAGCTTGTGATAAATTAGCACCACTTAAATCACATCTCGGACAAGCACCAGTGGCTTTAAATAGTTCTATATCTTGCGGATTAAACGCTTTTACTTGCTGCATAAATCCCAAACAAGCTAACAAGGTAAGACTAGCTACAATTTCTAATTTCATATTCTTTAGAGAGACTTATTTGGTAATCGTTTTAAACAATTATTTACTGCTATACTTACATATAGAAACTGATAATTATATAACAAGTATGAAGAATATATAAAAAAAGTATAAAAAATTTGTAAATTGTTAGATTTGAACTACTCAATCTCACATACAGGTCTTAGAATAGTCTCATCGAGAAATATACCGAAAGCTCTATAGTCTACGAATTATCGAATCCCTCTAGCCCAGTTTATATGGTGGCGGAGGGATTCACTTTTTTTGGGAATGGGGAATGGGTAATTGGTAATTGGTAATTGTCAACTGTCAACTGTCAACTGTCAACTGTCAACTGTCAACTGTCAACTGTCAACTACCTATCTCCAACCTAAAAGACGTAATGTGGGAACGATTAAATAATTACTTATCCCCAACCAAAAACTCATGAATATGCCTAACATACAGAAGAAGGCTATTTTTAGCCACAGTTGTGATATATCGAAGGGAGTCGCTCCATTTAAATATAGTTGGTGATAAACCTAATTTGATTAAGCCTGCAAAAATAATTGCCGTACCCAATGCTGTCATTATGGCATGAATGATTTGATGGGAACGAAGTCCTAAACCCAAAGTCAGCATCGACATCGCAAATAATATCATTCCCACCCATGCGGATGCTTGCTGTGGTGTAATTAATTGTAAAATAAACCAGCCTCCGCTATAGCCGATTATTCCCATTAATGATGCAATTAAAAATCGCCGCTTTTGCTCGAATCCTCCGGCTAAGGTTATTCCCCAAGCAGTTCCCAAACCGGATGCTGCAAATAAAACTATTTCTGAACCTACTACTGGTTGGGGATTGGATGTAAAAGCGAATAATAGGTTAGTCACAACTTCGCCGATTTTATCCCCTAAAATTGTCCCGGATGCCAGAAAAAAACCGGCAATTGTACCTATACAAGCCCCAATACTTACAACAATCATTGTCCATAGAGTTTCAAAACAGCCGCGAATTATTCTTATAATTATCTTGAATGTAAAAACACTAGTTTGACCTACACCTTCGGTTATTCCAATCGTAAATTGTTCGACAAATTCCTTGATTTCCTTAAAAATCCCTTTTCGCTGCCTTGCTGGTAAATATGATGTTGATTTAGTAGATTTAATTATCTGCTGCAAACGTTTTTGAACAATTACCGCATTTTCGGGACGCGCTCGCACTTCTTCTTGTGCCATGTCGTCGAGTAAATCTACCAATAGGGGATTGACATTAGTACCATTTGCTGAAAACTTTAATGCTTCTCGCCAGCGCAATGTTCCTGTCATTGGATCTTCCAAATCTTGAGGATTTTTACCCGTAAGCAATTCAATCATTGTTCTGCCAAGAGCATAAAAATCCGCTGTCGGTCCAACATTACGTCCGGTGACTTGTTCTGGTGGACTATAACCAGTAGAAAATAATCTAGTAGAACCCGATTGACGATGAGCAGCAGCAACGCTAAAGTGTTTTGCACCACCAAAGTCAATTAACACTAATTGAGCGCCTTTAAGATGGGGAGAGGGATTACGCAGCATCAAGTTAGAAGGTTTGATGTCACGGTGAATAATCATATTTTCGTGGAGGTGCCGCAAAATATCCACCGCTTGCTTTAACCAGTCTAATACCAAGTCTTGGGGACAACCTTGGGGATACAAATAAGGAACTTCCTCCAAAGTTTGACCATTAATTTTTTCCATAATCAAACAAGGTAAATCCAACTCAGTCATAGAACTTGAGAGATTATGGAAGAAATACCCATTATCTTCAACTTGAGGAGTACCGGGATGCTTTAAGCGTTGTAAAACCTCTGCTTCTTGAGCAAATAATTCCAGCGCTTTTGTAGAAGTTTCTACCAGCACTTTCAATACTTTTTCTGTTTGTGTCTCAATATCCCAAACCGTATAAATGCGAGCAAAACCCCCAGAACCCAAACGTTCGAGCGGAATAAATCTATTTTGAAGTTGTAATTTTGCACCACAACTCAAGCAAAATTTGTTTCCCCACGGTTGGGGATAAGGGCGGGGACAATTGGGATTTACGCAGTGAATCGCATTTAAATTAGGTTGAGACACGGGAATTGGGAATGGGTAATTGGGAATTGGGAATGGGTAATTGGGAGTTGGGGAGTAGGGAAGACATTTTATGAAATATTCTTCCTTTTGTTTATGTTTACATCTTTCAGTTGCAACTAGTTCTCACAGAATGCTTTGCAATTTCCTTTATTCTAATTTTCAATAATTTTTTTTTGACCAGAGGGGGAGGAGATGGGGAGAACAAGGAGACTTTCAGGATAATTACCCATTACCAATTACCCATTACCCATTTTTTAACTACATCCTTCCCAAGAAATAGGAAAAGTTTGTTTTGATAGTAACGAAAAATCATTTTCATTGCTTGGAGTTTCTTCATCAAGGACTTTTACTACTTTGTTATAAATTTCTTCTGCTTGTTGGGGAGAATCACCGATGCTGGTTAATCCTAATTTCCCAAATTCTGATAGAGAACCCATTAAATGGAATACTGTACCTGTTTCGGTTCCGGTATCGAAATGTAGTCTGTGGTGAGCAATGATATCCATCAAATCGTTGGGTAAAAGTCCCCGATAACGGTCTTTTTGCAAGTTGTCGGTAGCAATATAATATTTTGGTCGTCCTTGCTGGGAATAAAATAAACCTGTAGAAAGTTCGTAGCGACCGTTTGTAAGTAATTTCAAGGTCATAAAAGGATGGGTAGTACCACCTTTTCGCAAATTAATTTCAATTGCTTGAATGTCCCATGTTCCATCATTTTGCTTGACAACTATAAAATCTACACCATATCTTTCTAATGCACCTTTTTCTGCTAACTTACGACCAATTTGTAAGCCTAATTGCTGTAACTGTAATCGGTAGGCTTCCGCAGCAGGGAATTTACAACCCAGATAAATTTGACCGTCGGGACCTCCTAAAATTTGATCGTGAGTAGAAAGTACTTCCACTTTTCCCGTCGGAGTGATGCGCCCTTGAACGCTTGGTGAAAGTTTAATCTCACCTTCTACAAAAGCCTCTACAATCGCTCCTAATTCAGTGATACGTCCAGAAAATGTTTCCCAAGTTTCTTGTTTGGCTTGAAAACTCATTTTAATAAAATTGTTGGCGATCGCTATTACCCGCTGTTGATGAGAAGCTTTATCTGGTGCAACTTCAGGAATCGGTCTTAAATCTAACAGGGCGTTTCCTTCTCCAGAAATTCCTTCATTAAGCTTCACTACCATTCTTTGTAATCTGGGTTGACGTTCCCACAACTGAGCGGCTGCTTCTGCTAAATCGGAAACATTCCACATCCGTTGACTACCATCTGGATGAGGAATTCCAGCTTCTGCAAAAATTTGTCTGGAACCGCTCTTTGTTCCCCAAATTTGCAAATCGGGAGCCGCAGCATATAAAGGTACTCCCAACTTTAAAGACAATTCTGCTTCAAAATCTGTGGAATTATAGCACGTCATGAACGCTTTGTCTATTCTCAGAGCGCGACGAATATGCTGTAATAACCGGGGACGTTCTAAAATCTTTTGACTCAGAGGTTTGAGAGAAGAATCGTAAGTAGAAAGCAATAACAAGCGATTGCGAGCGTGAGAAAAGGGAATTCCTGGTAAAAGTTGCAAATAATAATCGATAATACTCGGATGTAAAGGTACTGATGTCACATAAATCAGTCGATTACGAGGATTCCACAAGCGAATTAAGGAAAATAGCAATCGTTCTTCATAATGTTCGTAACCTTCGATCTTCTTCAATTCTCGCTGATCAAGACTAAGGGAAGGAATCACGAGAATATCAACATCACTTGTACTACTTTCATCTCCTTCTACCGATTCCCAGCGATCTCGTAAACCTGACTGAAGATAACGAAATTTTTCCAGTTGTTCTAAATCAGATATGTGAAACATTGCATTAATTATTAATTATTATCCAGAGAGTTGGTTTGATTGTTCATCTATCATTTATCAATTATCAGTTAAAAGTTACGTAACGCAGCATCATCAGGATGCAATCTAATAATTCATACATCAGTAGGTTAGCACTCAAAATTATCATTGATACAAGGCATAGGCTTTCTTGCAAAAGGCAACAGGTAAGAGGGTTTAAGATTGATTTACATTTCTTTATATAGGGTGATTTTTTTGTGCCAGCTTACATAATTTGTAACTAAGGATAAAAAATCTTTAATTGAGTTTTTATTCCCAATTCATATTTAATTCATATTTAATTCATATTTAATTAATATTTAATTAATATTTTAATTTATTCCTGAAGAATCAAAAACTCTTCAACCATTAGAGAGATGAGTATATCTACAACTGCTGTTAAAATTGCAATAATTATTGTTAACCCACACGAGATTACAAATATTAAATATGGCATCCTCTACACCATTAAAAGGTACCGATTTGGTTGATTGCGCGAAAGCAAATGCTAAACAAGGAATAGAAACCGCTGCTTTTCAATGTGGTTACGGTGATGATTTAAATACATTTGCGCGAGAATTACGTCAAGCTTGTGAAGAAATGAATTTACAAGTATCTGAACTCAATGAACTGATTACCGACCAAGATATGATGTTAAATATCGGTACTGGGGAAGTTGTTGCTCCCGATACTCCTGCGGATTTGTAATATTGAGAATGGGTAATTGCTAATTGGATAAAACTTCTAACTTCTCATTCCTAACTCCGAACTCCGAACTCCTAACTTCTAACAATCATAAATTAAGAATAAATCTTGCTAAACCAAAATAAATTAAAACACCAGCGACATCCACAGCTGTTGTAATAAATGGTGCAGACATCAAGGCTGGATCTAATTTCATGAAGCGGAATAAAAACGGTAGTGCAGAACCGGAAACTGAAGCTAAAATCGAAATCGCAACCAAACTACTACCAACTGCGATCGCAACTTGTAAGTTACCTTGCAACAAAAAAGCCCAGACGGTAGCAATTGTCCCTAGTGTTATCCCCAGTATTGCACCGGCTATCGCTTCTCTGCCAACAACCTGAACTGTGCCAAGAGAGCGAATTTCATCGGTGTTCATCCCGCGAATTACCACAGTAGAAGATTGAGCGCCGACGTTTCCTCCAGTACCCGTAAGTAAGGGAATGAAAGCCGCTAAGGTGACAACTTTTTGTAAAATATCTTCTTGTGATTTAATAATTGTTCCGGTTACGGTATTAGTGATCAGCAACACTAGTAACCAAACAACACGTTTGCGAGCAACAGTAAATAAATCTGTTTGAAAATAGTTGTCACCACTCGATTGTACCCCACCACCAAGAGCATAAATATCTTCAGTGGTTTCTTCCTGAATAATATCTATCACATCATCAACCGTGACAATACCTACTAAACGCTGTTCCCTATCAACTACAGGTACGGCGAGAAAATCATATTTTTGAATTACTCTAGCAACTTCTTCTTGGTCGGTATCAGTATAAACATATATCGGGTCGTGACTGATGATTTCACTGATTTTTTGTTCTGTCTGGGCTGTAACTAATTGACGCAAAGAAACAATCCCACTTAAACGCCTAGCATCATCGGTAACATAAAGATAATAAATCATCTCGCTAGCGTTGGCTTGACGGCGAATCCGCTCCAAAGCTTGGGCTACGGTAAAATTTTCCTTAAGCAAGATGACTTGAGGAGTCATGATTCTTCCAGCAGTACCGGATTCATAACCCAAAAGTTGAGCGGTTGCTTCTTTTTGAGCCGGGCTAAGCTGTTCTAAGAGGCGATTTACAACTTTTGCTGGTAATTCATCAAATAACCTAGCACGGTCATCTGGTGACATTTTATCAACAATATCAAGCACTTCCTGGGAACGAAATTCCTCGATTAACTTTTCCTGAACACTATAATCGAGATATTCGTAAACCTCAATTGCTTCATCCTTAGAAAGTAAGCGAAATACCAAAGCGTGCATGGTTTCGGGTAAACCTTCAATTACTTCCGCTATATCCGCAGGTTGCACTGGTACGAGAATTGCTTTTGCACCCCGCAAGTCACCTTGTTCGAGCAGCATTTGCAATTGAGTTCGTACTAAATCCCGCAATTCCCGACGCGAGGATTCTTGGATCACAGAAGCTACATTGTTCATTTCGCTCACATTCGGCTATCTCCTTAAACTAATTTAATCATGAATACTTAATCACAGTTTATGGGAAATTGGTATCCAAAAACGTCAAATCGATTAACTTTCATTCTGATGATTGATATTCATAACTGATTGAACTTGTTTTGTTCATCCTTTGGACTTAATTTGAATGAATTACTTATCGAATCGTAAATAACAATAAACTCTCTGCAAACCTTTGCGAGAACCTCAGCGTTCCTCTGCGTTAAAAGAATTATCGTATTCTAACGCAAAGGAGCGCCAATAAAAGTGTGATTACATCCTTTCCAAAACACTAATTCCCAACAAAGATAACCCCAATTTTAAAGTTCTCGCTGTCAAATCGCACAAAGCTAAACGTGATGTTCTCATCGGTTCTTCCGATTTTAAAACCGGACAATTTTCAAAGAATTGATTGAATTTTTCACTCAATTGATAAAGGTATTCACACAAACGATTGGGAAGCAATTCTTGCTCAACTTCTACAATTACCTCATCTAATTGCAATAGATGTTTTGCTAAAGTAAATTCTGCTTCTTCTTTGAGGATAATTTTGACATTTTCACCTAATTTTTCATAATTAATATTACCTTTACGACTAATACTTTGAGTCCGTGCATAAGCATAAAGCATATAAGGTGCAGTATTACCTTTGAGCGCCAGCATTTTGTCAAAGCTGAATTTATAATTACCAGTCCGGTTTTGACTCAAGTCAGCATATTTCACCGCACTAATTCCCACTACTTTGGCTACATTCGCAATAAATTCTTCTGTTTCTGCTCTTGCTTGTTCCTCTTTTAATCTACTTTCTAAATCTTCATGAGCGCGAGTCACTGCCTCATCTAATAAATCCCGCAATCTTACCGTATCACCAGCACGAGTTTTAAGTTTCTTACCATCTTCTCCTAATACTAAACCGAAGGGTACGTGAACGATTTCCACATCTTCGGGAATCCAATTAGCACGATTTGCTACTTGAAAAACACCCGCAAAGTGGTTCGCTTGTCCAGCATCAGTCACATAAATTAACCTTTTGGCTTTGTCTTCTTTTATCCGGTAGCGTAAAGCCGCTAAATCTGTCGTCGCGTAGTTATAACCACCATCAGATTTTTGTACAATTAACGGTAAAGGTTCACCTTCTCTATTTTTAAAACCTTCTAAAAATACAACTTTTGCACCTTGATTTTCTTCCAATAATCCAGCTTTTTCTAAATCTTCCACAACTGCTGGTAATAAAGGATTATAAAAAGATTCTCCTCTTTCCTCTACTCTGATATCTAATAAATTATAAATTACTTGAAATTCAAGACGCGATTGTTCACAGAGTAACTTCCAAGCGTGAACTGTATCTTCTCCACCCGCTTGCAATCTTACAACTTCTTGCCGCGCTGTTTCTTGAAATTCTTCATCTTCATCAAACCGTTTTTTGGCTTGTTTGTAAAAATTAACTAAATCTCCAATCTCTAAAGCATTTGCAGTCGTTAACGCTGACGGTGAAACTTCTCGCAGATAAGTAATCAACATCCCAAACTGTGTACCCCAATCACCCACATGATTCAACCGCAATACATCATGTCCTCTAAATTCTAAAACCCTGGCGATCGCATCTCCAATAATTGTAGAGCGTAAATGTCCGACGTGCATTTCTTTGGCAATATTCGGGCTGGAAAAATCCACAATTTCCCGCTGGGGATGGGAAGAAATGGGAACTCCTAAACGTGCGTCACTAAAGATAGAATTTAACTGAGTTTCCAGGTAAGATGGAGTCAAGCGTAAATTGATAAAACCAGGACCAGCAATTTCTGGAGTTTCGCACATATCAGAGATATCAAGTCTATCAACTACAAGATGGGCGATATCTCTGGGCTTTTGTCCCAACTTTTTCGCTAAAGACAAAGCCATATTTGCTTGATAATCCCCAAATTTGGGATTTGACGCAGCCACTAAAATTGGGTCAGTATCAGCGTATTCATCACCGAAAGCCTTACCCAAAGCCTGCTTTAACTTATCTTTTAGTTGTTCCTGTGTAGCGTTCATATAAAACTTATACTATACAATACATTACTATTTTTAGATGCAGAAGAACTACATCTCAAAAATATCATCCTAATCTACGAAAATTCTCTTTGCATTGCTCAAATCAAGATTATCTAGAATCCGGAATTTTTCACTTCACTATATATCTGCGTCATCAATCAATTTATCAGAGTAAATAAACCAATTTTAGTCAGCGGGACAAAATATTTTTGATCATCTTTATAAATTTATTACTTGTGGTAGATGACATTTATTTAATAACTCGAATCTTACTTTTGATAGATGTCAAATATACAGCAATTTGCTGTGTAATTATTTTTGCTAAAAAGAAAAAATACCTCAAATTGTTAAATTTGCAAACTTTTGATCGTTATCTATATATTGTTAATTGTTTTTATAGTTTTATTTGAATAATCCGTTAGGGAAATATAGTGCTTACCTTTTAATCCGGGACTGTAATTTTAATTATAAATTAAGCTTTGCTGTATTTTAAAGTTTTCATGAAGATAATATAGTTTTTTTATAATAGCTGGTTTTTTGTATGATAAACTCTTGACAGAATGTTCGATAATTTATTATTAGTTACGGTAGTTTCCTAAAAGGTGTGAGGAGCTACTATTATCTAGGGAAAACGGTCTTTGATGTATTCCAGATTCGGTAGTAAGTTATTTAATATAGAATCCCTAGTGACAGGCAAGTTCGGCAAAATTCATTATCCTAAGTCACTAATTTTTTTACGGAGTTAAGTAGAGCATCAAAAGTAAGCTTAGTCTCTCAAAGGTTGATATTTCAATAAGTTTGGTGATGCATATTAATTATCGATGCAGATGATTAAATAATTCCGTACTGCATAAACCAATAAAAAAATACCCATATATTTATTAGGGAAGTAATTAGAGGAGGTTAAAATGCTTTTGTGTTATTAAATGTAATTTGTGAAAGACTTAGAAAATAAAGGCTCAGACCCTTCTTGATAAAAGTTAACTCGATCGGTTTGAATAAGGAACTTCCAAATAAAAAAACATCCATTTTAGTGCGAGCAAGATGCTCGCACTACGGTAATTGGATAAATTATTTTTTGGAACTCCCTAATAAGGTTTCCTTCGTGGTTCAGTTGCAAGATACAAAAGTTTAAAAAGAAAACTGAACAATCAATCTAAGTAACCGTACAATCTTTATTAGTTGACCAACATTTGCAATCTAGTCAAAATTATTTAATAAATTGGGAGATTAAGTTAATCACAAAATTCAATCAAATTCCCTAAAAAAGCACCGATTCATTCCTACTAACCCAGGAATAGTCCCCCTAAACACTCGCAATGTTAGAGGGAAAGGCTTCCGAGGTTAGTTGCAACAATAAAGTAAATTGGCAAAGCTGTAAAACCTTGGCAGGGAACCTACAGCAATGCGCGGCTATTCAAGGCAACTTATAGAGATTATGTCATACGAATTTAGTTTCTCACAAGCTTTTACGAGCTACAATTTCGTCGAAAGTAAGTTAGTATCTGCTTGTAGGCAGAAAAACTTATTACAAAAAATACGTGCTGTTTTAGGTATAGAATATTGTTGGCTAATTGAAATTAGATTGCTGACGAATATACATCAATTTCAAACTCAAGTCGGTCAAATATTCGGCTATTTTCAGCCCATATCAAGGTATAGCAGTGTTTTTGCTTCCATAATTCCAGTTGGTGAATGCTGTCATCCTCCTATTGGTAGACTTAAAATTGCCAATAACTAATATATTCGGCGATTAAAAAAGCGACTATTTTAGGCTTTGAACGGTTACAAGAGTAGTAATATATTTAACAGATGCATAAGTATATATCTATGTAAATATTTATGTTCAAAAAATGTTTAATTTGTGACTTGTAATCAAAGTACGTCATTTGACAAATTAATAATTGAACCTGTGGAGGTACGGAAATCATGCAGAATGTACTTTCCCAAGAACAGTTGTGTAAGAGAATCATTGCTACATTGGGTGAAAGTCTGACGGAGCAAGAAATACAAAACTGCTTGAAGGTAGTAGAAATAATTGAGCCAAAAGTCGCAAAACTATTTTGGCAAGTAATGGAAGCGAAACCCGGCATTTTTATAGTGCTTGAAGGTAAAGCTAGACTGCTTGATGGTGCGGATAATTTAATTGCAACCCTATCATCTGGTGTATCCTTCTCGGAACAAAGTTTATTTAGTGAACAGAATTTTCTGTCTTTAGCAGCAAGAGCTTCTACTTCTTTAAAACTTGGTTATATCCCTGGTGAAGTGATACATAAGTTGATGGAAAAGTATCCTCAAATTCGCGAGCGTCTTTATAAACGTGCGGAATTTTGGGATATATTGCTGCTATGTCGTCAGAATTCTCAAATCAACCGCAATTCCTCCACTTCGGAAATGTTCAAAGCTTTATGTTTATTTGAACGGTACAATATTGAACCTGGGGGAAGTACTACTAAATTATTTGCGGATAATCAACTGTTGCTGTTGCGACAGGGAGAACTAAAAAATGCTGCAAATCAAACTTTACTGCCAGGAAATATTTATGTAAATACAGATATAAATACAGATACAAATACCGATGGCAAATGGGAAGTCACCCAACCAACTATTGCTTATAGTCTTAAAACTTCTAACTTACAATTAGCTCTCGAAGAGTGGAATGAGTTGATCAGGTGGATTAATCCATCAGAGCAATTCTCCCACAAAGAAGTTCGTTCTAGAAACTTCGCCACTAAGATATTTCCCAAAGCCGAGGGAGTTGTTAGTAACAGGAAAATTATTCCCTTCCCTTCTCCCTCTGCTCAAAAGCAAAAAACAAAACCCTACTTCCCCAGCCCTAAAACCAAGGCGAAACATATCTGGGAGCGCTTTAGTAAGCAATATCCTTTTTATGCTCAACAAAGCGCTTCTGACTGCGGCTGTGCTTGTTTGGTAATGATTGCCAGACATTGGGGTAAAAGTTTGGCTGTGAATCGAGTGCGGGATATTGCTAATGTCAACCGCAGTGGTGCATCTTTACGCAGTTTGGCTGCTGCTGCTGAAAGTATCGGCTTTTCCAGTAAACCCGTAAAAGCCAGCTTTGATAAATTCGCACAACAGTCTTTACCAGCAATTGTTCATTGGGAGGGTAGACATTATATCGTTGTTTATGAAATTAATCAAAAGCACGTTATAGTTTGTGATCCTGCTATTGGACAACGCAATATTACTCATAGCGAGTTTAAAGAGAAGTGGACTGGTTATGCGTTATTGTTACAACCGACACTCGCACTCAAGGAAGCTCAAGAAGAAACAGGCAGCGTTTGGAGGTTTTATGAATTGATTAAACCTCACTCTTGGGTGCTATTTGAAGTATTCATGGCTTCGCTGTTGTTGCAAGTATTTGGGTTAATAACGCCATTATTTACGCAGTTATTATTAGACAGAGTAATTGTGCAAGGTAGTGTATCTACTTTGAACGCCGTTGGTTTGGGGTTATTAATCTTTGGTTTCTTCAGCATTGCGGTGAGTGCGGTGCGTTCGTATTTGCTATACCACACCGCTAACCGGATTAGTGTTGCGATGCT
Source organism: Richelia sp. SL_2_1 (assembly GCA_012033205.1). Lineage (GTDB taxonomy): Bacteria > Cyanobacteriota > Cyanobacteriia > Cyanobacteriales > Nostocaceae > Rivularia. The sequence goes on along the minus strand of JAAUSO010000118.1, from coordinate 1,548 downwards.
AGTAGGGTTTCTCAAACATACCTTTAGCTTACCTTTGTCTTACTTCGAGTCGCGTTATGTCGGTGATATTACTTCCCGAATTCAAGAAAATGGCAAGATTCAGAGTTTTTTAACTGGTGAAACACTTTCAATAGTTCTGGATTTAATCACCATAGTTGTTTATCTCGCTGTGATGTTTTGGTACAACTGGCAGCTAACACTGTTAGTACTTTTGATAGTGCCGCCATTTTTTATTTTGGCGCTGGCAAGTACCAATATTCTGCGAAAAATGTCCAGAGAGATTTTTAACGCTAGTGCCGAACAAAGTAGCTATTTGATTCAATCGCTTACGGGTATTCGTTCCGTGCGGAGTATGGCTATCGAACATACTGTACGTTGGAAGTGGGAGGAATTGTTAAAATAATGTCATTAAAAAAAGCTTTCGAGCTAAGATAATTGGGACTCGTTTGCAGATTATTAGTGGCAGTATCGATACCATTAGCAGTACCGCATTATTGTGGTTTGGCGCTTATTTGGTAATTCAGAACCAACTTACCATCGGGCAATTAATCGCCTTTAATATGTTGATGGGTAATGTGATTAGTCCTTTCAAGCGACTTTCGGGAGTATGGAATCAATTCCAAGAAATAATGATTTCTACCGAACGCATTAATGATGTTTTAGAAGCCAAAGCCGAAGAAGATTTACTCGCATCCCCCCGCAGACATATATCTAAACTGCGCGGACACATTCGCTTTGATAACGTCACATTCCGCTATCACCCAGAAAGCGAAATTAACGTTTTAGAAAATCTCAGCTTTGAAATTCTGCCAGAGCAAATGATAGCAGTAGTAGGACGTAGCGGTTCCGGTAAAACTACGCTATCAAAGCTGATTTTGGGTTTATATCCTCCCACAGAGGGCAAAGTGTTAATTGACGGTCATGATGTATCTAAAATTGCTTTAAAATCTCTACGTCGTCAAGTAGGTGTAGTAGATCAAAATACCTTCTTATTTGGTGGAACTATCCGAGAAAACATCAGTGTTGCTCACCCAGAAGCCTCTTTAGAAGAAATTACCGAAGCAGCCCGTTTGGCTGGAGCGGATGAATTTATCCAGCAATTACCGATGGGTTACGAAAACGAAATCGGTGAAGGTGGGGGAATGTTATCTGGAGGGCAACGGCAACGTATCGTAATTGCTCGTGCTTTGTTGGGCAATCCTCAATTATTAATTTTCGATGAAGCAACCAGTAGTTTGGATGCTGAAACTGAACGAATTATTCAAAACAACTTAAAAACAATTCTCAAAGGACGTACTAGTTTAATTATTGCTCACCGGCTTTCTACAGTACGCAATGCCGATTTAATTCTAGTTTTAGACAAAGGTGTATTGATCGAAAGCGGTACTCATGACGAATTAATTGCTAAAAAAGGTCATTACTACTATCTCAACCAGCAGCAATTATCACAAGCTGGGTAGAGGAATTAAGAGTTAGGAGTTAGGAGTTAGGAGTTAGGAGTTAGGAGTTAGGAGTTAGGAGTTAGGAGTTAGGAGTTAGGAGTTAGGA
>JAAUSO010000117.1 GCA_012033205.1 Richelia sp. SL_2_1 | reverse complement strand
AAAACCCCGTTACTAAAGGTAAAGCTTCCTCAAATTCAAATCCGGTTAATTCAATCCCTTTGCCAATATTAAAAGGAGTACGTTTTTTATCTTGAATTAAATCAGCAGGAGTAGCGACACCCAAAAGTACAAAGGTAATGCGTTGATATTCAGGATTCTCAACCCTTTGATTAAAGAAAGCGCGAATTAAAGCAAAGAAATCATCAACGGGAAAACCTAAGCTGAGAATACTATCAATTTCATCAATAAAAATAACAATTTGTGTAGAGATTAATTGTAGTAATTTATCAATAAATTTACCGAAAATCTGTACATTAGAAAATCGGGAATTTTCTTCCCATAAGGCATCTATATCAAACTGCTCATCTAGATTTAAACTACCAGCAATAGTATCAACAATTCCAGCATACCATTGTTCAGAACTTAGCCCTGATGTCCCAATTGCCGTCAAATCAATAGAAACACAAGCAATTTCTTCACCCTGCAACCTCTGCATTGTCCGTACACGCAAGCTGGATTTTCCCATCTGTCGAGAGTTAAGAACAAAACAAAACTCTCCAGCCTTCAAAGCTTGATACAAATCTTCATCGGCTTTGCGTGTAACATAGGTGAGTGCATTAGCCGGAAGACTACCACCAAATTGATATTGATAATCCTGACCAATAGGGACATTCATTGCCTTATCTTATGTAAAAACAAAGTTTACCAAATTTTTTACTGCATCAGGTGAGATCATATTGGGTATTTGCCAAAATGATCATAATTTGAGATAGCTTAATTTTACAGCTTTAGTTTGTGAGCTAACTGCTGATAAATCACATCTAATCACACGGGAATAACAGGTTTACCTTGATCAAGGGATGCGATCGCAATCTGCAAATCAAACTCCACAAGTCCCAATTTCCCATTTTTCTCATCCCACGACAACATAAAACAATTATAGTGTTATCATTTTCCCGATGAACAGTTGGGGACCTTCGGGGGTAAGGTTGGACATGGATGCGGGAGAATGGTAAGTAATGGTCAATGTATATTGTAGTGCTTACCACGCAAACCTAAACTCATCGAAACATTAAGAGACAAGTTTATTTATAAAGTAAAATTCTATAAACTATTGATTAAGATAAATCGAAATACCATTTTCGTAGGATAAAGGAGAACGATAGCCCTCATCAATTATTTGTGCATGAATTGTATCTGCAACAGACAAGTTGAGAATTTCGTTTTTAACAGCTTTGATAAGAATTCCTAAAGTTCCTGTTATGCTTATTCTCCGTTCTTTCGCAAATTTTCTAGCAGCACCATCATTAGAAGCAAAAACCCAATCACGATGGTAGGCGATCGCCACCGTTTACCTTGTCGAATGTCTTAAAGATAATTGTACAAAAATTTTGACAGCGAAATTCAAATAAATGTTAGGGACGCATCTACTTTCTTGATAATCAAAAGAAAATCATTAATCACCCAACAATACCCTAATCGCTTTTAAAGCAGTTATTTATTTGGAAGGAAATATTGTTGAAACAATGGAAAATTGACCATCGACGACGAAGCAATTTTGGGATTGTTCTAATTTAATGGTTTGATTGCATAATTACAATTTTATAATTTGAGCAAGAGACTAACTTAAGAAAATGGCACCACCTAAAAAATCATTGCTCTAACACCATTAGAGCTTAATCAATATCAAATTTGTTTATTTAGACGAGAGGGTAAAAATAAGTGGCATATTGTAAAAATACTAATTGAAAATGCTCCGAAATCTAAAATAGAAGCTATCGAAAAAATGAAGCTTTTTTCGGAGCAATTAAAAATTCCTTGGCAAAAGAAACCGTTGAAGGATGTAACGAGAAAACGACTGCATAATGCAGAAAAAAGAAAAGCTCGAAAACAAGCACAGTTGGCTGCTCGTGCGAAAAAACCAGCTATTCTCACTTTTGATGGTACATCTTTAGGGCGACCAGGTATTTCAGCTTCAGCAGCAGTTATTGAAATGTCCGATTTAACTTATCATACAACTACTAAATTTTTTCCTCGTGCTTTTGCAGACGATGCAGAATATGAGGGATTGATTATTGGTCTTGAGAAAGCTCAAGAATTAGGAATATCTAACCTTGAAATTAAGGGTGATAGTCAAATGGTTATTTATCAGATATTAGGAAAATATCCGATAAAACCTAACTCTAAATTTTTGGATTATCGCGAGCGAGTGTTGAATTTATTGTCTTGTTTAGATGATTATTGTCTCTGTTGGATTCCTCGAGAACAAAATCAATTAGCTGATAAAGCAGCTAACAAGTGTTTAAAGGAGCATCAGCCGACATCTAATAAAAGTTTTGCTGAAGAATACGTGGAGTATTTAATTTACGGTAATTGTGAAGATTACTTATAAAAATACTAGAAAATTGGACAATGAATTTATGTGAAATAGTTATTAAACAACTACAGTTGCTTCTAAAGTAGTATCAAGTCAATAATTATTGCTATTGTGCCGTTTATCCCAAGTAAATTTATTTATGTTTTACTAATCATTATCGTATTTTAAACTATATCCTCTTATTTCGACTCTTTTTAATATAAATATTAGGAGGACTACCAAATAGCAATGAGCCATTTTCTACAACATACTTTAAAGGAATTTTAGGATTATTAATGTCCTTTTCTCCATCGTTATACCATTTACTTTCCCACAAAGTATAATAATGTTCTAATTCAGTAGGTGTTAAACGATAAACTGCCTGTATTTCAATATTTTTGTAGATTGCAAAAATCCAATCAACTTTACGATATTTACTAATAATAGTAGGATTCATATGATGATGAGTTGAAAATCCCTTCGTCAGTTCAATATTAATTGATTTTAATTCGTACTCGTTCCCGTCTTTGTCAACTGCATCATTACCTTCACGTCCGGGAAGGACAGTCAAACCTAATATCAGCAGAACTTGCAATAGCTTTCCACCGTTATCCTGAAATATATCGTTAATTCCATGCTTTGAAGCTAATTCTTGGTATAGCCTTATTGCAGGAAACAGTTTTTCAAGCATTATTAAGTCAGGATGAGATTCTAACAATCTTTTTTCCTCCCTTTGCTCTTATCATTATGGCTTGTAATAAATAGTTCCACAGTTTTTATAAGGTATACTACGAATTTACTGTACTTCGTTTTGATTATTGGTAATTAACATCCCAACTTTAGTAATTCATATTTCGGTTATTTACCACAATGGCTTTCCTTAATAATTGATACATACAGTGTACTCGTATTATTTATGACTCAATCTGCTTTGTACTTGCAAAACGTAAAACCTGCTTACTTTTCAGAAAAAGGAGCAGCTTACATTGGTGACTCGCGAGAACTTTTACGTAAATTACCAGATGGTAGTGTTAATTTGATTATTACCAGCCCGCCTTTTGCTCTTCAACGTAAAAAAGAATACGGTAACAAAGAACAACATGAATATATAGATTGGCTTAGTGAGTTTGCAGTACTGGCGCACCAAAAGCTGCGGGATGATGGTAGCTTTGTTGTAGATTTAGGTGGAGCTTATAGAAAAGGGGTTCCTGTTCGTAGCTTGTACAATTACCGAGTACCCATAAGCTTTTGTGATGATATTGGTTTTTTCTTAGCTGAAGACTTTTACTGGTATAACCCGTCTAAGTTGCCCAGCCCTATTGAGTGGGTCAATAAGCGCAAGATACGCGCTAAAGATTCTGTAAACAATGTGTGGTGGTTTAGTAAGACTGAGTTTCCCAAAGCTGATGTCACAAAAGTTCTTACACCTTATAGCGATCGGATGAAAAAATTACTAAAAGACCCTGACAAATTTTACAAGCCAAAAGTCAGACCTTCTGGTCACGATATCGGTAAAGCTTTTGCTAAAGATAATGGTGGAGCTATTCCTTCCAATTTGTTGCAAATTTCTAACACTGAATCTAACGGTAAATATACAGAAGGTTGCAAGGCTGTTTCTGTTAAGCAACACCCGGCTCGATTTCCTGCTAAATTACCTGAATTCTTTATCCGTTTTCTAACAGACCCTGGTGACTTAGTAGTAGATATTTTCGCAGGTTCTAATACTACAGGTCAAGTTGCCGAAGTAGAAAATCGTTTGTGGTTGGCTTTTGAGGAAAAACCAGAATATTTAGCTGCTTCAACATTCCGATTTCTAACCAAAGAAAATACTGTTGATGAAATACAAGAGATTTATAATCTCGTCATACAAAGAGAATCAGTCAATTTGAAGAATTATCAGAAGCAAACAGTGCTTAACCTTTTCTAGTTATAAGCGAGAAAAAACTAAGCTTTAGTCGTAATAGAGGAAATCCAGTGCCAGTTAACGCCGACAAACCCGACTTATGGACACAAGATATTGCTCAGTCGGTAAACTTCTACAACAACTGGTTTATACAATTTGCTCCAGTAACATACCGCGAAACTCGCATTAATACAACACAGCAAGTAGAATCAGCATTATCTTGGACTGCCAATTTGACTAACATTACACCTGCTCTATTACGGCAATATCCATCGGTATTACCAATACTTCGGATGGCAACCGCACCACCAATAGCACGCGATAGACTTATTGGTAGAAAAGGTGTTTCGCCCAATTTAGTCAAAAACATGGAAGATAAGCAACGTATTCCACCAAAAATGGAAAGTACGCTTGTTGATGTTGAATTAGAAAGAATTAGTCAAGTACTCGCACAGCTAATTGATAAAGGTATTTTTCCTTGGCTTGATACGCAACTACAACCAACTGAAGCTCAAATTCTAACAGCAGCAACAATTATTGCAGACCGTTTGTGCGGTGCAGTTGCAGACCCAATTATTCGCAACGCTCAAGAGCAAAGACAATTAGCTGTAATTCGTGAGTGGTTAGAAGCACGCGGTTACTCATACTTACCGCGAGGAACTGGATTAAAATTTAATACAATTGAGCCAGGAAATTTTACATTTCGACTTAATATTCCGGTGAACTTACAATCTGGTAAAAAACAAGTCAATATTCCCGTAGATACTGTAATTATGCCATTACATTCATCGCCAAGTGATTTACCTTTATTAATAGAAGCAAAGTCCGCAGGAGATTTTACGAATCCTAATAAGCGCCGTAAAGAAGAAGCAGCTAAAGTTGCACAGTTAAAAAGCAGTTACGGTAACAGTATTCGTTTTATTCTGTTTTTATGTGGATATTTCGATAGTGGATATTTAGCATATGAAGCAGCAGAAGGAATTGATTGGGTATGGGAACATCGTATAGATGATTTAGCTTTATTTAATATATGAATGTCACTAAGTTAACGGAAGAAATGAGAATACAGCGTCAAAATCAGCTTGACGCAAAGAAAACTCAAAGCGAACGCAACAAGCTTGGTCAATTTGCTACGCCAACAGAATTGGCGGTCGAGATTATAGAATATTCTAAGAATTTACTATTACAAAATCAAAAAATAAAATTTCTTGACCCTGCATTTGGTACTGGTTCATTTTACTCCGCACTGCTGCAACTATTCCCTCAATCAAAAATTGAATCAGCCGTAGGGTATGAAATTGATTCCCACTATGGTGATGAGGCAATTTCACTGTGGAAACAAACACCGTTAATAATCAATATTAGTGATTTTACAAAAGCTTTACCACCTAAAAATCAACAGGAAAAAGCTAATTTAATCATTTGTAATCCACCTTATGTCCGCCACCATCATTTAAACCGTAGCGATAAACTAAGACTACAAAATAAAAGCCTCAAAATAGCTGGAATTAAATTAAGTCAGTTAGCAAGTTTATATTGCCATTTCTTATGTATTGCAGATGCCTGGATGGCAGACAATGGTATTGCTGGGTGGTTAATACCTAGTGGATTTATGGATGTAAATTATGGACAGCAAGTTAAAGATTATTTGCTTAAGAATGTAACATTAATGCGCGTTCATCGTTTTTGTCCAAATCAAGTACAGTTTGATGATGCTTTGGTATCAAGTACAATTATTTGGTTTAAAAAAACTTTGCCATCACCAAATCATACAATAGAGTTTACCTATGGTGGAAGTCTTACAGCACCCAAAGAAAGAAATTTAGTTACGTCTGATACATTACGCAATACTTCCAAGTGGACTAGTATTGGATTAATATTTGAACCAAAAAACTTCAATTCCAAACAGTTTAGATTAAAAGATTTATTCAATATTAAACGCGGACTAGCGACGGGAGCAAATAATTTTTTCATCCTAACCAAAGAACAAGTCAATGCTCATCAAATTCCTGCTCAGTTTTTGAAGCCAATTTTACCAAGTCCTCGCTATTTATCAGTAGAAGAAATTGAAGCTGACATTCTTGGTAATCCCCTTTTAGAACAGCAGTTATTCTTACTTGACTGTAATTTGCCTTTATCAGAAGTACGAAATAACTATCCTACGCTTTGGCAATATCTTCAGATAGGTGAAGAGAGCAGTATTAGCTCCCGCTACTTGTGTAAACATCGCACCCCTTGGTACTCTCAAGAAAATCGTCCTCCGACTCCATTCCTCTGTACTTACATGGGACGAACTAATAGTAGTCGCAAAAAAACCTTCCGATTTATCTTGAATCATTCCAGTGCGATCGCACTAATGTTTACTTGATGTTATACCCAAAACCTATTTTAGCTGAAGATTTTTTACATCAGTCTTCATTGAAAAAGGATGTGTGGTTTGCTTTAAAGAATATTTCGGATGAAGCTCTAATTTCTGGAGGTCGGGTGTACGGAGGTGGTTTACACAAATTAGAACCGAAGGAATTGGGAAATGTGCTTGTTGATTTATCGTCCATTGCTTCCATTGGCAATAAGCTAGTTTATTAGGTCAACTATTAAGTTTCTTCGGATGAAATAAATCCCAATCAAAATGCCGAGGCTTTTCACTCACTAATCGCCAATATTTCTACGTGTTTAACTTGTTGCTCGACCAGGGCGAACACCGATTTGTTCTCTATCAATATCAAGCACTTCCATTTCAGTTTTGTAATCGCCGATTTTTACTTCCATATTAGAAAGCAAGTTTTCGACCTTTGGTTCATCTTTTTGACAAGGAATATTCTTATCAATTTGAGCTCTGACAACACCAGAGATGAATTGTTTATCCATCATCGGTAAATTTTCATCAACTGCAATATCAATTAAGAAAATCTCGCACATTACAATAAAGATAATAGCAAACAAAACAACCGGAAACAAGATATTGTTGATAGTTTGAACGGTAGCAGAAATTTCAAATGCCGAACAATCAAACAAAAATTTAAACATTGTAGCTCCTCCAAATAATTATTGGATGATTTTTTGATATCACCCAGTAGTGGGGAGATTGAACTCCCCGTACTGAATGCATCTAACAAATCATGCCCATAATCATGAAGGAAAGAGAGTTTTACAACCTTTTTGTAGTTGATAAACTAAGTTCCCGAAAATTTGCAGTGTTTTCCAAGAGATGAATCGATATACACCCTAACTTCTGATAAGTTCTTCTTGATATTTCTAGATTGAAGCTGGAACTTTGATTCATTGACTTACCCTAGCTTTATTAACTTTCAACCATTCAACAAAAGTAACAAGATTGTAATTGTATTTAAGTACTTGCGGTACAATTGATTCGTAAGGGTACAAAGGGATACCATTCAATAAGAAACGGTATTGCCGTTGAATATTTATATTCAACTTTGGGCAATGATTAACCCTGATATTAATACCCGTATCGCTAATTTCAACAGTAGCAATACCCTTCAACTGTTGAGCAAATTCATCAATTTTAGATGAATAGTCAAATTCAATTACAGCTCGTACTGAAAAATATTGAACGTAAGAAAGCAATCGAGCGTGTTCGCCCAAATCTACTAGTTTGTCTGAAGCATCAAGAAGAATCCCTGCCCACGAAAACCCAAATCTACGATTAGTATGTTCATCCCAAAGAGTTAAAGTGCCGTTGTCGTTTTTTATCAAAGATGCTTGATTTATTTCAATACTCTGATTCAACTGCTCAATAACTTCTTCGCGCTCGAATGGAAAATAAACCCGTTTTTGATGTTTATCGGACTGCCAATCGGGGCAAGTACAACTCTCATCCCACCCATATGGATGCATTCCGCAAACTATTTTATTTGCTCCATGAAAATTGCGACATCCAGCACATATTTCTAGATTAAAACTAGAAAATTCCTCGTAGGACGATTTAAATTCTAATTGAGGACGGTAGAAATCAACAAATTCACAAACAGCATTCCAAGGGTTTGATTTTAAGGATGAAAATGCTTTTCCAATTAGCTTATCCTCATCAAAATCTAAGTTAAATAATTCCATTAAGCTATCTTTACGACGGGAATCTAAAAAATCGTAGACAACAAGTTTTCGTAATACTTCATCTTCTATCCTTCCAACAATCAACTTTGTATCAAGATGAGAACAACCTTCAATTCGCATTATCTGATAAAGATAGAGCAAATCATTATTCTCAGTCGTTGTGATACTCGCACTAGACTTAAATACTACGGAATTAGTATTATTAGAAGTTGGAGACTCTTCTTCATCATCCCAGTCAACAGCATCTAAAATTGAAGCAATACAAGTAGCAGCTAAAGTCGCAGATACAAACCCAACAGTTCCCAGAAGAGTAGAACCCATTCCAAGCTGTAAAGTTTGATGAATCCGTTTCTCCGGTATGGTTTTTACTCCAGCTTTTTCAAGGCAAAGTAAACCACTACTACCAAAAACTGTTAGCGCACCAACAGCAATTGCAACTAATGAAGTTGCTCCCACTGTCAGATTAATTGCTTGAAATACTTTGATACAAAGTTTCTTAAACATAGTCTATCCCTCTCTAATACGGGTAACAAAAGCAAAAATTACTCTTGCCCCGGCATATTGAAAATCGGGATTTGAGGAAAATAATTAGCCTACACCTTACTCTATTATTTTTCAGAATTAAAATAATTCTGTACTAATATTTTCAGTATCGGCAATCATTTATCCCCAATGGTGATAGTAAGAGTTGAACTTACTTTATTGCTGCTACAATAATCCACCAGGAATATCACCTATTACATAACGTTCAAATATCATCTTGATTTTGGTCTTCTAAACTAGCAATAAATTCAGTAACAATCTCCCTGATTCGCCTATATCTCCTACCATCAGAACGCGATAAATTAAAGACTTGTTGCAATATTTGATGTAGTTCGTAACCTCGACTGTGGAGAGAATGAATTTGAGATTTAGCTAAATCATTAAGGTTAATACTAAAAGAAACTGCCTCCGATTGATTATTCTTCACAAGCGAATCAGTTGTGGATTTATTTGAATTTTTAGCTCCCGTTTGATGATTAGAAGTATTGTCAATTGAAAAGCGAGAAAATTCTAACCCCGAATCCCAACAAGGAATATCTTTATGGGTACTCATTGCTTGGTTGAGATAATCCTCAAAATCGACTTTTGTACCTAAATACAAACCTTGAAGACGCATAACACCTTTGGGAGATTTATAAAGCATATCCCCACTACCCAACAGACTAGCAGCACGGTTATCGTCGGGATTCCCCAGAATAATTCCACTATCTTCAGGACGTGAAACCATAAAAGCAACTTTACCCGAACAATTTGACCTAATCAGCGGTTTTATTACATCTTTGTCGGGACGTTGGGTAAACAGAAAAATATTGATTCCCGCAGCACCTGCTTTAGCTAACAGCTTCATCAAATTCATTTCAATTGAGTCTTTGTAGGTACTGTCTGAAAGTAAATCAAAACATTCGTCAGTTACAGAAACTATTCGAGGCATGGGACAATCGGGAAACATTTGATTGTACTCTTTAATATTTTCAACTCCCATCCGTTTAAATTCCTCGTAGCGGAGTTCTTGCTCTGCTACCAAGTAATCAAAAATTTGCAGGGTATTAGCTGCATCTTCTGCAACGGGTGCGATGAGATGAGGAAGTCCATTGAAACAAGTTAGGGATACTAATTTAACGTCGCTCAAAGCAAGTTGTACCAAGCTGGAAGGATAGCGCAATGCTAAATAAAGAACCATTGCTTTTTCAAACTGACTCTTTCCCCCACCAGTCATACCTCCTCCCAAGGTGTGGTAAACATTGGAGTCGCAAAGTGAAATTTCAATGTATTTACCATCAACATCCACACCACCGGGGATAACTATTCCATTGATGTCAATCTCACTTGTTAAGTCAACGTAATCGCTGAAATGAGCTATCTGTCGTTCAAGTCTGGGAATATCAAACACAACAGCACCCGGTACAACAGATATCATCGGTGGGTTTTCAAATCCCAATTCTTCTCCTAATTGCTGAACCAAATCGCTACCAAGTCCTTGAACCTTCTTGAAGCTAACTCCCTTTTTCAATTTGATTTTGACACGTTTGAAAGTGGGACCTACTTTAGTATCTACATAGCTACAGTTAACACCAAAATCATTAAGAGTTTCGACTAAGGTGTCACCCACCTTATGATTAAATGTTTCTTCGACTTCTGTAATATCTTGTTCTGTGTTACTCGTTAAATGCCCATAATTCTGGTTTATTTTACTGATTGCTAAAGATAAAGATGGTGTTTCTCCTGTTTTCTTAGCAACTAATTCGGCTGTTTTGTAAACTAGTTGTTTTAGATAAACGTTCTTGGTAGAATCACCAAGTTTAACTAAATCTTGATAGGATTTACTTTCTTGATATTGCTTATATAATTCAAGGATGAAAGCATCTCTTTCATATGTACTAATGTATCGATTGATTAAAATATACTCTAATGCTAGCTTGGAGAAAGCTAAATCTTCCAAATTTAATTCTTCCGAGCAAACATCAATTATTTGGTTATAATCAGTACCGCTAATTACGCCTTGGTAAATAATTTCAAACAAGTAATCATTGTCGTAATTTTTAACGGGACGAATAATTTTACTACCAAAGTATGATTCTTGGAGGATATTTGCGACATATAACTGTTGGCTAAAATCAAATATCTGTTCTGCTTCTTTTTGAATTTCTTGGTTAGATAACCCTTGTAACTTTAGAGCAGTAACAGCTTGATGAATTTCGGCATTGGTGTAATTATGCATATTAACCACCAGCCCTTAGAGATAATTGTTTTTGATAATAACGACTCAATTCGCTTATTTTCTTCGGATTTTGGTCATAGGAATTGCAGGGAAAAGAAGCCCAAATTTTACCAACTTTACAAGCAGCTTGAGTAAAATTACCCGACTCAACATCAGAGATAGCCCTGTTACGACGAATATATTCAATAGCCATCCTATCTTGTGATTCAGGAGAAAAATCTGATAGTTTTAATTTTGGTTGTAAATCCCGCCAAGACTTGTCGAGCATTTGATAAGCACCAGCAGCAGTAGAACAAATTCTCTTTCCATTAATTGAGGCACATTGTTTAATTAACGGATGAGTTGAAAAATCATCAAAAGTGCCATTAAAAACTAATTTTTGATAACTTTGGGTTCCACTTGTTCCGGTTTCAGCCCAGCGAATAGTTGCTAAAAAAGCCTGCATCCGAGGTGAATAGTTGGAGCTTAATTTATGTTGTTGTAAATAGGGACGCGGGTTAACTGGTTTATTATTTAGCCTCACCTCGAAATGTAAATGTGGTCCGGTGGACATCCCCGTGCTTCCCACCTTTCCGATTATTTGTCCAGGTAAAACCTGTTCCCCTTTTCGCACAGAAAGCTTGCTAGCATGACCGTAAAGAGTTGATTTCCCAGCACCGTGATTGATAATGACAGCTTTTCCATAACCACCCCTCCAACCTGCAAACTCAACTAAACCAGCATCAAAAGCATAAATTGGAGTACCTTTAGAAGCACCAAAGTCAATGCCGTAATGAAACTTACGTTCCCCAGTAAGGGGATGAATTCTCCAACCAAAACCACTGGTGATAGGTGAACCTTTAGTTGTCGGAAAAGTTGTGCTTTTAGAGTCGGTAAGCTTGTTTGTATTTTTTGCTAATCTTTGGAGTAACCGAATTGGTTGTTGGGATTCCACCCATTTTGAAACTTGGGGAAGTGCGATCGCGATGCTCAAAACTAAAGTCGCAAAAGCATATCCCCAATTTCTACCGATAGAGAAACCCCTATCAGACTCTTCCAAATCTACTGTTTTGCTATTGTTACTTTCAATTTCCAGTTTGATTCGCATTGTGACAACTAGAATTGGTAGAACTTAGTAACTTCTCAAAATTATTAAGAGGATTGTTGCAAACATTGGAAGTTGGCATGGGTTTCGGCTTGGGTTGAGAAATAACCATACTGGAAATTGGGAACTTAATTTTTTGAGTGACATTACCTAAGCTGTAAAACTTGAGGTATCCCGGTTGGAGAATATCGAGTACCCACACTAATAAAGTTACTCCAAAGCAAATTTTGACCAACATTATTCCAATTGCCGAAATACAGGCATGGCAAACGAAGGTGCTTCCTCCGGTACAACTTCAATCTTCTTCCCAGAAGCATAACCTGGTCCGGTATAGCTACCATTGAGTAGAAAATTAACCAACATTACAAACAACCACAACCCAACTGCACCCACACCAATTGGAGACTTTATACAATCGCTGAGGAAGTAGGCAGGATACCAAAAGAAACGCGCCTGATTCTGGGGGTGTAATCTGTGAGCTTTCCACGTTTCTACATAGGGAATTTCAATTTGAGGGACTTTTGATTTATAGCTCGTTTGTGAATTCACGTACCTTACTTCTACAGGTTGGGAATCAACAGACATTGGCATTGCCGACTGCTGATTTACTATACCTCCTTGCTGTTGGACTTGGTTTAACATTCCCTGCAAGCGTGTGGTGGGAATAATTGCACCACCATCGGAATAATCAATATCAACGCGATCGCGACGATTTCTGGACATATTTAACTCCTAATTAACATTATTGTTTGGATTGGAATCATCATCTCCCCATAAATCCTCTTGTTGGAGTTGAGAATAAAATTCTTGTGGAGACAATGTTTCAGATTGATTCGCTATATCTAGATCGGAATAGTTAGATAAGGAACGAGAGGGAAAATGAATTAAGTTATTGCTAGAAACACTATTCACATCAGGATTAACAGGTGGAGGTAATTGAACATTATTTGAGGTTGTGGGGGCTTTTATATTCACCGAATCATCAATAATCTCATCATCTTCAATTGCATGGTTGTAATCAGAAATTCCCCAACTCAAAAAACTAGCAAAACCAGCGATAAAGATAATTGCACTCATCCAGTGTACGGATGAATTGGGGGACGGCATCATCTCAATTGTTGTGCGGGTTGAACCAGAAAGAGTTGTACGGATAGGAGTACGTTTAACTGCCGCTACAACATTAAGCGAACATAGAGCTATACAAACTATCGCAGCAGCAAACTTAACGTACATATTACAGTCTCCTTGGTTTGGGGTTTGAGATTACAAGCATTATTCAGAGCTTCATTTTGATGATATTTTAAGGTTCTGTGTTTTCTGGCTTCGGAGTTGCTGGTCTAACCGTTTCTTTCATTTCTTGTAAATAAAGTTTTCGTTCCTCCTGTTGTTTTTTGATTTTTTCGCGAATTTCTCCCACTTGAGCTAATTGTTCGACTGGATCGGAATATCCACGGGCGCGTAATAACTGTGCTTGAGCTAAGGAATATGGTTCTTGAGCATTCCGAATTTGAACTAACATTTGATTCAAATCCACTACGGGTTGAGATTCCAGATTTTGCGCGTAATCGATTGCTTCAAGCTTCCCTAATATCATTACAGCAGCCGCACCTCTAGGAATCTTTTCTTCTACCTTTGTTCCGTCGGTTTTGCGATAACCCCAGTAAAAAGTATCATTACCCGAAGCCGCTTCTAACAAAACATCCAGGGAATTAAACTTAACTATTTCCAGTGCAGGCATATAATGCAGGCGGTAAAAACCAGAATTTTCATCACTCTGCATCGCGGATATTTGACTTTTGAGTTGTTGACCCCATAAGGCTGCTGTCATCTGCCTCCAGCCGCTCAAATTTGGCGCACCTTCAACAGAAGAGTAACTGGAAAGATGGTCAATATTATAGTCAGTGCGAGACAATTTTTCTAGATAAACCTCCCGTATTTGAGAAACTTGCGTTTTGGCTTGCTGTACGGCTGAAATTTGATTCTTCCCAGGTATTTGCTGGTTCCAGCCAACCACTAAAGCTACCGCACCAATTACGGAAATTGCTCCAACAGTGGAAAAAGCCGTCCACAACCCTATACTTACCTTTTTCTTCTTTCGAGTTGGCTTTTTATCCCGAACGGGTACAGGAGTAAACATTGGAACTCCTCATCTAAGTATTGTCAACAATCAAACTTAATTGCGGGCGTTTATTCAATTCGCGGGCAACAGCAATACCCGTACCACCAACAACTATTCCGGTTAATAGTAATAATGGATTTAGGGCAAGGGTTGCACCTACTCCCATTAATTGACCGACCATTCCAGAAACACCCAGATTCATTAATAATCCACCTGCGGTGTTAACTAAAAAGTCAAATGCTGCGCTCATTTTTATTACCCATCCAAATTACTATTAGTGCCAAAATCAACCCAATTATTTCGCCAATCCCCACTCCAATCAAAATAGGTTGAATACTAGAAATTTCTCGCCTTTCTTGAGTTGGGGGAACTGCTACCCACGTTCCAATAACTGTTCCAGCCAAAACACTGAGAAAGTTTATACCAACTGCAACCGTTGCATTATTGCGTATTTGCAATAAACTTTCATCGCGAAACTGATAACAAATAGGTAGCATTTGATTTACTACTTCTTCTGAGATTGCTTTATTTTCTGCTGCGAGGATTTCAACTGTTTCTGCTGCGGTGTTGATGTACTTAGCAGTAAGGGATGACTCTCCTCCCCCCAGTTGACTTTGCCGAAAAAATCATTATCAATGCGAGAGTTGATCCGCTCCTGGGCTTGGTCAAATTCATTTAAATTATCTCCAGTTCCACTAAATATAAATTCCTCTAAGGCAAGAGTAGAAGATTCCAGTACTACTCGATGACGTAATTGTCCTAGTTGAATGCCTCTATCAGTATCCCCGTAAAGCATTCCCACAAAACTATCTCCGGGAGCTTGTTCTGGATCTACACCAAATCTTTGTTTGATGTATTCACGCTTGTTGAATTTGCGATCGCCAACTTCTGTTTCGCGATCGCGCATCTCAATTAAATGCCGAGCAGCTTCTTCTAAAGACATACTTTCTTTATTTGCAGCAGCCTTCAGATTCACCAACTGGGATTCAACTTGTTCTGGAATTGTATTCTCATTAATCTCTAAATCCAATAATTGGCAAATATTTCGCACAACTTCAGGTGAAACTTGTAGCTGTTGTGCTAGCTGATTGATATGCTTCATTACGTTCAAGCCTCCTAATTACTGTTTGTACAATTGGGTTGTTTTGTTCTGCTTCGGATATGTGCTTGGTCAAAAAATCATAAAGAGTCATCTTATTAACCAGACGTAAATAAGCATCCAAACCACCAGCAGGAATTACCTGTTCTAGATATTCCTCAAAAGTTAACCTTCTAACTCTGATAGCCACATAAAAAATGTCAGCTACTTCAACCGTTGCAGCATCAAAATATCCTCCACGCTTCTTGGGTTTAACAATTCCCGCGTATGGGAACCACTGCTGTAAGGCTGCAATTGATATTCCGTATCTTTGAGAAAGTGTCTTCTGCGTGTAGATAACATTTTCATATACCATACCTACTCAATTCCAACTAAACATGATTGTCCGTGCTGAAAAAGGCAAGCTTAAGTATTACAACAATATTTGTTAAATATTTTTTATTTAACAAATCCAGCTACTTTGATTTAGATTTAACTCGACTTAAGCTTAGTTAAATTTATGCCTAATTCAGCAAACAATTGTCAGGTTACATACTGTATATTTGCAATGCAAGCAGGTTTAGAGATATGAGCTAAAAAAAATAAAATATATTTGATAGCGTAAAAATACACTCTAATAGAAAAATTTTTTAGCCCCGTTTACCTTAAGCATTGCTACTAACCCTATGGGCGCACCTGATAGAATATGCTCTTCATTCACTTCTCTATCAGTACTTAGATTAGTTTTTACGGTCGCAGAGTAGTTTCTAAATTCCTTACCATCAAAGACTGCATAATTCCAGAAGAAGTTACACTCTGTCATCGGAAACTGACTTGCAACCATAATCCAGTAATCATAGACATCATGCTGAGTGGAAGCTCCCATATGTCTTTGAACAGTAGCTTTTACATCTTTTCCTGGAGAGAATTTTGCATATTAATGTCGCTAAGGCTTCTGTATCCAAACGACGATTACCGTAACTACAGCGTAGCTCAAAGGTTTTATTTTGGTCCAGGGCAAAAGAGAAGGTCAAAGGCATATCTAAGATTTTGTATTTTGGATTGGCTTCCTAAATAAATGAGGATTTGCTCTAAAAGTTACAATCTTCTTCACCGTATTATCACTTAATTTCGGGAAGTTGTATTTTTTGATAACTTTGAAATAATTGACTAATTTTTACACTGCGATCGCTAGATTGTTTTTAACTCAAACTGCTTGATAGTTACTGTATTCACTTGCCCAAGCAATGCGAACTTCACCAGGTAAGTCTTTGAATTCTTGGATTCTAGCAAGGAGAATCCTAACGTTGTCTTAGCACTGTTGCTTTACCAACGTAAACAACTTTGTTGTCATGCAATACGAAGTAGACTGTACAAGCTAAGGGTAGATGCTTCCGTTGTGAGAGCGAGATTGTGGGTAATTTAAACGGGTCAAAAGAGTCCCGTATTCATTTATTACTTTGATTAACTTTACTTTCAATCCATTGCTCTATAAGCTGCCTAGATTTTTCGCTCATATTTGTCCCTTCTCTAGCGCACCAGACTTTAAATTCTGTTCGTAGGGACTCAGGTAGAAAAACTCTAAAGCTTACAGTTTGGTCTTCTTTTTTGTTCTCATCCGACATAAATAGGTCACATATACCGCACGCTCATTTTCTGCTAGTTAACTCAGTTTGGAAATAGCCCACAAAACCTTGTTGATATATATGACCTACATGGGCTATGATAGCTCTGTTGGTGAAAAACTTCTACTGATTCCATATATAAGTAAAAAGGAAAAACCCGCTTATTTATAACAAAACTGACTCGGAAGGGATTAAAAGTTTATTAATCGACACTTGATTCCGCTATATCCTTCTTTATCTCTAAAATTAACTTAAAAATGCCTTAATCAATCAGAATCAAAGCTAGCTTCCAATTCCTCAATAGAAATATTTTTGTATCGCGCATATTCTGTGAGTTGCTGATTAATACTTTCAAAATTAGCCTCTAACCTTGCAGCAATAATTTGAGCCGCAAATGCAGCCGGAGGACGACCTCGAAGCTTTGCCCAAAGCTTTAACTTGCGAAAATCATAAGGGGATAGGGTGATTGAAAAACGAACGTTGTCCTCTGCCATGTCTAGTAACTCTTCTCGCTGTGTTTTCATTAATTTACACCTTCTTTATTATCTTTTGGGATGTTGTAGTGATGCTTTAAAGAATCTATGAGTGTAAATATAGCATTAAAGATGCTTGACAGAACCTCTAGGTATTCTCTAGAGTTATATTTAAACAAAAATAATTTATATGCAGCCTAAAAATGCTTGCGAGTTATGTAAGAAAAATAAAATTTCAGCTTTGGGTACAAAAATATGCAGCCTAAGCAAGTTCTACAGAACCACTCGGAGAAGAATTGAGAGTGATATCCACAAAAGCATCACTCAATTCAACTCCGAACATCAGTTCTAATCCCACCTCTTAAGAAGATTCCGATTCTTCTGATTCAATCCAAGAGAGGATTAATTCTTTAGCTTTTTGGCTCATGGAGGTTTTGCTACGAGCGCAAGCTATTTTAAATTGTGTACGTTCGTCGTCAGACAAAAAAACTACAAGCTTTACAGTTTTTTCTTCCGTTTTTTTCAAGTCAGACACATTTCACCCATTACGATACTTACCCCAATTATGTCATTGAGATAAATATCAACATATAGGTAAATTATGTATTATGTACTAATATACCTATATAGGGTATGATTCAAAATAATAAAATTTCAGTTTCGAGTCCAAAAGTTCAATACTCCCGTAAAACCCTTTATTTGTAAGCAGGAATCTTGAAATATGAAAAACTGCGAAATCCTCAAAAGTTTACCAAAAGAAGGTTTAGAACCCAGGCAGTTTCTACGTCACTGCTTCAGTATCGCCGAACTGACTCCCTCTGAGTTGCTCGAAGAAGAAACAGACAGCCAATATCGCAAAAAATGCATTACGGTATTTTGTGCAATCTTTGATATTCAGCGAGCAACGGTTCGTAAATGGGGAAGCGACCTTAACTTTGATGGAATGCCCAAATACTGCAAGATTGCGCTTGCTTATATCTATGCTGCCCAAATTGCGCCTCATCAGCTAGGAAGCATCTTAAAAGGGAATTTTGCTCCACCATCGGTTGATGCTCAAACGTTTCTAGAGAAAGTTCTTTTAGATGGGTTAACGGAGCAGGAAATATTACAAACTGTTTCTCATGCTAACTTTCGTGGCACTTGTGTTAAAACCCTTACCGAAGTTCTGCATATTGGTACAAAATCAGTCCAAGACTGGGGACAAGATATGTCGTTTCGCAAAATGCCCCAAATTCACAAGCATACTTTGGGTTATGCGTTGGCTGCTATTTCCCGAGTTCCATCAATTGATGCTTCTCTTAAGTCAAGCAAGCCCGCAACAGTGTCTAAAATGCTCTCAACAGCAGCTTGAGTTATTCGGATTCGTTGGATTAGAAAAATTGGTCTTTAGTACAGACCAAAGACTATTAAAAGCAAATCGAATTTATCATGACTTCACTAATTCTTGCAACCGAAAGATACACCGAGCAGAACTATATTGACTCCAATCCTACGGAACATATCGAGCAAAGTACTTTGGAGTATCTGTATGCAGCATTCTCGCTTTACGAATGTAAGCACACTCTTAACAGGAAACAGTATCGCGCACTGTTGGAAGAGTATGGATGGGATAAAGGGGCAACGGAAGAAAGGCGATCGCTAAAAATAGCAGAGAATTTTCAAGCTTTTGTTGGGTGTCCGGAACACTTGGCTGTTTTACCAGTATCGGTATTGCTGCGGTTATGCTCGCAGAATTACAAAGTTTTGATTGAAAAGTTGCAAGATATTCCCATTGGAGGATTGACTTGCAGACTTGTCTTAGAACTGATTAAGGAAAGAGCAAAGTTTCTCAAATCTCAAAAAACAGAGAAAAAAGTTGGTAATTGGCGAGCAACACCAGATGGTAATCGATATTATACTTTCGGTAAAATAATGGAGGATGACCATCAAACAGGAGTGCTTACAGATAAGCTAATAGAGCAATCGGGATTGTCCCCACAGCGAATTGTCAGAATGGCGATCGCGGATTTGTACCAGAAGCAACAAGCTGAGATTCCAGAAGATAAAATTAGCACTCTAACGGAATTAATTACTGATGAAGCTAGCGATCGCAACAACTCCAAAGATGTTGTGAATCAAGTAGACTGGGAATCTAAACAGCAAGAATTTGAATCATTATTGCAAAAAGATACAGACGATACTGACTCTGAATACCCGGAAGAATCAGATATTGACTCTGAAGAGGATGTAAAAGAAGTACTAGATAATACACAGTTAGAGACACAATTAACTTCTGAACTACCTGTATCTGAAGAATTAGATTTAAAATTAGTTGGTAATCAACACCAGGATACTGCTGCATCCGAAGATATTTCAAACAAACTTGAAATGTTAGTGCAAGCGGCTGGCTGGGAAGAAATTATTTCAATAACCCAAAATTGGGCTGAAGAATTAAAATCTACTGTTTGGAAAGCTTTGAGTGAAGAAGAAAGACAAAGTATTAATGAGTTGAAAATCGGCATTTTGAAAATTTGGAGAAAATGCCTCAAGTGGGAGATAAGGTTATATGGAATGATTGTCCAGCGCATTTGAATAGTTGGCAGCCATTTTTAATTATGGATATACAAGGTACGGAAGCGAAGTTAGATGTTTACCAGCCTATGGTGCCGCTAGCTGAATTGTCTAAGATTGAAAATTGAGTTGGTCTAAGTATTTTGCTTGCATTAAGGACTATGCAGGCATAGTTCATGTTTCGTGTAATATCCCCCTTTTAATTAATTAAATATGAATTTAAGGCATTTTTACTGAAAAGCTGTAAAACGAGATGTAGGTATTATCCATGACATTATATGCCGAACCTTGTTTAATATACTTAAATTCAAATTAAATATGCATAACAGCTTTCCTCAAGTAGCTAAGAGGTTTTTTAACCCAGAAACTCTAATACCTTTCCTAATTGGATCGATTTTTTTATCCGTACTTGGTAATGCAGTTACTGACATATTAAAAGCTATTGTTGGTGATACCACGCCAGACACCGTTAAAATTGCTATTGGTTCGGTATTAATTTTTATATTTTGTGTTTGGTTACTAGGGAAATCACTAACTGCAAATCTACCACCGATAGATTTGGGTAAATCCTCACCTCGCAAACATAAAGGATTGATATTACTAGTGAGTCGAGAGGAACCTTGTCGCAAAGCAATAGAACATCATCTACCCGAACTGAAGTATTGCTGGTTGATTTGTTCTTCCCAGACTATCAACGTTGCGAAAAAACTACAGCAGGATTTTCCTAAATTGATAATTCCCGAACCATTAGTAATCACAGATGTTTATGACCCGGTAGAATTTTCTCAAGTAGTTATGAACGTTTACGATCGCCTTCCTAGCCGTTGGACAAAAGATGATATTATCGCTGACTTCACGGGAATGACTGCTCAGGGTAGTGTGGGGATGACAATCGCATCTTTATTAATGCGCCAATCAAGTTTGCAGTATACTCCAGCAGAATCACGAGATGGTAAACCGACTGGAAACTCTTTGAATCCGATTGAAATTGTGTTGACCGAAAAAAGATTGGCGCTAAGTAAAAAATTGAAAGAAATTAAATAAAATATTGAAATAAACTAGACACAAAACAGCAAACATTCTAATATTTGATTATCAGCTTGATTTTTGGCAGACCGAAGCGGGGTCTAAAACCTGGGGGGTTCTGCCAAAATCGCCAGAACCAAGACAATAAAATAGTTTCAGCATTTGGGCTTTTGGATTAAATGATAATCTATCTCATTAAGAGGCTGTGAAATCAACCGATTTTTGAGGTCTGCCAAAACCCGTTCTGGAGCGCCTGCTGTGTAAGAGTTTCAGAGGACGGACTTCCGCCGACTGGATTAAGTCGGATTAGTTGGATAAAAATAATTACGAAAAAACCCTCTAAAAGCTAATTAGAGGGTGATTTTTTGATTAATAAGTGAGATTATTTGACAATACAAAAAGCCATTAAATTATTAAAAAGGATTATTATTGATATCATCATGTTGTTCGTCATAATGATGCAGATTTAATTGACCTTGCGAAGAAACACAAGTAACTCGAACGCTCTGAGTTATTCTAAAATGGTCAATATTCCCTTGATTCTTTAATTTACTATATTTTATTCCGCCGCCATCTTGTTTCAAAATAGCAGTATCACCATTTGACTCATTCAATAAACGGCTAACTTTAGCCAAAGTTTCTTGTAACTTAACTCGCTTATGTTTTCCTTCACTTTATTATAGTCAGCCCTAAAACTATCTTGATATTCTAATCTAGAAAAAGGGATTAGATCGCCG
>JAAUSO010000116.1 GCA_012033205.1 Richelia sp. SL_2_1 | reverse complement strand
GGTTAAAGGTTAAAGGTTAAAGGTTAAAGGTTAAAGGTTAAAGGTTAAAGGTTAAAGGTTAAAGGTCAAAGGTCAAAACTCATAACTCTTAACTCTTAACTCTTAACTCCTAACTTGTCCCCTTGTCCCCCCATCTCCGTCAGGCGATGGCAACTGCTTGTTCCCAACGTCCGACGGCTTTACCAATTACCGCTAATTCTTGCATCAAACGGTCAAAACGTTCTGGTGTTAGGGATTGAGGTCCATCGGATAAAGCTTTCGCGGGGTTGGGATGAACTTCTATCATTAAAGAATCGCATCCGGCAGCTATAGCAGCCATGGACATTGAAGGAACAAATTCTGATAAACCAGTACCGTGGGAAGGATCAATCATAATCGGTAAATGAGTTAGCTGTCGCAACACGGGTATTACTGATAAATCTAAGGTATTGCGAGTATACTGACGGTCGAAGGAACGAATACCCCTTTCGCATAAAATTACATTAGAATTCCCCGAAGCAAGTACATATTCAGCAGCCATTAACCATTCTTCAATAGTGGCAGAAATTCCGCGCTTGAGTAAAACGGGTTTGGGTTGCGCTCCGACTTTTTTGAGTAATGAGAAATTCTGCATATTTCTCGCACCCACTTGCACAACATCGGCAACTTCGACAATTTTGTCCAAATCGGCAGCATCCATGACTTCTGTAATAATTCCTAATCCGCTGACTTCTCTAGCTGTTGCTAATAATTCTAAAGCGCTTTCACCATGTCCTTGAAAAGCATAAGGTGAAGTGCGGGGTTTGTAAGCACCACCACGCAGAAACTTGGCTCCAGCAGCTTTAACACGCTGTGCGGTTTCTACAATCATTTCTTCATTTTCTACCGAACAAGGACCCGCAATTACTACTAAAGGATAATTTTCACCAAATGTAACTTCACCATCGTTTGTATTAACTATAATCCCTGAAGCTTCACCATGTCGAAACTGACGACTAGCACGTTTGTAAGGCTTTTCTACCCGCAATACTTGTTCAATCCAAGGACTTATTTCCTGAATTTGCAATGGATCTAAATTAGCTGTTTCTCCAACTAAACCAATTACTACCTTATGTTGACCAACTATTTTCTCTGGTGTTAGCCCCCAATTAATCATTTCTTGATTAATGCGTTGTATTTCCGCTTCTGGGGAACCGACTTTCATGACTACAATCATTTTTTATTTTCCGAATTTATTTTAAATTACTTGTATTTGCTGCTGCACTTGTAGATATATAGGCTTTTCTACAAGTGTATATACTTATCTATTTAAATTTTAGCTTAGGATAAACTCTATTCCTTGGTCACTTTTTTATCTCCTATTTGTAAGCTTCCACGTTTAATTTGTTCGAGTTCCATTGCTTCAAATAAAGCGCGAAAGTTACCTTCTCCAAAACCTTGAGCGCACTCTCGACGCTCGATAAATTCAAAGAAAAAGGTCGGTTGAGCAAAAATCGGTCGTGTAAAAATTTGTAAGAGTAAAGCATTGGGAAAATCTTCCTTCCAATCTACCAAAATTTCTTGTTTAGCGATCGCAATTATTTCATTTGATGTCAGAGGTAAATTTGCTCGCTGCTGTAATTGGGAATAGTAGCTTTGAGAAATAGGCAGAAAAGACAAGCCACGGGCGCGGAAGTGGGCGATACTACTGATAATATCCCTGGTTTTTAAAGCAATATGTTGAATTCCTGCTCCTCGGTTAGCGTTGAGAAATTCCTGAATTTGGGAATTGGGAGTTGCAGGTTCGTTAATTGGTAATTGTACACTCCCATCAGGAGAAACCATTACTTGACTGTGTAATGCAGAATATTCGGTTTGAATGTTAAATTTTTGTTGGGGTTGAAAACCCAGAATATTCTCATACCAATTAACAGCAGCTTTTAAATCACCTACCGCTACATTGAGGACAAGGTGATCTATTGCTTGAATGGAACAAGGAGAGGAATAATTTTCAATTGTATTCTCTTTTAATTGTTTTTCCAATAAAGTATGAGTAAGTCCTCCCCAAGCAACTATTTTCGCTTGCTTAGTGTAAATTTGATTTTTTTGTTGATTTTTTGGGAACTGGAGGATGGGTTGTTGTATAATATGCGTTCCATAAGCTTTCGCTAGGGTTATTGTCGCGGATAAATTTTCCACTTCAAAAGCGACATCTACTACACCTGGTGGATGTTGACGGAGATATTCAGCTACTGGGCTAATAGATGATATTGCTGAAGACAGCACAAAGCAAACTGAGCCGCTTTTAACTACTTCCGTGCGGGTATGAGAAGGTGTATTTCCTCTACCGGGGAAGCTGGGGATAACAACACCATCGTCTAATTTTTCAAAACCAAGATGATGCACAAACCAATCACGCCAAATTGTGGCGTCTTCGACATAGAAGTGAACGTAAGCAATTCTCATTTTGATTGAAGCAAGAGGCATTAACAGCTTATCTGTTTGTAAATTCTGCCTTTTTTGCTAAATTTTCAAGTCACTCCTAAGCAGTAGATAGTGATTTTTAGCTTAAATTTTCTCGGAAGGTGGGGGATGAGGTTAAAGGTTAAAGGTCAAAGGTTAGAGGTTAAAGGTTAGAGGTTTAAGGTCAAAGGTTAACTCCTCACTTTAGAGCTACTTGCCATATATTACCTGTTTTCTTGATTTCGACCAAGTTGCACGACTGTAAGAAGTTGACAAAGTTACAACTCAGGTTTAATTCTTTGAGTATTTTGGTAATTCCTTTACCGTACTGTTTATTAAATCTTTCGCCTACAGTGTGGATAGGAATATAATTACTTGGGTTTTCACTTACTGCTTGAGTAATAATTTTCATCAATGCTTGTTCTAAAGTCGATTTATTCTCAAATGTCAATATTTGATTATTTGGTTTTTCTTCACTGGGTGTCTTGAACAAAGTAATGTATACCTCTGGATTTTCGGGTATTTGATAAATGACAAATTCAGGTTGAGCGACAAAAATATTTTTTACAGTTTTACCGGGAAGGTGATGAGATACAACTTTATTGACACCAAAGTTGTACTTTTCTTTAAATATTTTGCAGATTTGAGTCAGCTTTATCCATTGATTTGATGTTTGTAGTTGTTGTTCTTTAATGATGTCTTTAATTTGAGATAAAACTTTTTCTATGGAAGGTAAAACTGTGTGGTTTGTGGTTTCATTTGTTTTACTATTAAATATAGTTAAATTGCTCGATTGTTGACTAATTTGATAAACAGTTAATCCTTTTTGTTGAAGATGGTTACATAAATTAGTCATGACTGTATCTGATGAACAAACTAAAACTTCCTTGACTTTCGGGTAATATTCATCAATTTGTGAACCAAAAGCAATCATTTTACCGTCAGCATTATCTTTACCGCGAGGAACATGAATTAAATCGTATCCACGATGATGAAATTCAATATCTTTTTTACCCATACTTTGCCAGTTTGCAAAGGCAGTTTTAATTTGAATGGGATGATTACAAATATTTTTTAAAATTTGTTCTGTTTCAGTTGTAATTTGAATGTTTTCTACATCTAAAAGTAATACTGCTATTGCCGTTTGCTGTTGATTTATATTGATTACAGAGATTTTTTTGTTAATTGAATTTATATCTTGTTGATTTTCAGCAGTTTTTAACTGATTGTTTAACTCATTCTTCGGGTTTAAAGATTCAATTGGTGGAGAGTTTATTATATTTTGCTGATTTTCCGATTGATGTTCTTTTAAGCTTGTTTGATTATTCTCATCCGGTTTTGCTGGGATATTCTCAATTTCAGATTCTTTTGCTATTTTGGTTACATCTTGTTTATTTTCAGAAGTCTTTGACTCGGAAATATCGGGATTAAGTTGACGAATTTTTTCTTGTAATTTTACTAAAACAGGTGTGTTAATCGCTGAAGGTATTAGCAAAGCTTTAATAAATATCTCCATTCGAGCAATTAAGGATTCCCAATCTTGAGCATTACTAATTGCTTCAATTAACTTTGCTTGCAAACGCGATTGATTACTATTGTCACGCCATGGTATGCTTTTGTACTTATCGAGCAAAAGCTCTGGTTGCTGTTGTTGAATATAAATAACTGCTTGGCAAACATAGGAGCCAATTTTATTCAACAATGCTGTAGGGTATTTAGTCAGCGTAACAGTCATAGCTCGTTTGATTACATTAGATAGGACATCCTAACTAATACCAATTTTCAAATGGTATATTTCCTTTTATATCTACTAAATAATTTATCTGATAACCGTAAAATTGCTTAAGCAAACCAATTTGAAGAAAAATCACAATTATAAACCCTCTATCCTTGAGATTCTAGTCAGAAAGAGGGTTGAAGAGAACAATTAATTAGAGCAATAAATTTGAATAATTCTTGCTAATATTTTAGATTGATGGAGAAATCGCAATACCAAAGGGGATCAAGTTTTTATCCTCAAGTCGATCAGATAAAAATTTGTCGTTAATTAGTTGTTGATAAGTTTCTAAATTTTTGTTCCAATTATGAATAATTTGATGCAATTTTTGCAGTCTTTCTTCTTGATTATTACCGATAATATTGTAGTTAAAATTGCCGGAAAATAATACTGCTGGTAAGGATTTTTCTGCGGAAATTTTCAGCAATCCTTCATTGATAGTTAAATTCAATATATAATCTTCTAAAGTATAGGCTAATTGGATTGCAGCTTTTATGGGTGTTTTACCAAATTCTCGCCATTCTCCCGAAGCAAGCAGGTTTTTTAATACATATTTGGTTGCACCATTTGATTCTGTAAAAGTTACAAATCCTTTGGGATTAATACCTACAGCTTGATATTCTATCTTAGGTAACTTTTCTATATATTTAACAGCTAATTGAGCAATAATTGCTTGTTGAATATCTTTTTTATCAATAGCTTCTGCAAAATTATCCGGTTCGGTTGTGTGACAATTGCAATGCCATTTTCAAAAACAAGCTGAGTCAAGTTTTTTGTTTGAACCGGAGGACGTGCTAGTTGCCAATCAGATGAGATAATATTGCTGTATTTCAAAAAATCCAGGTTAACAACGTTAGGATTCAAGTCTTTAGCTGTAATCGCGATCGCTATTTCCTGAATTTCTACGGTTTTATTCATATTTTTTTACTTAGGTTTTAAATAATACTTGCATTTCTACTTAAGTATTTATATGCAAGTTTTTAAATTTTAAAGGTAATAATATCAATATTGTGTTGGCAAGAATACTTATACGGTTTTGTTTGGGTGAGAAGTCGGGTTTTTAGAACAATTGTCTGAGATTAGAGATATTTCCCTTAAAAACCCGACTTCTTTGGAGGTTAAACCATTGTAATCTCAGTACGAATAACCATATCGTTGAAGTCGTTATCGCCACCCTTCCATAAATCTTCAAAACCCAAGCTATTGTTTCCTAGAGAACGAATATGCTCTACTCCATCGGAATTAGCTTGAGCAAAGGAGAAATAGACTTGACTAAAGTCTCCTTTGAGGGTATCGAGATTCCCGTCAGCAATCATGAAGGGAGCGTAAAGATATCCTCCTAAAAGGGTGTCTTGGATAATAGTAGAGCTGAGGTTATCTACCGTTAGTTCAAGTTCGGGTTGATGAAGCTTCAGAGCTAATTCTGCATAAGCTTTACCATCACTAGGTTTAAGCTTGTTTCCAGTTATGGGATCGGTAATGGTTCCTTGTGCGTCTTCAATTTTGTAAAAACCGACAGTATTATCAAATAATGCTTCTCTATCTACAGCAAAAGTGATTGCTACATTACCTGTAAAGGATTCTAAGTTAAGTAAGTTGCCATCGATGATATTTTGAACTGCATTTTGGGGAACAATTTGTGGAGTTTGTTCGACATTATCGTTTTCGATTACCGCAACTTTGGGATATTCTGGTTTGTTATTCTCAAAGGTTGTAGGAAATTCAATGATGTTGGTTCCAGTATTATCGTCTTCGATGGAAATATCTGCAACGCTGAGAACAGGAAGCTCACTATCCAGTTTTGGAACTACTTGTATCGTTTGTGGAACTGGATTACCCAGATTTTCTTGATTATTATTTTGATCTGTTTCTGAATTAACGACTAAATCAACTGTAGTGTCGGGGGTTTTGTCAGTATAAACTATTTCTGCGGACAGCTTATTTTGTGTATCCTTTCCGGAATTTAAACCGTCAATGGAGCCTGTAAAAGTTAAACCAGCAGAACTTTCTTTCAACTCTTCGGGTTGAATGGTTTGAATAATTTTGCCATCTAAAAGAATATTAATCTTAGAGATATCATCGCGAGAAAGTATAGAATTAACAAATTCATCTGCTAATTCTGATGCTTCAGCAACGATGGTAGGTTGATCTGAATCTACAATCCTTAATTGTTGGATATTTGCAGCACCAAAACCGTAAGCTTGAACGTCAGCTACCGATTGTAGGGCTTTTGCTGTATTTCTAAAATTTCCTCCTGTGGTTGAAAACCCATCAGAGAGAAAATAAACTTTATTGGTTGCTCCCGGAGGTACTGTAGAAAAGAACTGATTGGCTTTTTCGAGTGCTGCATTAAAATTAGTAAAACCATTAAGAGATAAACCTTCAATGGTTGAGATTGCTTGTGCTGCATTTAAGGGTGCGTTGAGCAATGCATCAGAGCCAAAAGGAATTACTGCAAATTGCGATACCTCTGAAATCCCGCTATCAATCAATGAGTTTGTTAAACTAATATAAGCATTTTTCGCTGCTTGAAGCGGCTCCCCGCTCATGCTGTCTGATACGTCAATAATATAAGCAAAGTTGTACTGAGTATTTTGATTTACCGGCGAGAGGGTTATTTGATAATTCGCATTGTCATCAAGGTTAAGAGATGCTGTACCAAGGTTTTGGTTTTCGCGAGCGATGACGTTAACTTCTGTAGAATTTGGCATTGTTATTAACATTTTGTTAGTATTGGTGTAGATATGTTTTCTTGGATGAAGGCATTCAAAAATGTCTGAAGGCGATTTCATCCTTTAGTGTCAAAAATACTTATTTGGGCAGTGTGAGATTAAGAAAACTTGAAAAATTTTCTTGAAAACCAAACTACTAGCCGTTTAAAAAAAATTAAATAGGGTGGGAAAATATTAACCTACTATTGTCCATCAGTTCTAAAGCCTGATATAGAAGGTTTGAATTACCTTTATTTCAACTTTTCCGAGTTTTAGTAAGCTGCAATACTGTAATACAGTATATTCTGCTTGTCCTCCGGAAATGTTGTGTAAACACTGATAAAATTTTTTTCACTCAGCGCGTGTTAGAAGTAGAACACGAAATACTGCTTTTTTGATAGAAATTAATGAATTATTTATTTTCTACCATCAACAAAACTACTTTCTTACACTTATTTCTCGGCTGAGCAAAACATAGGGAACATTAACTTACACTTTTTGAGGGAACTTATTTATATACAATAATCTAAAAAAAAAGAAAGTAAGTAAAGCAACACACATATTTTATTTCTTTATAGAAAGTTTATTAATTGTTCATGATTTCGGATCATAAATTTTTGGACTCCGCAATCCTCAGAAGTCGGTTTTTTTAACTTGTAAGGGTGTTATCGATAGTGATTGTAAAAACCGGACTTCTATGCCCATGCGATTCTTCAGAAGTTGGGTTTTTAACTTGTAAGGGTGTTATCGATAGTGATTGTAAAAACCCGACTTCTATAACCTATCTGACAAATTTAACGCTTTCGGCTGTTTGAGTAAATTTATCAGTAAATATACTTAAAATACTTCTGTCCCTCGTCTTAATGTTTGCAGTAACAGACATCCCCGATTGCAGAGGTAATTCCTTTCCGCCCGCTGGTAAAGTTTGTCGATCTAACTCAATTTCTGCTGGAAAACGATAATAAGGATAAATTTGATCTGGCGGTAAAGCATCTTTACCAATAGATACCAGTTTACCTTTGATATCGCCAAATTCACTGAAGTTATAACTTTCAAATCGAACATCAACGGGCATTCCTTCTTTGACAAACCCGATATCTTTATTAGTGATATATACTTTCACCTTCAAGGATTGTTCCGGTACAACTTTCAGTACGGGTTCCGTCGTATTAGCGACATATCCAGGATTACTGGCTTTCATATCAAATACAACTCCATCTACCGGGGCTTTGACAACTTGGTATTCTCTAGTTAATGAAGCTTGCTTAATTTGACCATCGAGTTCGGCAATTCGTTTTTCATTTTCGACTATAGATTTATTAATTTGGCTGTCAATTTCAGCAATACGTTTTTCATTGTCTGCGATTTGAGTCAATATATCTTTAGTAGAAGTTGATAAAGCATTTTGCAACTGCTGACCTGTTTGAGTAATAGCTAGTCTCAAACGCTGTATTTCTTGAGAAAGTTGAGCAACTTCACTTTGACGGTTGCTAACCTCTTGCTTTTGTTGTAAGTATTGTAAACGAGCGATCGCCCCTTCTTTGTACAATGGTTCTAAATCGTTAAGAATACCTTGATTAATACTGAGAATATTTCGAGAATTACCCAGTTTTTCTTGAGTTTGTGCTAATTGTTGTTGTAATTGAGCTTGTTCTAACTTGATTTGAGCGCCTTGAGACCTTAATTGTTCTTGGCTGGAAAATAAACGCAATTGCTGCTCCCCAGTCAAATTTACACCATTGCTATTTCCGCTCAATAGTACTCGATAAAATTGATTTTCTTTTAATAAAGCAGCTCTACTTTGAGCCAAGTTAGCCATTTCTTGGGGTACTTTAATGGAAGTTGGTGTTGCTAAAGAACCCGAACCACTAAATAAACTGCGATAAAATTGATTTTCTAATTTTAAAGCTTCGCGAACTTTTCTCGTCGAAACCAATTCGGCTTCAGCAGCAGCGTGATCGAGACGTAACAGTAAGTCTCCTTGTTTTACCCGGTCTCCATCCTTAACAAAGACCTCTTTTACCATACCATTTACAGGAACCTGGACTTCTCTAACCGTTCCTTGGGGTTCTAGCTTTCCTTGAGCGGGGACAGCTTGGTCAATTCGAGAAAAATACGCCCAGGTAACGGTAAAAACAGTTACACCCAGAATACTCCATAGTGCCGCCCGTGAGAGTAGTGGCGATCGCCGCAAAATTACAGGTTGATCAAACTCAGAAACTCTTGATTTACCATTTTCTGAGGAATCGAATCTTGGGAACTGTTCCCTAATGCAGGGAGTAGGGTTTGTCGGGAGCCATTACCGTTGAGATTTCCGTTTAATTGAGTCATGGGATTTACCAGTTAGGAGTTAGGAGTTAGGAGTTAGGAGTTAGGAGTTAGGAGTTAGGAGTTAGGAGATGGTGGTTAAGATTCAAGAAACATCAACTATCAACCAACAACTATCAACCTTTAAATTTGCGCTTCCTGTTGCTGATACAGACAGTAGTAACGTCCTTTGAGTGACATTAATTCTTGGTGGGTTCCTTGTTCTACAACGTAACCTTTGTCTAACATCAAGATAGTATCGGCATTGCGGATCGTGCTTAATCTGTGAGTAATAAAGAAAACAGTCCTTCCTTTAAAGGCTTCTGCTAAATTTAAGCATACCTGACGTTCGGATTCGTAGTCTAGGGCGCTTGTCGCTTCATCAAGGATTAATAAACGGGGATTTTGTAAAATTGTCCGAGCAATTGCGATTCTTTGGCGCTGTCCACCGGATAAAGCGCTACCTCGCTCACCAACTCTACTATTGTAACCATTAGGTAAGTCCATGATAAAGTCATGGGCGACGGCGATTTTAGCGGCTTCGATAATCTCTTCTGGAGTGGCATCGGGATAATTTAAGGCGATGTTTTCCTGTACTGGTCCTTCAAAAAGTAGGGTATCTTGAGGCACAATCCCTACTTGCTCTCGCAGGGAGTAAAGTTCTACTTTATTGATGTCGTAACCGTCGATGAGAATGCGTCCGGATTCTAAAGGATACAAGCGCGGTACCAGTTTCATTAATGTACTTTTACCGGAACCACTTTGTCCGACGACACCAACGAATACCCCCGCCGGAAATTCTAAGTTAACGTTATTTAACTGCATCGGTCCAGTAGGTTTGAAGCGGAAGGAGACGTTATCAAATTTAACAGCCCCTTCAATCATCGGCATGGGAATGTTACCTTTATCTTCTTCAGTGGCTTCTTGGGGTGAGTCGATAATGTCGCTCAAACGTTCTAAGGATAAAGCAGTTTCTTGGAAGTTTTGCCATAGTTGAGTAAGACGTAGCAATGGAGAAGTTACGTAACCGGCAATGATCCGAAAAGCGATTAATTCCCCTAAAGTTAATTTTTGCTCTAATACTAAAAAAGCCCCTACCCAGAGTACGAGTAACCCGGAAAGTTTGTTGAGAAATCCACTGGTAGAACTAGCACTAGTAGAAGTTAACACTGTTTTGAAGCCAGCACTCACATAGCGAGCATAACGTTCTTGCCACTGCCAACGCGATCGCAATTCGATGTTTTGAGCTTTAACTGTCTGAATACCTGATAAAATCTCTACTAGGTGGGATTGCGCTTCGGCGTTACGTTCTGCTTTGACTCGTAGTTGTCGGCGGACGATGGGAGAAACTACGAAGGTGAGGATGGCAAATAATGGTAATGTCGCCAGAGCTACTAAAGCCAGTAACCAGCTATAAATAAACATCACCACGATGTAAATTATCGAGAAAATCGCATCTAACACCACAGTTAAAGCGGTTCCGGTTAAGAATTGGCGAATTTTTTCTAATTCATTCACCCTGGTGGAAAGTTCACCCACTGGTCGTTTTTCAAAGTACCGTAATGGTAAGCGTAACAAGTGGTCGATAATTTCCGAACCCAAGGTTAAGTCAATGCGGTTGGTGGTATCAACGAATAAATAAGTCCGAATACTGGTAAGTACTGCTTCAAATACTGCAATTACCAAGAGGAATATACCGAGAACTTGTAGAGTATCTGGGCTGTTCTGGTTAATAACTTTATCGATGATTACCTGAGTTACTAAAGGGTTTGCCAAACCAAATAACTGGACGAAGAAGGAGGCAACAAAGACTTCTGTTAGTACCCCTTTATACTTAACTAAGGAAGGTAAAAACCAGCTGAGTCCAAATTTTTGTTGGGGTGTTTCTGAGGTGGCTTGGAGCAGCAATACGGGAACGACATCTTGTTGTTGCTCTTCTTTGGCTTGGGGGTTCGATTGCAGCAACACTTGGGCGACATCAGAGGGTTTTTGACGCAGAATTCCCGATTCTGGTACCCCAAGAATGATGGTTTTAGGGCTAATTTCGTAAAGTACAGCAAAACTGTCTTGCCATTGTACGATGGCGGGTGCTTCAATTCTACCAATTGCGCTTGCAGGTACGCCGATTAATTGTGGTCTTAAACCGACTAATTGCGCTACAGCACCGCACTGCTGCAACGATAGGGAACCTGTACGTTTTTGTTGATTAATTAATACTTTACGAATCACTTCCCGACGGAAGGGCATATTTAGATGCTTGCTCAACATCTGGAAACAAGCCAGAATCGCGTTTAATCCGCCACTACCCCTTACATGAGGATATTTACTAGCAGCAGAATCTCGCTTAGTATTGTTTGCGGCTTCTGGTAGCTCTAATGGTGCGTAAGGAATATCGTCATATGTTGTTGAACTTCCACCAGGAATAACTTCGGCGATGTGAGCTTGTTGTACTTCTTCCCCGATATCTTCGAGCCTTGGTTGGGGTGAAAAAACATTTTTCTGTAAACCTAACAAACGTACTCGACTTCCTTTTGGTAAAGATTCCGTGGAGTCAAAGCGATTACCGATTACATCGGGAGAAACTGTTCCCCCACTGACTAACCACAGATAATCGGGATTTAATTGTTTGGCAGCTTCGCGAGTTGTTAAATTAGCAATTTGTGCATCATCAAAAATTTTCAGCGCTAATTCCTTACAATTATTGCAATCGGATGCTTCTAGAATTAATTGACTATTTGCATGAGTTTTGAGTTGCTTCGAGAGTAATTCAAATACTTCAACTATTCCCGCACGAGGATAAAAATAGGATGCAAAACTTTCTTCTTGACTTAATAAAGCCAGAAAATCCTCAGTATTTAAGTTAATACATATAACTTCCGTGGAAGCAATGGCAGTAGAACCACCTACTCCCCGTAAAGCTTCCAGCCAGCCCATAACCTCTCCAGGTTGTAATCTTGCCAAAGTTACGGGTATTTGGCTTTCCGGCTCGTAACCCAATAAACGCACTTGTCCCGAATGCAAAATTGATACTTGAGCGGGCATTTTTTCCCGCGCTAAAATCACTTGTCCCATCCGGTAGCGGAACAGTTGTACTTTTTCTAAAAGCTTTGTCAGTACAGCCGGTTGTAGCTGATTAAAAGGACTAATCTCGGCTAAAAATTCTTGAATGTTAGTTGTTGTATAAGCCATTGTAATTTTGGATTTTGGATTTTGGATTTTGGATTTTAGATTAACCTTATAAGGCTTAGGTATTTTGGATTTTGGATTTTAAGATTGTGATACCTGTTTGGTTAGGTTATGGCACTCGAAAAAAAATGAACCATATTTTAAGCGGCATAACTTGAAACTGCTTAAATTTCAATCCAAAATCTAAAATCTGTCTTGGAAAGTTTGGGGGGAAGAACATCTACACCCCCAACTTTCCGCAAAATCTAAAATCGAACTAGCTTTGAGTAGAATTATCCACTGATAACTTACCATCTTTGATTGCAGAAGCAATTTCTCCTTGTAACCAAGCTTCAAATTGCTCGTTTAACAACCGCTGTTGCGTTGCTGCATCTAACTGTGCCGGAATAAAATTGTCTAACCGAACAATTAAAATCCAATCTCCCAAACGAGTCGGTGGTAATACTTGTCCCGGTTGAGATTTGAGTAACATTTTCGCTAAAATTGGATGAGGAACCCCTAACTCTACTGGACCAATTAAACCACCAGTTTGTGCTTCTGGTCCTTGAGAATACTCGCGAGCCAGCTCTGCAAAAGGCTGCTCATTTTCTTGAACCCGAAAGTATAATTCTTGAGCAATCGCAATATCCTTTATCCGAATTAACGAGTAAATTACTTTATCTAATTTTTCTTTGCGTTGCATAAAATATGATTCTAATTTCGTCCCCCAAGTCTCTTGTTTGAATTTTTCTAGTTTGATAGTGCGAGTTACCAAATACTCTAGTTGTTGGCGCTCCCATCCACGGGATTTGAGCCAGGCTTGTAATTGCTCTTCATCCCCTAATTGCTGCTGCTGGTAAAACTGTTTATATGCGTTTTGCACTTCTTCTTCGGAAAGCCCAATAGAAGCTGTTGCATTATCAATAACTATCTCTTTTAGCAATTGAGGAAGCATTCCGTACTGCTTGAGCAGCGGAACAATTTCATCAAGATTAATTGTGCGATCGCCAATCTGCAAAACTGCGGTCATAATATCTGTGTCATCCGGTTTGCCGCTGTGATAAATTACTTTCAATCATTTAAATCAAATTATGTCTATAAAGTTATTAACGGATTGTTTAAAGGTTAATTTTACGATTATCTCCTGAGTGTTATTAATACCTAGATATGGGAACATATGCTATTGGGACAATTACTGAAAATTATAGTAGTTAAAAAATCTTCTAATTGCAAAGGGTATATTTGATTCATTGGCAGTTTTGTGACTTTTATTGAATTTTTCATAAGTATATTTAATAATTTAACCCTTGTGCAAAATTGAGTATGCAGTTTTTGACCTGACTATAAATATAAACGGATTGTCAAGCTCACACATACTTTTAATTAAACAATCAATCGGCATTATTTAAACGTAAAATTGACCTTGACAGAATAGTATTTATAATATATACCACAACCGTTGGATAAATCTCCAAAGTCAAAGCAACTAGATGTTGAGTAATTGCGAGGTTAGTTATCTTCTAGCAAGACTATCAGTATTTACTCCCATATACAAAAAGTAAATCTAGGGATTATTAAGAGTATTAGTGCTGGAATTTGGTTTAAAATATTTTCTCATGGTGCCTATGGTCTAACTTCTGTGTTCAAGTTAGAAGTTTGTCGCAGAAAAATGTCACCAGGGAGCGTCTCGCTCGCACTACTAATGAATTATCCATCACAATTAATGTGGTGGAGTATTAGAAGTCGGGTTTTTGACTTTAATATTCCTAAAACAAGATGTCTATTATAAAAACCCGACTTCTCACCGAACAGAAAATATCGGTTTTAAACGCTAAAGTCCATCTTGATAATTAAATCATTGTAATCGGGTTCAGCTATGCTGCCTCTATCGCCACCATTGGGTAAATCTTCAAAACCAAAGGTGTTATCACCCAACAAGCGAATATGATCGAAGTTGTCGCTGTTTGCTCCTTGATATGCAAAGTATACTTCTACTTTGTTATTTAAAGCATCATTAAATGTTCCATCGACAATGATAAAAGGAGCAAATATACTACCACCGTTCAATGTTCCATTGAAGTTACTTGGAATGGAATCCTGAGTTTGCAGTAAATCGAGACTAGTTATCCGGTTTTGTAAAGCTGCTTGTTTGTATCTTGTATCACCCGGATTTATGATTTCATCATTAATTTTGATGCCGCCGTTAATATCGTTAACTACGTAAAAACCGATTATATTATCGTAGTCTGCATCACGAGTAACTCTAACATTAGTTTTAATAGTACCAATTTGGTTAGTTAAATCTACTAGCTCAATATTGTTGCTTTTTTGCAGGTTTGTACCGATGGGTATATCATTCGGTGGTTCAACAGGAGTAATTATCGAGTTGTCTGATGAACTAGCACGTAACAGCCAATTTTTATCCTCTAATAAAGAAGTAGAAAAGTTTTCTAGGTCTAAATTACCATTGTTACTAGTAGCTATCCAAGATTGATTAGTTGGAGTGTTATTACTGTTATTACTTATGGGAATCCAGTTTGGTTGGTTATTATTATGTTTATATAAAGCACCCACAAAGAAGGTATTTTCTACTTTTGTGGGAGGGATAGAAATATGGGCAAAACCTTGGCTATCTATAAAGTTGGTGTCAATTTCTAATATCTTTTCGTCGCTGTCTGGTTGTTTGTCGTTGTCTTTATCTTCATAGAGAAAAACAGCAGATGGATTACCTAAGTTAGATAAACCGACAGAAATAAAATCGATGGTTTGAAATGGGGATTCAGCAGTGTAAGCATTAAATACAATTGCGTCACCGCTACCGGAATTGTAGTGAGCATCTCGTTTTCCATTATCTAACTGGTAAGTTTTACCATCAATCATCCAATCAAGTTTGATATTTTCTTTATCGATGGAGACTTTCTCGGTTTTAACGGTGTTGTTGTCTCGGATGAATTCGACTTGATATTCTCCGGGAGATAATAAAGTTTGGTATCCACCAGCACCTAGAGTTTTGATTGAGGTATTGAAATTAGGGTTACTAATCCCACTAATATTAACAGTAATATCACTTAAACCTTCACCGATGCTGTAGAAATCATCGTCGTCAACATCCCTAAATACCGTACCGAGTAACCAGGAAGTATTAGTTGTGGAAAGTTGTTGGCTATTAGCAAAATGTTGAGTAGTGAGTAGAGAACCTACTTGTGTCGAGGAATTATCTTCTGATAAAATGCCAATCCCTACTTCTCGATAATTATTCGACATGATAGCATTACGATGTCCAGGAGGATTTTGGATACCATTAGGATTATTTCCCCAATCGATGGCAAAAGCCCCATGACTTTCCAAAACCGAACTTCCGTAAGCGTAGATATTTTCCGCCACCGTCGTAAATTGATAACCAGTATTGAGAATGCGATCGCGAAGAGATGGTTCGTTTGGTAAATTATGGGATTGCAGGTCATAATCAATCATCAACTGAGTATGAGTAACCGCAGATTCATGTAATTTATTAGACCAAGCTACAGGTTGTGCGGGTTGAAGTTGCTCCCACTGAGATTTCAACTCCGTTAAATTAACCTTGAAATAGCTCAGAGCAGTTTGAATATCTGGGTTAGTAGAATTAACTAGAATATCGTACTCAGTCTGCGGATTTGTTCGCATCCGGTTAATTAATTCGAGCATATACTGCTCTTTTGCATTTGGATTAGCCATGATTACTGCTTATAAAGGAACACGTAGTGAAGGAATACGGATATCAGCAGATTTTGGCACCCAGAATATTTTTTAATTAGAAAATTGTGGAAGTAGATGTTATTGGTGTTGGGAAATTTTTAATTTTTAGATAATAAAAAATAACCAAGGAGAATTAATTAAAAATGAGAAAATTTATAAAATACTGATTGAGAATTAATTACTATTTTGTTTTTTAGCAAACACACCTATTTGATTTGTTCGAGTAAAATCCGGATAGATAAATTGCGGGCTGTAAGGACTGTTTTTACGGCAAAAAGTAGTTTTTATGAGGGCTTGTTATTTGTGGGATAAGCAAAGCTTATCCTACAATTACTTATGTAAATAATAGGTAGATAAACTGTATTTTTAAATAATTATTCCTTGAAATTTATTGGTTGCTAAATATAGTAGTTTTTTTATAGGAGATAATCTAGCTAGTATCGTTACTTTTGTAGGTAATTATTAATTGGTGATAGGTAATCTCCAGAAGTCGGGTTTTGACGATAAGTATTTCTAACATCCGAAAATTCTGCAAAAAAAACCCGACTTCTTACCCTACTTAAACAGTAAATTGATGTTGATTTCAATATCGTTGAAATCGCGATCGCCACCATCCGGTTCTGCGGAGAACTTGAGAATACCAACTTCATTTTCCAAAGAAACGTAAAGGAAGCCCAATTCTTGGTCAATTACAATTCCTTCTGATTGGGAATCTTCTGCATCACCTGTGGGTATGGGTAATTCTAAGGTTCGCACTAAATTAGCGTTTACCTTAATTTCTGAAGGTTCTAAAGGAGTTTCTGGACTAAAGAGTAACCTCGGAACATTTGGGGCAAGTTCCCCTACAAACAAGTTGAAAGTACCAGTTCCATCTAACTTGGTGTAGGAAACACCTTCGATATTATCAACTACCGCAGGAATATTGATATTTAAACCAACTCCATCCGGCATTAATTTACCATTAGAACCCACATTCCGCACCTCAACTGTCACAAAAGGGTTTTTACTGAGATTTTCTTCAATGTAAAGAATAAAAGCAGACTAAGGCATTCGAGTAGTCGTATTATTGACCGAGCTTACATAGAATTTATATTCTCAATAAGAAGCAATAATCTTTAATATTGAATTCAAGGATGCGTTGAAAGTTGCGAAACGGATATTTGGTGTATTCGGATTATCAAGCATCGTCAATATTTATCCTTTCAAAATTCTAAGTAGTGATATGAATATTTTTTACAGAAAATCAATATAGACTGCTTGCAGCGAGGTATAAAATATCAAGCTATCCTACTCACTCAATTGGCGGGTGAGTACCCTTCTGATTTCTAAGTCGGGCAGTAGGCAGTCGGCACAGAACCATCTCTTCGAGATGAGCGGCAGTAAAAAGAAATATTACGACTTAGACAATTGGTGGTGTAAATTGTTTTTCATCGGGACTGCCTTCTGAACTTTTATTGTGTAAAAATATTCACCTTCAATGTTTCATTTGGAAGTTAAATAAAGAGTATATTTAGGTTAAATAATTGTATTGAGTAATTGTAGGTTGGGTTAGATACAAAAACAATTTATATAGCGCTTCTCACTTGGATGAAACACAAATTTTACCTCACCCCCTTCCCCTCTCCTTACTAAGGAGAGGGGTGGAAGGAGAGGGGTGAGGTTTAGGATGTATTGGACTCAACCGAAAAGCGCTATATTTTGGAGATGTCTAAAAGACAAATAATTTGGAATCATAAACAGGACTTACGCACTCGTAACGAGAAATAAAGCTTTGTGATTAAGTACTCAGACAAAATTAATTGTATATTTGTCATTGCGCTTACGCATACGCAATGACATAAATGTTTTTGTCCACTTACTTACTATCTCCCTCCGGGAGACGCTCCGCTAACGCTTCGCTCGTAATGACGTAAATACTTAGTCCGTGCGTAAGTCCTGATAAAAACAAAAAACCGACTTCTTTAAGAAGCCGGTTAAATTCAACTTTAGTCAAATTAAAATTTTACAAATCAACAAATTCAGACTTTAACTATCTTGGTGGAGTTTATTTCCTGACCTTAATTACACAGTAAAGTCTATCTTGATAGTGATGTCGTTGAAATCTTGGTCACCACCGTTAGCCAAATCTTCAAACTTGAACATATTGTTCTCGAATTTAATATGGTCGAAGCTTCCGCTGTCGGTGTTAGCGCCCATGTAAGAGAAGTAAACGCCTTCTACGCTACTGAGGTTACTTTTAGCTTCTGCTAAAGTTCCATCCGCAACGATCGCAATACCCAAAATGTCCCCACCTTCGAGGGTAAAGCTGCCTTTAGTACCTTTTGCTTTGTCAGCAGCTGTTAATCCTCCAGTGTTAACAATGTTGTCTAATGCAGCTTGGAGGTAGCCGCTGGCATTAGGAGCAATGCCACCGATGTTACCGTCAGCACCATCAACTGTGTAGAAGTAGATGTTGTTGTTGTAATCTGCGTCTCTACTGATTTCGTAGCTAGCTGTTACAGTTTTACCTGCAAAGTTTGCACCTGTAAGGTCAATT
This sequence comes from Richelia sp. SL_2_1, assembly GCA_012033205.1. Classification (GTDB taxonomy): domain Bacteria; phylum Cyanobacteriota; class Cyanobacteriia; order Cyanobacteriales; family Nostocaceae; genus Rivularia. The sequence continues at coordinate 3,141 of JAAUSO010000116.1, read as the reverse complement.
ACCTCCATCTCGTTTCCATCTTCAATTACTCTACCGATGGGGCTACCTGCTTCAACAGGAGTAATGACTGTCGGAGGAATAGGAGGTGTAGGAGTCGCTGGGTCAGAATTCTCCAAAAATGCTAATTGACCACCTTCAACAAGGTTAGCACCGTCAATTATGCCACCTTCTAGGCTGTGACCTTGAACCCCAAATATGAACAAATCACCGGGTTCTTCACCAAATAAGCTGGAAACATCAATAATACCCGAGGATTCCCAGTTCCCAATATCGGTAGGCTCGCCATCAGTTTGACCTGCGGGAACAGCACTACGATCCATTTGAGCGACGCGAACTAACTCACCAGAATTAGGATCTAAACGCCAGATAGAAGCTTCTTCTCCAGAAGTTTCACCAAATTTATTAGTGGAGCGGTCTTCTTGGATATAGATGAAACCGTCATCAGCCCATTCTAAGTTATCAGGGCTACGCAAACCGAAGTCAGGACCTGCAAATTGACCTGCACCTGCATCATCACCATCGTAAAGGATGTCAAGTTTAGCAGTGATATCACCAGTACTGATGTTATTAAAATCAACATCAATTTTGTAAGTAGTACCCCAGTCATCAGAAGGAAAGCGATCGCCGCGACCAGTGGAAGCTAAAACTGCCACAGTTCCATCTTCAGGGTCAGTAGCTACGTCTTCAGGACGAGAGAAGGTGAATGCACCTGCGTCTGTTGCTAATGCATCTTGTTTAGCTTGAGTTGCAAATCCATCAGCATCGTAACCCTCTGTATTTGCAAGGTCGGGACGGTAGAAATCAATTTCCATCCACTTCCCTGTACGGCTTTCCTTAGTTCCCTTAAACTGTTCAGGAGAAGTTTCGCCGCTATCAGCAGCCCAAGCGTAAAGCTTACCATTTGCCAGACCGTTACGCTCAAGGAAGCCAGCATCTACACTTTTATCTTTAGTACCAACGTACATTAATAAAGGCGCACCTGCGCGATCGTCACCAATTAACAGGGCAACATTTTCGGTATTTCCCGTATCTAACTCGGTAACACTTTCCCAAGCAGCGCGACCCATCCAAGGTACGGCGTACATGGTGTTAGTTGCAGTATCAACTACAAATTCTGTACCACCACTAGTTTCTTCCCCGGTAAAGAACATCCCATCTTCTAAACCGCGACCTGTACCAAATTGGTTAGCTTCGATGTACTGAGCGGAACACAAACGATTCAGACCTGCAAATTCTAGGTCTATGGTGCGTCTACAACTTCACCTTGACGATTAATAATTTTGTCGTAAGCTAAACCAGTACCTTCGAGTTGACGGGTATCTTTGTTGATGTCAAAGTAGCTGACGCGACCACCAGTTAAGAAGGTGCCATTAGCTAATTGGTAAGCATAACCAGCATCTGGGCGTAATTCGTGGTTAGCTAAAACGCGAACGGTATCTTCATCTAAAGCAAAAGCACCTAAGCCATCTAAGATACCGGGAGGAGTATAAACTTCTGCTCCCGTGTCGAAACTTTCACCTACGGTAAAAATGGGGTCAACACTGTAATTACCAAGACCCTGCATTTGAGCAGGAGAACTTGTATCGAAGGTGTTTGACTCAGAAACTTCATCGATTGTCTCAAGAGTATTTTCGAGGAACGCTAATTGACCACCTTCAACAAGGTTAGCACTAGCAATAGTACCACCTCTAAGGCTATGACCTTGGACACCAAAGACGAACAAATCACCAGGGTCTTCACCAAAGAAATCGGAAACGTCAATGATACCAGAGGATTCCCAGTTCCCAACATCGGTAGGGCTGTTGTCAGTTTGACCTGTGGGAACCGCATTGCGATCCATTTGAGCGACGCGAACTAATTCACCCGAATTGGGGTCTAAACGCCAGATGGAAGCTTCTTCTCCAGATTCACCACCAAAAGTTGCATTAGCAGTGGAACGGTCTTCTTGAATGTAGATGAAACCATCCTTAGCCCACTCTAAGTTATCAGGGCTACGGAGACCAAAGTCGGGACTGGCAAACTGACCTGCACCAGCATCATCCCCATCGTAAAGGATGTCTAGTTTAGCAGTGATATTACCTGCGTTAATATCTTTGAAATCAACATCAATTTTATAAGTTGTACCCCAGTCATCTGCTCCATTAAAGAGTTGACCGCGACCAGTGGAAGCTAAAACTGCGATAGTTCCATCTTCAGGGTCAGTAGCTACGTCTTCAGGACGAGAAAAGGTGAATGCACCTGCTGCTTGGGCTAATGCATCTTGTTTAGCTTGAGTTGCAAAGCCATCAGCATCGTAACCCTCAGTATTTGCAAGGTCAGGACGGTAAAAGTCGATTTCAACCCACTTTCCACTACGGCTTTCAAAAGTTCCCTTAAACTGTTCGGGAGAAGTTTCGCCACTATCAGCAGCCCAAGCGTAAAGCTTACCATTTGCCAAACCGTTACGCTCTAAAAATCCTGCATTGGCACTTCTATCTTTGGTACCAACGTACATTAAGAGAGGCGCACCTGCGCGATCGTCACCAATTAAAAGGGCAACTTTCTCAGTATTTCCAGTATCTAACTCAGTTACACTTTCCCACGCAGCGCGACCCATCCAAGGTACCGCATACATGGTGTTAGTTGCAGTATCAACTACAAATTCAGTACCACCATTAGTTTCTTCCCCAGTGAAGAACATACTATCTTCTAAACCGACACCTGCTCCGAATTGCTGAGCAGTAATGTACTGAGCAGAACATAAACGCTGGATACCTTTAAATTCCAGGTCAGAAGCTTCGTCTACAACTTCACCTTGGCGGTTAATAATTGTGTCGTAAGCTAAACCTGCATCAACAACTTGACGACTATTTTTATCAATATCAAAATAGCTTACACGAGCGCCAGTTAGTTGAGTCCCATTTTTCAAAGTATAAGCATAACCCGCATTTGCGCCTAATTCGTGGTTAGCTAAAATTCTAACGGTGTTATCATCAAGTTTATAAGCACCCAAACCATCCAAAATACCAGGTGCATTAAGCTTCCCCGCTCTAAAGAGACGGCGATTTCTGAAGAGTCCAAATACGAACTTTCGTAGGCGCACTTAAAGCACCTCTACTTACTCCACTTAAACTTAATTTAAGTTTTGTAGCTACTTTACGA
>JAAUSO010000352.1 GCA_012033205.1 Richelia sp. SL_2_1 | reverse complement strand
TTACGCCTAAATGCTTGGCTAGCTGAGTCACAGTTGGTAAAGCATCACCAGGATGTAATTCTCCTGTAGCAATTAGCAATTTAATTTGTTCGACAATTTGAGCATTAATCGTTATAGGTGCAGAATTGTCAACAATAATCGGGAGTACAAATGGCTCAGGTATTCTCATTAAGGTATGTAAAAATCTAATTAATCTTTTTTTATAATCATAGCAATGGATTGATAATCATATCTTGTTAAACTTTATTCATTGGAATCAAAGCTGGGAAATATAATATTTTATTGCTAAGTACCTCCGGTAAGTTTTTCAAGCACTTTTCGTCTGTTATGTCACGAAACATCCAGAGTCTTGCCACATTTTTTGATTCTAAGTATTGAGGCAACGAATGACGTTCAAATATTCGACCATCTTTTAATTTTATGGTGTCATGAATCTCTAATTCTATATTTGTGTAAATTTCTTGAACCTCGATGAGAAATTTGAAAGGATTCTCAAGCTTCAATGCAGCAAACTCTAATGCTAGATTTTCATCTTGAGATTTTACAATGCATGAGGTAAAACCCCACATTTCTATAAAATTTCGATTTAAGCTTACAATCTTCTTATTACTACCAACTACAAGAATACCATTTGCATTTCTTTGGATATTTCTTTTACTTAAGTAATTCATAATTACTATTTATCAAGTACAGTTACTTGTAATTAAGTATCCTTAGAAAATTTATCATACTTTTGGCATTGACTTGTTTTTATAAAACATTTATTATACAAGCTTTTGCGTGGATTCAATGTAAAAAAAAACACATAAACTTTATTTTTGTTATTGTATTAGAATATATTATGCTTCTTGACTAGTATTATGTGGTTAATATAGTTTAGTGTAGAGACGAGAAAATAAGCAAGTTACGAAAATGTCAACTCAGCAAAATTCGATGTTTTGGAGGAAGTGAACTTGTGCAGTAGTTGTTGAATTTGGTAGCCCTCATCTGAAGGCTTGATATACAAAACAGATGTTTCTCCGCTCATTACTAGTCAAGGTTTTTCACATCGGAAAGGAAAGCATCTATTTATACGTTAGTTCCTAGTAATCTACTGGGAATGTCATTTCTGTAGTTTGCTATATCTAAAAACCTTCGTAAACATAAGTTGCTCTCGCTTGAAATAGGGGTTTGTAACTGCTAGATAATTTCTACCCATAAGTTGACATATATAGTCAGCTTGTCCAGAAATATAAGTTAATTACTGCCATAGTTTGGGGTAAATATTGTGGAACATCATCGGCAAATACTCGATATAAATACACAAGCAGTTCTTTTTAACGCTAGATAACTTTAATTACCGTAGCTACCACGCAATCAAATAGTTCTCGCTAGGGTGCTAAAAATGAAAGAAGTCCTTACATTGATTAAAAAAAAGAAACTCGAATTTGCCCAAGTGCCGTTCATAAAGTTTCTGCAAGATAAGAGCATAGATCCAAGACAAAGGTTAGCTTGGAGTCCTGCCTTTGCTCCTTTCGCAATGAGCTTTAAAGATTTTAACAGAAGTGTACTTCGTAGAGAGCCTGCGGATAGCTTACTCCAAGAAATGGTTAACCAGCACTCCTATGAAGATGGTCGCCATTGGGTGTGGTTTCTGCAAGACATGAAGGTAATGGGATACGACAATCCCATCAACTATACCGACATATTAAAGTTCCTTTGGGGTGAAGAAACGCAAAAAGTACGTCAGATGGCTTATGACTTATTTGCCATATGTACTTTTGAAGAAGATATTTTGATGAAGTTGGTTGTGGTTGAGTCGATAGAAGCAACGGGAAACGTTGCTTTATTTGAAATTGCACAAGTGGCAAAGGAACTTCAAGAAATTACAAAGCAGCATCATCCCTATTTTGGTGAGTCTCATTTTGCTAAAGAGACGGGTCACATTCAGGCACAAATGGATGATGTGGAGCATTTCGTTGAAAGTATAGAACTGACAGAAGCGCAGAGGGAAAAAGCTTTAATTCTAGTAGAGAAAGTGTTTGTAGATTTTACAGAAGCGATGAATGAGATGCTGGTGTTTGCCCAAAAGCATCCTTACGATAAACCGTTTATAACAACAAGCAGTATTAAGCAATTAAGAACAGCAGCGCAAGTAATTTATTAATTAAAGCATCTGACCAATCCTGCTGTCCATATCCAAACTTTGTTTTTTTATAACAAAAGTTTTTAACTCATCTATCTGTGTTACTTCGGGTATCTCATCATAATTAGGAGCATTTGGTAATTGCTCTCCAATTTTTTTTACCCAGTTTATTATTGTTGTATGATGTACTTTTTTAACTCGTTCAATTGCACGTTAGCGTAGCGTGCGCGAAGCGCATAATCCAGAACCATTCACGTACATTTATAGACACTCGCGTTTGATTTCTTCTGAATATCCTTTCGACTCATAAGAATCAATGAACTGACGACCACAATTCACACATATGTAGTTTTGCCTACCATACTTTTTACCGTTTTTACGTATATGAGTTGATGCACACTTTGGACATTCCATAGCGATACGCGAAGCGTCGCCCTTCGGGCTATCGCCTGAATTCATACTTTAATGGGAGCAACGCTAGGGTGTTGATTTTGTTCTAATTTAGGTAGAAATCGCTCATGAGATTGGTGTGTTTAGTTGTAAAGTTCAAAACCCTTATTATACAAGCCTTTTAGCCTGGCACCACAAGACGCAAAAACTGCATGAACTTTTTTATAGGCCTTATCCACAAAGTAAACAGCCTAGAGCAACGCCTAAAATTGGAGATGAGAATGAAGAAGATTGAGAAATTTAAAGAAGCCAAGAATCGAATCAGGGCAATTATTTCAAAAAATCTAAATAAAATTTTGGAATACTTAGAGTCAAAAGAGTTTAAACCTATCGATGATGAAAATAGTCAAGTTGTTTTTCAACAAACACAGGAACAATTACCTGTTTTAGTGATTTGTGATACGAAAATGCTGCAACCGCATGACTATAGTATCTTGACTGAACTATCCCAAAATACAGGCGTAGCAATCATTTCCTCCAAGTCTCCAACTAATAAGGCTATTAAAGATAAACCTCTGACAAACATCCTTAAGGCAAAGAAGTTACTGAGGAAGATTGTAGCTCGATTGGAACGGCAAATTAACTATGAACAGGAAAGCGCTGCTAAGATTCAGAAGGGTTTAGAGATACATCCAGATGAAACTGTAAAACCATTAGTTGCGAAATCAATCTTTCCGTTTATTCCTGAGCTAAATGACATCTTCGACTTCATTGAGGCTCATTATCACGAACCGATTGGTTTACATGAAGTGGCTCAATCAGTTGGTTATTCTGCGGCTTACCTAACCGATTTAGTACGACGTAAAACAGGGCATAGCGTGCATCGCTGGATTACCAAACGGCGGATGGTAGCAGCCTGTTCGCTACTTTTAGAAACCGATAAATCAATAGATTGCATTGCTG
>JAAUSO010000115.1 GCA_012033205.1 Richelia sp. SL_2_1 | reverse complement strand
TACCTAACTCCTAACTCCTCACTCCTCACTCCTCACTCCTAACTCCTCACTCCTCACTCCTAACTCCTCACTCCTCACTCCTAACTCCTAACTCCTAACTCCTAACTGTCAACTATTCCCTATTCCCTAATTATTTCAGCTTTCAATCCGTTGTTTTTGAATTGTCTGACTAAGTTGTTGGCTTTATTACGATCGCTAAATATTCCTGCTTGCATAACTTGTTTTCCTCCTCTGCTGGTACGGAATGCGTCAGAGGCAATAAATTTTACTAGTTCCTGCTGTCTTGTCGATTCTGCTTCGACTATTACCCGATAGCGCAAACCTGTTTGTGTTCTAGTTGCTTGTTTTTGAGGTCTATTTTGGGGAACTCTAGGTGCTGGCATAGTTGTGTTGCCATTATTACTTACGGGAATTTTGGCAGGTGGTACGGGTAAAAGGGCTGATTCTCCTGTAGGGGCTGATTCTAATGCTGGTAATGATGAGGGTATATTTGCTTGGGGTGCGGTGAATTCGATTGTATCTGGCTGTACTTCCACGTAATTTAATTGCTGTTCCTCATCTGTGCTGGGTGCTGGGGTATTTTCGCGGGGTAAGAGGGGTTTGAGTAATGTTGGGGTGGTTCTGGGAATTGGGGAAATTGCAGCTTTTACCGGGGCTGCGGCGGCAGTTACGTCTACTTTTCCAGCAATGCGGTTACTCGCTAAATTATTGCCGTAAGCAGAAACTTGTTGTGTGGCAGCTTGAGCATTAATATCATAGCGCCCATTGAAACTGAATTGATTCCCACCCGGACTAGATGAATTACCTAAATCTGGTATTGCTTTAGCAATTACAACCAAACCGTCTTCTTTGTTGTTGAAGATCGAATTATTTCGCAAAACTGGGCTAGAGGAAGCTTGAACTACAACACCAGTTCGATTATGTGAAATTTTGTTACCGATGATTTGAGGAGATGCATCCTGAGCAATATTTATGCCAAAGCCGGTATCTTGAAAAGTATTTTGCTGGATTTGGGCTTGAGATGTTCCCGAAATCGTAATTCCATTGGCACCGTTGCTGTAAAAATAATTATTCTGAATTTGGGGTGCAGCGGTACCTGTGACTGCAATTCCATCTTGTGTAGAACCTGTAAAGGTATTTGCTTCCACTACAGGCTGATTTGATTCAATCCACATCCCGTAACCCCGAAGATTGGAATTTGTTACGGTAACACCAGTTACTTTTGCGTTGTCAGTAGCAACAATCGCCACGTTTTTACTGCCGTAGAAACGGCTGAGATATTCGCCACCCCCCTGAATGATAATATCTTTACCTTGAGTACTAATATCTCCTTGAATAACAATCCCGGATTTGATGATTAAGGGAAATTTTTCTCCCGTTTCGGCGCTGTAAGTACCTTTGGCAAGTCTAATTATGGTATTGTCTTGGGCGATTTGCAATGCTTGAGTAATTGTCTTTAAGGGAGCGCTTTCACTACCATTTGTGTTTGTGTCATTTCCGATACTTGGGTTGACAAACAGTACATTAACCTGAGAAATTGAATTCTCACTGAGGGTTTTGCCCTTGGACATGGACGATATTTGAGCAATGGCAATATTAGAGTTAACGTTCAGTAAAACCGTAGTGAATGCAGTTAAACTTACAGTTAAAAATAAAACATAAGATATAGAAGATGTACGCATACAAGATTCGAGGTAGGAAAATGATTTGAAGGCTTGAATAATCTGCTTTGACAGAATATAAGCCTTGTCTAGCCGAGATGAATTAGGGTGGTTAATCACTGTTTTGACACTCCTTACATCAAAAGTGACGTTTTTATACCCTCCTATGGGAGGATAATCAAAATTTCAGTAAAATGATTGAATGGGCTGTTGGGAAAATGATATTTTTGATTGATTTTAGATTTTAGGTTTTCAATTAGAATAAAAAGTATATTTTAATACTTTAATAAATCTAAATGAAATCCAATACTCAATTTAAAATCTAAAATCGCTAATCCAAAATGAGATGACCCGGATTGCTACTTTTAATAAAAAGCAATTTAGTACAAAAATCAACGATGATCGCAACATTAGGAACATGAACCAGGCTGACTGTTACGATGAAGGCAATAATGGGGTTGTTGTAATGGTCGAGCCATACAGCCAAAAGGAACAAGTGCAACAAGTTGTGCTGCGGATTTTAGACGCAAATTTAGATCGTACTCGTGAAGGTTTGCGAATTATTGAAGAATGGTGTCGCTTTGGCTTGAATAATAGCGATTTGACTAGGGAATGTAAGCATTTACGGCAAGAGGTAGGATTATGGCATACCGCTGAATTAAGAGCAGCCAGGAATACTCCAGGTGATACAGGTACAGAACTAAGTCATCCCCAAGAGGAACAGCGTGAAAGCGTTAAATCGGTGTTACAAGCTAACTTTTGTCGAGTACAAGAAGCTGTACGAGTGATTGAAGAATACGGCAAGCTTTATAGTTCCGGTATGGGTAAAGCTTTTAAGCAAATCCGTTATCGAGTTTATACTCTCGAAAGTAATTTGATGGGCTTTACTCGATATCAACAACTTTTGCGATCGCGTTTGTATTTGGTCACCTCCCCAAGGGAGAATTTAATGGAGACTGTAGAAGCTGCTCTTAAAGGTGGATTAACACTAGTACAGTATCGCGAGAAAACAGCTTCGGATACCATTCGTTTGGAAGAAGCTAGGAAGCTTTGCCAGTTGTGTCACGCCTATGATGCTTTATTTTTGGTCAACGACCGGATAGACTTAGCTTTAGCAGTAGATGCCGATGGTGTGCATTTGGGGACTCTTGATATGCCTATATCTCTAGCCCGTAATTTACTAGGTCCTCATAAGTTGATCGGTCGCTCTACCACAAATTCAGATGAAATGCAACGGGCAATTACCGAAGGTGCCGATTATGTTGGTGTAGGACCAATTTACCAAACTCCAACTAAAGAAGGTAAGCCAGCGGTTGGATTACAATATATTAACTATGCGGCAAAAAATTGTCCAATACCCTGGTTTGCAATTGGTGGAATAGAACCGAATAATCTTAATGATGTAGTTGGAGTTGGAGCAAATCGTGTCGCAGTAGTAAGAAGCATCATGGAAGCAGAGCAACCAACTTTGGTAACACAATATTTTTTATCACAATTACACCGTCCTCAAATAGTAGATAATAAGTTAACAGTTTATGAATCTTGAGTTACAAGTAAATGGAGAAATCCGCAACTTTTCCCAAGAAACTTTTTTGCCCGATTTACTCATAGAATTAGGTTATAATCCCCGCCTAGTTGCTGTCGAGTATAACGGCGAAATTTTGCATCGTCAATATTGGGAACAAACTAAAATTCAACAAAATGACCGTTTGGAAATTGTTACTATTGTCGGAGGAGGATAAACAGTTGACAGTTGACAGTTGACAGTTGACAGTTAAGAATTAATCATTAATTTAATTAACAACTCTTTTTAATCCTAATCTTTTTAGTACTATTGATAATAATAATGAAATTGTAAGTAATATTATCCAGCCGATAATTTTAATTACAAGTATTTGAGTGATGTTGAAGTTAGCTTGACTGAAAAATTTGGTTCCAATTGACAGAAATATTTGCGCTAAAATACCATTTATACAAAAAATTCCTAAGCTGTATTTTGATAGTAATTTAATTAATTTAATCACTGGTGATGGCAAGTTTTTTTCTGTGACGGATGCAAAACAAATAAACATTGTTGGTACGCTGAGAATACAGGAGAATGCTGCATAATCAAAAGGACGAAGGGAGTTTTAAAAACTAAAGTTAAGACTCTATACTCTATCATCATGATTGCGGCAGTGAGGCATAAAATCAAGATTTTGTTAGTTTGACTTAGAGAAATAGATTTATTTTCTATCCAAGTTAAATTTTTGGAGAAAAATATTCCTAAAGCTATATAAACAAACCAATAAATAATTAAAGGACGTTCCATTCTGATTAAAAATGTTAATACTTGATTTCCAAATAAACCGCAGATAGTCGCATAAACAAGCGATAAAACTAGTCCTTGAATTGCAATAGTAATCAAAATATTTTTTTGTCGATTTAACCAATTACGAGTTAAGAAAAAAATCGGTATTAATTGGAAGACTATTAGTAAATAATAAGCACCTGTAAATATTTCTCCTGTTAATATTGCACTAACAATTTCTGTAAAAGAGTTTCCATTTATAGCTTTTAATAATGCTGCAATTCCGAACCAAAATAGAGTTGGAATTCCCAAACGAATTAATCTTTTTTGTAATAAAGGTAATTTTGGCTGTGTTGGAGATTGAGAAATTTGACGTTCAAAAAGTAAAAAAGAAATAGTCAGAAAAACTGGAACACAAAATCTCAACGGAGCAAATAAAATTTCTAAAATTCCATTACTTGCAATAAAAGCAGAGCGAGGTAAAAAAATTGCGTGATATGACACTACCGCAGTAATACTTATTGCTTTGAGAAATTCCAAGAAAAAAAGTCTATCGGAAACTTGAGAATTCAAGGAGATTTTTATTTGCTCTTTCATGTTAGTTAATTGAAAATATTTAATCATAGAAGTCGGGTTTTTAGCAGAAATATTTGTCATTACACAAAACAATCATAAAAACCCGACTTCTTACCACACGTTTAGATATGATAAAAAAATATAATTATTTAAGCCATATTTAATGAACGTTTAACTAGATTAATTAATAACCGAGGGATTCTACCCGCAGAAAAGATAGATAATCCAACGATATAAATTACAATCAATAAAACTGGTTGAATAAAAATTTGTAAAGATGTAGATAAAGGAAGATTAATAACAGTAAATAGCGCGAAAATGATAGTTAAAGTTGGTAGAATAACAGGCTTAAATAACTCCGCAATATTCCATTTTGCAGCACGACTCATTGCAAACCAAAACCAAATACTCGCACCAACACCCATCACCAACGCAACTGCGATGGCAACTCCTGTAACTCCTTCCCAATAAGCTCCGAGAAAGAAAGCTGGAATGGAAAGGGGTACCAAAACCCAATTAATTGCAGCATTAATATTTGGCTTATTTATAGCATTTAAAGCTGTACCAAGAATCGACATGAAACCTCTAGCATATGCAAAAATCATGACTATTTGAAAGATGTTTACCGCTGGTTTCCATTGCTCACCATATACTAAGGGAATAATCCAAGGTGCGATAATAAAGCCTATACCGTAGATAGCAGCATACAATACAGCATAGATTTCTAACATTCGACAAAGATAAGTTTTTCTACCTTCATTATCTCGTTGCGATAATACTGAAAAGTTAATTCGGTTAATTTGGGAGAGAGCAAATGTTGGTAACATAGCCAATTGATAAGCCATATTGTAGTAACCCAAAGATTTTGCACCAATTAATCTACCGATGATTAAATTATCGGAATTAGTGTTAGCATAAACGGCTAAATTAATCCCAATTAAACTGCTGATATAAGTTCTAACTTCGCCGATTGCTGCTGAATCTGGTTTAAAATTGTATTCAAAATTATATCGACTAAAATAACGTTTGCATAAAGCATCAACCAATGACATGGCAATTTCTGCAACTGCAAAAGCCCATACTCCACCACCCATAGAAGCACAAATTACCGCACTACCAAAACGCGCAAATCCTGATAAACTATCGGTAATTGCTAACTCGCGAAATTTCATTTGACGTTGTAATATAGCACCATGAGAACCCGCACCCGCACCAATTAAAAATACCAAAGATACAACTAATGTTAAGGGAAAAACTAAGGGTTCACCAAAAAATTTAGCTAAGGGAAATCCAGCTAAAGCTTGGATAATAAACATCACAATAGAGATATTTACACCCAAGCTATAAACCGCATTTACTAATTTTTTATTATCTAAACCACGTTGAATTAATACTGACGCGATTGCAGCATCTTTAAACAGTGCTGAAAGTGTCGTGACAATCAACACCATACCCCAAACACCGAAGTCATCAGGTGATAGCAAACGTGCTAAAAATATTTGAGCAAGCAGTTGGGATATTTTAGCAAAACCGAAACTAGCAGTTAGCCACAGACTGCTTGAAGCTATTTTTTTGTACTAATATGAGTCATTTTGAAAAGTTAGGAGAACGGAATTTGACAATTACCAATTACCCATTATCAATTATCAATTATAAATAATTGAATGAGGTGTTTTTCGTCGAGCTAATTCTATTCCTTTAGTTCCCAATTTTTCTCTTAATTGTTTATCTTTACATAAGCGAATTAATGCTTGAGATATTTCTTCTGGGGAGTCTGGATTTACTAATAAACCGTTTTCTTCATGGTGTACTGCATCTTCTACACCACCTACACGAGAAGCGATGACTGGTTTACCAAAATAACCGGCTTCTGCATAAACTATCCCGAATCCTTCGATACTCGCTTTTTGAATATCAAAAAATGTCAACATGGCAAAAATATCACTTGCTGCATAATAATTTGCTAAGTCTTCATCGGGTACAAATCCGGCAAAATGTACTCTTTCTTTTACTTGTAATAGTTCAGCTTTCTGTTCGAGTTCGGGTTGCATTTTTCCTCTGCCACAGATTATATAATGAACATCTAAATCTTGATTTAAAAGCTGATTTAAATTATCAATTACTCTTCCAAACCCTTTACGTTTTACTAATCTTCCTACCGAAAGAATAACTATTGCATTTTCTGGGATATTGAATTTTTGACGAATATTTAATCGTGCATTTTCTATATATTGTTGATTTTTAGCTTTATCACCAAATTTTTCTGGTCTAACTATGGGATTAATCACATAAGTTGGGGTATTAAATTCAAATTTTTCGCTGAGATAATCTCGTGTAAATGAACTATTACAAACAATACCTGTAGCTCGTTGTAAAGTTAATTCAAAGAGTTTTTTTAATAAGGGATTACGCAAGGGACAAAGAATATCATTCCCGTGTAAATAGATAAAAAAGTTAATTGGTAAAAGATAACTTAATAATAAAATTGCCGGAAAATCGTAACCATGTCCCCATTCTATATAACGATACCGATAACGAAAATACAGTTGAATCCCTAAAACAAATGACCAAAACATATTCAGAATTTGCTTGATAACTGCTCCCAAACCAAACAGATGCGGAATATTCGGTAAATACCAACGATGTACAGAAAAATCTTGAACTTTATCGAATTCTTGATCACTTTTAAAACTTGCCGCTAACATAATTATCCGTTCGGGATTTTGCAAACAGCGGTTATATACATACTCTTCAATTCCACCTTCTTTTGGTAAAAAGGTACGCGAAACAACTAAAATATCTCGATAAGAAGCTGCTTCTTTACTTCTAGAACTCTCAATGTCTGAAATATTTTGCATAATAGTTAATTACTCTTTTAACACTCTAAAATCAACCATATCTCTGTAATTCTTTCCTCTGCGCCCTCTGCGCGGCAGTTGCTACAACGGAGGGAGCCTCCGCAACGCACTGCCTTGTCTCTGCGGTTTTTTTATCATATTTCATATCTTGAATAATAGCGGCAAATCCAGAACAAGTTTGCTCCCAATAATAGGAAGTCGCGACTTTTTTACGTCCTACGACTCCCATTTGTTCCATTAAATCGGGATTTGTAATTAACTTTGAAATAGCTTTAGCCAAAGCTTTTGAATCACCAGGTGGAACTAATAAACCATTTTTACCATCTTCTACTAATTCTGGTATTGCAGTCACATTAGTTGTAATTATTGGTAATCCATAATGCATCGCTTCTAAAAAAACAATTCCAAAGGTTTCTTGAAAAGAAGGCAGAACAAAAATATCGGCATCAGCATATAATTTTTTAATATTTTCTTGGTCAGCACCATCATGAAATACCACACAATCAGTTAATTTAAGTTTGTTGACAGCATTATTTAACTGATTGTAATAACTAGAATTATTTTTGCGATTACCTACTAAATGTAGAGTAAAATTTTGTCTTTCTATTTGAGAAAAAGCTTCTATTAAATAGAGTATACCTTTCCTCGGAACATAATTACCCACACATAAAATTTTCTGATTCTCTTTATTCTTTAAATTATCTAATTTCTGCTCTTCAGGTAATTGAAACTTTTCTCTATCTAATCCCGGTGATAAAACATGAATTAATTCCGGATTAACTCCCACCGAAACAATTTCACTTTTAGAATATTCGCTACTGGTAACGATTAAATTAGCAAAAGATAACCTAAATTGTTCTAGATATTTGTTAATTAACCTTCTGATTACAAATTTATCGTTACTTTCATAACCATAGAAAAGATGCACTAAAACAACAATTTTACCTTTACGAAAAACACGTTGAATCAAATTTGTCAACAATAAATATCTACTAAAATAATGGTCTTCAACTAAAATTCCTTGATATGGAAACAAAATCACAGCAAATATTAAAGATGCCAAAATATCCCCAATAATTGGTATTTTACCCAACCTTAAAAAATGTCTTTGTTCATGTAAACTGACATATTCTTGCTCCCAACCGAGTTTTTCCAAATATTGTGAAAGTTGATAATTATAAAGTTCTCCTCCTGTTTGAGGAGGCTTCGCACCAGTTAAAAAGAAAACTTTTTCCATAAAGACCAAATTGTATTTTATTTATATATTAGAATTACCAAAAGCACAGCCTCTAAAATTCCATTACCAGATAGTAGCCTAATAACGAAAAATGCCTCTCTATCTTCTTATCCTCTGCGTACTCTGCGTCTAGTAAGGGTTTTTTTTTAACCCAGTAAACTGCATCATTCCTCGTGCATAACTTTCCAGACTACAGTTATCACAAACCCAATTATTTCCTTTACTCAAAACATCTTTAGTACTTGAACTTTTCGCAACATTAATAATAGTTTGAGCTACCTGCAACGAATCATCAGGATTAACAGTCCACTCAGGAGCAAAATTCTGTAAAATCTCATTAATCCCACCCGTATTGCTACCAACTACGGGAACACCGCAAGCAATTGCTTCCACAACCGTGCGTCCAAAAGGTTCCCTGGGTGCGAGGGTAACAACTATATCTGCATACTTATAGTAATCTTGAATATTCAAACCGGAGGTAAAATCGTGAATCTGTCTGCAACACCCGCATTTGCAGCACTTTCAAGTAAATCTCTACTGTAAATATTTTCAGGAGATTGATCTTCCCCCATGACAACCCCGTGATAATTCTCACCCATTTCCTTTAAGTGAGCCAAAACCGGAATTAGCGATCGCAAATTTTTATCGTTGATAATTCCGGGTTTATTAATCCGGGAAGGAGTCAGCATTATCCGCGCTCCGGAGTCTATAATCGGTTTTAAGTTGTCTGGAGCAGCGCTGTTGACATTTTGATTAAACTTTTCTAAATCAACTGGTTGATAAAGAATTCCGCGAATATCCGGCATTAAACTACGGATATGTGATGCTGTAAATTGTGAATTACAAATAGCACCAGGAGCAAGGCTGGTAAAAGCAACTTTTCTTGCTAAATATCCAAATTTATTATGAGACAGCGCTAAGTCATGACAAAAATGATATATTTGACGGCGACTGAGACGAAGAGATGGCGCGAACAATGTCAATATTGGTAAATAACTCCGCCAAACCAGATTATCAAGTAATAAAGGATAATGTTTTGGTTGTTTATTTACCCATTTTAAGGCAGATTTGAGAAATTCATTAGAATTATTAGCCTCAATTAATTCAATACAAGATTCTTGATTTGCATCTTTAAAATACTTCTCCATAAAAGAACCTTTATGGATTAAAATACACAATTGCTCGGATGCTTGAAGACGAGAAAAACCTATTGCTAACATCAATAAACTGACTGTTGTACCGCCTAAAGAGTTGCAGTAAGCTGGAATAATTATCAATTTTTTACGGATGTTATTTTCGGAATTAGATGTTTGATTCGGACTTAGTAAGGTAGTCATTCGATTTTAGATTTTAGATTTTAGATTATTCTCAAAACTGCAAATTATCTGATTTTTTACCTATTAGTTGTGGTTTAATACCTGTTAATTTAAAACGCAAATAACGACGCAATCCTAAAGTCATATAAACTTTACCTTCATCAGGAAATAAAGCGCATATACTTCTTCTTACCAGTCTTTCTGATGTATCTTTAAAACTGTGACCGATAGCTACACCTTCTTGCAAAGTCATCCAAATTATTTGTAAGGTTTGGGTTAATGAACCACGATTCGATTGCAGGATTTTGAAACTACGATAATCTATATCTCTTTTCAGATCGAAACGTTGATTTATACCAATTTTACTAGCAGCATTATTAATACAATTAGCAGTGTCTTCCCGCTGTTTAATTAAATAAGTTAAATTATTGCTATTGGCTTGTACATTATTACCATGTTTACGATAATACATTAACGGTTGATTAATTTTGCCTATTTGCCCATAAAAAGGTACAGTTGCAGTTAAATAAGTATCACCAGCAGTGGGTTGTTTGGGAAACGGTAAAACTTTTTCTAAGACAGAACGTCGGTATGATAATGCAGAAGTTACAGCCCAAGCATATCTTCCCCATTGTAAAAGCAAGGGTTTAACATCACCTTGATTAAAATAAATTGGATCGCGCCCAACAATTCCCCCTTCAGCATCAACTGTAGTTCTTCCGTGAGATATTTGTACCCATTCAGGATTTTGATTAAAGGCTGCGACAACTTTTGCTAATTTATCTTTGTAATAAATATCATCTGAATCTAGAAAACAAATAATCTCACCTTTTGAACGAGCAAATCCTGTATTGAATGCGGCATTTTGTCCTCCATTTTCCTGAAATATTGCGATTAATTTATCTTGATAACCTTCAATAATTTCTCGTGAATTATCCGTAGAACCATCATCTACAACTATTAATTCAAAATTTCGGTAAGTTTGATGCAATACGCTATCAATTGCTTTTTTAATAAAACGACCATAATTATAATTATCAATAATTACGCTGACTAAAGGATTTTGATTTGTAGAATCTGTATTCATTTTATTTCTCATTGTTTTTCAGTAATTTCAGTTAATTGTTTATTATTTATAATATTTTACTGTTAGATATTAAATCATTTTATTTGTTTTTTGATAATTCCATTTATTAAAATATGTTTGATTATTTTTAATTGGAGAACCAACAATTGCAGCAAGCAAAACTAACATACAGGCTATTAACTCTCCAAATTCCATGACAGTGGACAATAAAGTATACAAAATTATTAACAAAAATGTTGAAAGATATCTTCCCTGTCGAGTTTGATATAACCATACTGCAAAAGATATCCAAAATGTGAGAAACATCGAAGTTCCGACAATTCCGAGATGATAAAGTAAAGTTCCTAAAATAAAGCTGTGAGTACCAACACGTCCTAATTCAAATCCTGGTAAAACTGTCTCACCAACAACCCAATGACCGAATATTAATTTATCTGGAATAGCTTCTAAAGTCTTTTGATATATTTCGCTACGAACTTCTGTAGAGTCAGCACGCACTTCTCCTACTGTTTCTGCTTGGGAACTGTATACCTGTAAAAGAGAATCTGTAACGCTAGGAAAAGACAGTGTTGTAAAACTGATAATTGCAAGTAATGCTAAAGGTATTGCATAACCACGAATTTTCCCATAAATAAATGTGTAGCGCAATATTACAATTATCGGTAATAATAGCCACACAGAACGAGTTCCACTCACAAGTACTAAAAAGAAACTTCCTATCAACAAAGATATCGACCAAAGCCGATTTTTAATATCTAGTGAAACTAAGTTAATGTAAGCTACTACTAAAGCTAAAATCTCTGGAATAATAAAAAAGAAACTCCAGCGTTTTAGACCTGCAATACTTGTATGATAAGGCAAATAAGGAATTAAATAATTTGATAATCCGGCACCATGTTCGTAATTTCCTTCTGCATTTCCAGCCGCAAGTGAAAATATTGTCCGGGGATATGTATAGTCCCTACCTCCTAAAATAAGTTGTCCAATTACCCACAATAAAAGCATCTGGATTACAAGTAAGCTAAAAGCCCAAGCTACTACTTCTAAACGTACTCTAATATTATTACTTTGGATATACCAAAGTAGTAATATTAATCCGTACCAAAATAGAATGTAACGGACATCTGCTGCAATATTCAGTTGTCTATCTGTTGCTAATTTATAAAATATTGAACCAACAAGTCTGTAACTAACAAATATAAATAATGAAACTACGCTCAAGCTGGGTTTTTTCAAGCGTATTCTTCCATAATGTCGTTGTTCGTACCAAGCAATCCCAAAAAAGATTAATGCAGCCATAAATCTGTAAATTCCAATTCCCCACCAAACTGCAATTAAACTTATATTCGCACAAACAACTTTTTCTGGAACTGTAAGATTATTCCATCGAATCCAGATTCCTGAAAATAAATTTTTATTCTCGACTTTGTTTAGAGTTTTAATTAACACCACTTCTGACCTCTAATTTTTAGATTAAAATATTTATATTTATATTTATATTTATATTTATATTTATATTTTATTAACTCTAATTAAACTTTCTTACGCAATTCATAAATAATAATACCCGCTACTAAAAAAACAAAATATAATCTCCAACCCCACATCCACCACAACGGAATCAAGGTAATATAACCGCAAACAATTTTTCTGATTGCGTTAGTTCCAACAAATCCAAATTCCGGAGAATAAACTATCACAATCAGTGGTCTTTTTAGCAGCAGGTTTAAACCTTGTTTGCTGATTCATTAATTAACCTACTTACTGTACTTGAACAATATTTTGTCCGTACATATAACCTTGCGCTCTTGTTTCTACACCGTTAACTACTAATCCCGCAATTTCGGCTTTGTGTCTGGTTAATTGTTCAATACTGTCGTAAAAACAATTACGATGGCTGCTTGTGGAACGAACAACAAACAGTACTTTTGATATCACTTTTGCGAGTAATGCTGCTTCTGGTGTCAAAGTAACTGGAGAACTATCTACTAAGACATAATCATATTTACCATTGACTTGTACATAGTTCAAATACTGTTCAAATTCTCCACGAGCCACAAATTCAGAAATTTTATCTTCTGCAATACTCACCGATAATAAATCCAGATTGGGACGAATTTCATTTTGTGTAAATCGCGAATCCCAATTTTTTTGTGGCTGATAACCTAAAGATTCTGAAAGTTCTGCTTTGCGAAAATCTCCGTCTACAACTAATACTTTAAAACCCAAACTGATCAACGCATTCCCTAACCCTAAAATAGTTGTAGTTTTACCTTCCCCGGTAGTCGCACTAGCAATCATTAATCGTCCCGAATCTAATTGCATTAAACTAACCGCAGAAGCTAATCGTTGAAACTCGATTTCTCCCCCGATTTGCTCTAATTTCCCACCAATATTTTTGATATAAGGAACACTCGCCAATACCGGAATATTGGTTTGTTGAATATCTTTCGGACTAAGTAAGGGGTTGCGATTTTCCCAAAATAACGCGATTGCAGCACTACCGAAACCAGAAGCTAGTAATGCTCCAAGTATCATTAATCTTAATTTCGGTCCTGTTGCTTTGGTATCTATAGCTGGTTGATCTAGTACTTGAACACTGGGATAAGCGCTGAAAGCACCGAGCTTTGCTTGTTCTGCTTGGGCTACTACTCCGTTGTAAACCCCTTCGGCAATATCATATTGTCGTTGCAGTTCAAGTAGTTTCCCCTGCTTTTGTGGTAAAGAATTTAACTTCGCAGCCAATTTATCAATAGCCGGTTGCAGTTGTTGGGCTTTTTCCTGCATTCCCATAGCCTGACTTTCTGCTAAAATCATCTGTTCGGCTAAACCCGCCGTATTTTCGCCGATTGCATTATCAACCCCAGCCACATTACCTGTAGAATCGCTAACATATTGTTGCAATCGGTTACTTAACACATTTTGCTGATATTGTAAATCTTGGACTTGGGGATGGTTGCTGGTTAACTTACCTCTAGCTTCCACCAGAGCAACTTCAACTTCACTTAATTTATCCCTAATTAACTGATATTCCTTTAATTCTTTGAGTCTTACAGAACTTACCGCCGCCGCCGGACTCAAAGCTACACGAGACGATAGCATCCTCACTCTCGCTTGGGCTGCTTGGGCTTCAGCTATTGCTTGAGCTTGTTCTGTACTCAAAGTATTCATCGCTGCAATAATCTCTTTGGTTTGCTCATCTGAGTTAACCAAATTGGAACTCTCGCGGAATTCACTGAGAGCTTTTTGTGCTACAAGCAACTTCTGTAAAGCTTGTTTGACTTCATTTTGCATGAATTGCGATCGCTGTTGTGCTTCATCAAGCCTTAACTCTTGTAAGCGATTACGAAAGGCTGTAATTAATGCAGTTGCTCGCTGTGCGGCTAATTCCGGACTAGAACTCTCAACGTTAAGAGATATCACCGTCGATTCTTTTTCGGGAGAAACCTTAAAAAGTTTCTTGAAATTACTTAACCGAGAAAACTGATCTTTTTCAGGATCTTTTTCCCATACTTCTTTGATTACATGGTCGCTGATCGCGATCGAAGATAGAATATTCAACGGGTTAAGCTGTTGAGAAAAGACTACCCCTTCATCTCGAACACTACCTAATTTACCCAAATCTGCATCACTATTATTAGTTACGTTGGGTAATATTAACTGTGCTTGGCTATTCCAAATCCGAGGTGTTGTCTTGATGTTAAATGCAGTTATACCCAACACCAAAACATTCCAAGCCACAAGCAGTTTCCAATGTCGGATTACTATTTTGGCAATTCTATTCATCGGAACAGTATCCTCCAAACATTTAAATCTGGTTTTTGAGTTGCCATTTTTAAGACCTTACCGGATATATCTGCATTAAATGCTCAGCTAATTTTGGCTGGTCAAATATCTGTCCTTTAAAACTAGGTGGTGGACATTTTATTGCTTGCTCTAAATTATTCAGAGTCGTGCAATAAGGTATTCCTAGTTTCTCAACACCTTGAGCAAACCATAGCTGATGATCGTCGATATGCTCTTTGTAACGAGCTAAACGCGGTACCAAAATAAAACTTGCTCCTTGAGCCGCTAATCCCCGCGTTAAACCTTGACCTGCATGGGATATAATTAGCCGAGATTCTTCTATTGTTTTCATCAACAAATTAGTCTCAACTATTGGTATAGTTTTCACTTGAATGTATTTTGCTAGGGCAGATACATCGGTTGTTCCGTGCTGCACAAACACACTTTCAGAAATTACACCACTTTCTAAAAGACTGTCCAACCAATCAATAACCCGATCAAAAGAAAAGGGTATGGTTCCTAATGTAACAGTAATCATTAGTTTTAAATGAGAGTGACTTTTATACCTTAGAAAGAGCCTCTAAGCGTATCCTTTAAAAATTGCTTTGGGGTACTTGCGGCATAAATTTGGCCACTGTACATAAAATTCATCACTAAATTTATAAACCAATTTTCCAGATAAACTCAGTTCTTCCGAGCGAGAGATACTCTCGACATACACAAATCGTTTACCAAACAACTTCGCTGCAATCGCAAATCCAACGGCAATACTAGCTCCCGTTGAAACTACTATGTCAGGTTGTTCCGAATAGACTATCTTAAATACCCGAGGAATGTTCTGCCAAAATGCCAATACATCTCTAGGAGCCTGATAAGGCAACCAATGAACTTTTTCCCCATTTTCTAGTAATTTTGTATCTTTCTTCCAGTCAGTCACCCATACTCGTTCATGATTACACCAGAAAGATTCTAGTCTCCTCATGGTGGAAAAATGACCCCCAGAAGTACATACCAATAGTAATTTCATAGATTTTTTAACCCCTCAGATCCTTGACAGAGAAACACACTTAAAACTGATTTTTGAGCAAAATTGGCAGATAATTTTGTGAAGCCAGAAACCTGATTTATTCCTCAATATCTGGTCATAAAAACAAAGATTTTACATCTAAACCGGGTTTCTTTGCTCTCTTCCTGTTGACGTTGCATTCACAAGTAAGAATAATCCAAAAAATTTCAGATAAACCTACCTCTTCCAAACTTGTCAAGCTGTTTTAAGCATTTTCTATTATTCAACCGTTAAACAATTTGTCAAGCTTAACTCCTTGAATTTACTTGAACCATATACTTGCTTGACGTTTTCTCAAAACAAGTCCCCATAAGTAATAACTCATAGAAAAATCGATCTTAACTGTATTAGCCGCTTGACGCACCACAAAAATCATCATTTACACTAGTATAACAAGTGTTCTTTACAGAACTTTAATATAAACCTTAACTTAACGTAATGAACACTGAATTGACTTGACTTTATCAAATCTTTAATTAGAAATACTCAGCTATCGTGTATTCGTATAAAATTATATCTAACTTTATGTGACCTATAATACTATTACAAGTTATTATTTATTATTTGCGATCGCCAAAAAATAGTATAAAACAATACTAAAATTTTCAGTTTATAGAGAACAAATGAAACCAGGAGGTTAGCCATTTTTTATACGATGAATTTACCGTATTAATTGTCATAAATGATTGGTTGGTAATGTCCGAGTTTCGGTATCTGGTGATTCGTCGGGTTTTTAAGTAAAATATCTGTCAGACTTTATTCTTAATTCTTCGTAAGGTACGGTTATCAACAGTGGATTTCCCTCCAAAGATTACTGTTAAACCATAGTGAGAAACGATAAATTTAAAATGTAACCTAAAAATAATAGTAAAAGTGCCAATCAGATATATTGATGTAACCTAAAAATACTTAAACAATATATTTTGTAAACATTGGCATCAAACGTAAATAATCTCGTTTTCAACAAAGCCATATCATGCGTAAAAAAATACAAAGTGTCATCAAACCGCTGTTTAAATCTTTTTTAGTAGCCTTGCTTGTGTTTACGCTGGTATTTAGCCAAACATCAGAAGCGCTAGCTGCTCGCAGCGGTGGTAGAATTGGTGGCGGTTCTTTCAGAGTACCTTCATCATCTCCTCGTACCTACGCTCCTCCCGGAGGTGGATATCGTGGTTATCCCGGTGGTGGATTTGGTTTTCCTTTCCTATTTCCTTTTTGGGGTATAGGTGGAGGATTTGGGGGTTTATTTGGAATATTGATTTTCTTTGCTTTAGCTAACTTTGCAGTACAAACCTTCCGTCGAGTTGCGAGCGGTGGAGAGGGAGAAGTAGGTTACAGCAGCAACCCGACAATTTCCGTAACCCGTTTACAAGTAGGTTTACTAGCTCAAGCCCGCGAATTGCAAACCGAACTAAATCATCTAGCCGAAACTGCCGATACCGAGTCTCCAGAAGCTAGAGCGCAAATTTTACAAGAAGCCAGCCTTGCTTTATTGCGTCATCCAGAATATTGGGTTTACGCAGGTGGTAATACAAATCAAGCCCGTTTGAATTCCGCAGAAGCAGAATTTAACCGTTTAGCATTAGCCGAGCGCAGTAAATTCACTGAAGAAACATTGTCTAATGTTAACAATCAATTAAAAGCAGCTGCACCAAACAAAGCTTTACCATCTACCGGCGAATTAGATAATCCCACCGATTTAATTACCCAAGGACCTGGAGAATATATAATTGTTACCTTACTTGCAGCAACTTTAGGTAAAACCGAAGTTCCCAACATCAACAGTGCCGACGATTTACGTCAAGCACTACGTCAATTTGGTAGCATTCCCAGTGATAAACTGTTAGCTTTCGAGATTTTATGGACTCCCCAAGCTACTGGTGATACTTTGACTAGTGATGATTTACTAGCAGAGTATGCTGATTTGAAATTAGTTTAGGGGTTAGTTGACAGTTAAAAGTTAGGAGTGAGGAGTTAGGAGTTAGGAGTTGTAGAGACGTAGCAATGCTACGTCTCTACCGGAGTGAGCAGTTAATTGTCCCCTCCTCCCCTTGTCCCCTTGTCTCCCTATCCCCTCAATCTCCCCCTTGCTTAACCGGAATCTCAATAATAAATTCCGTACCTTTACCAAGTTCCGATAAACAGTTCAACTCTCCGTGGTGTCTATCAACTATAACTTGATAACTAATTGATAACCCTAAACCAGTCCCTTTACCGACTGGTTTTGTTGTATAAAAGGGGTTAAACATTTTTTCGCGTACTTCTTCTGTCATACCCAAACCGTTATCGACAATATGAATTGCTATGCGCTGGGAATTTAAAAGTTTTGTCGAAATAGTAATTTGGGGAGTTACAAATGGGTTATTTCTATTGATATATAACTTTTCTTCCAATACATCAATAGCGTTAACAAGTAAATTCAGAAATACTTGATTGAGTTGCCCTGCATAGCATTCTACTAACGGTAATTTACCGTAATTTTTAATCACTTCAATTTCGCAACGTTTTGGTGTTTCTTTCAGACGACTTTTAAGAATCATTAAAGTACTTTCCATACTTTCGTGAATATCAACTTTCTTGTAATCCGCTTCATCCAAACGGGAAAAAGTCCGCAGTGAGAGTACAATTTCTCGAATGCGTTCGGAACCTGTTTGCATTGAGGAGAGAATATTTGGTAAGTCTTCTTGTAAGAATTCTAATTCGACGTTTTCAATTTCCTCTTGGATGACTTCTGTGGGATTTGGATATTCTGATTGATAAAGTTCTACCAGATGTAATAAATCTTCAAGATAATCTTTAGTATATTCAAGATTGCCGTGAATAAAGTTAACTGGATTATTGATTTCGTGAGCGATACCCGCTACTAATTGTCCTAAACTGGACATTTTTTCTTTTTGTATCAGTTGGGTTTGAGTATATTGCAATTCTTTGAGAGTATCTTCTAAGTTTTGAGTTCGTTCTTTAACTGTTGTCTCTAAACTCTGATTATAGAATTCTAATTTTTCTCTCGCGTCCCTTTGCTCTTTTAATAAATACTTAACTCGTACAATTAATTGATTAAGAGAGTTTGTTAATACAGCAACTTCATCATTTGTCGTCACAGGTATTTGTAAATCAAAATTTGATTTTTTAGTGATTTCTTCGGCAGTTTCTGTTAAATTTTTAATCGGTTTAGTGATGGTTTTAGTCGTGTAATATGCTAAGATGATTGCCAGTGTAACAGAGATAAAATCCGTGAGGAAAACGATCAAACGGCGGGTTCTCAGCGCTTGTACTAAACCTTGATCAGCTTCTGCGTCTCCTGCTTCAGCAGCTTCAGCTAATTCATTTAATTTATCCGAAATAGTATCAAATTTTCGAGCTAAAGAACTGTTACTAAAATTCAATAGTAATTTTTCCGCTGCTTGGATTTGTTCTGGTGATTTCAGATTCGGTACATCTATCTGTTGGATCAATCTTTCAACTTCTTGAAAGTATAATTCTGGTACACCTTCATAGGTTTTCAGTAATTGAGATATTTTCTGGGAATGTTGTGGATATTGTGTAAGATTTTCCCGATTAAAAGACTCAAGTTCCTCCCAGCTTTCTGTAGCATCCGACTTGTGATTGAGAAAACCAGCGTATTCTTTTTGTAGTTCTTTGGGGTTTTCCAACAATGAAGTCAAATGCTGTTGATGGATTCGAGCTTGTAAAAATCCAGATTTTAATTCATTGAATAATTCGACTTCTTCATCTACATATCGTTCTTTTTCCACAGATGTTAATTGATAATAATCACCAATAAGGGTTCCGCAAAATGAACCTACTACACCAACACCAATTGCAATCGCGTAACCAAAGCCGATTTTTTGTCCAATATTCAGATAACGAAACCAAGAGATAGCTTGGAATACACTGCTATCGGAAACAGCAAAAAATTTCTGAAATTTATTTTCCGGATAGTCATTCATAAATAGGTATATTAAAGCTTTTAATTATAGGTTTCCCAAATTTAGATCAATTAATTATAAATTGAATTAGATATTTATGAAATTTATCAAATAATCATCAATGTGAGGGAGAGATGGGGAGTTAGTTGTTGAGCGCTAATCGAAAACCACATATTCTTAAACCTCCTTCAGGCTCATTCCAGCTACGACTAGCGCTACGACAACTTTCTGGGCTGAAACTCCATGAACCTCCGCGAAGTACTCGACGATGTACATCTCCCCCAAATTCCCATGCTATTCCGTCTGTGGGTGCATCATGATAATTTTTATGCCAGGAGTCAGCACACCATTCCCACACTTGCCCGTGCATATCGTATAATCCAAAATCGTTAGCTACACCAAAACTGCCTACGGGTGTTGTTTGTTTGTAATGTTTTGCGATTGCTTCTATGGGATGGTAGTTGTCAATATTGCAGTTTACCAATTGAGCGTTAAGACTTTTACCAAAATGAAACGGTGTACTAGTTGCAGCTCGACAAGCATACTCCCATTCTGCTTCACTGGGTAAACGATATTCTCGTCCAGTTTGTTCTCGCAATCTGGCACAAAATTCCTGCACTTCGTACCAAGATACATTTTCAACAGGTAAATTTGCACCTTTAAATTTTGATGGGTTGGGATTTAAACAACGATTGACTTGTGGTAATGATGCAACGGCTTTCCATTGAGCTTGAGTAACTGGATATTTACCCATAAAAAAGGTTTTAAAGTCACAATATGTTGGGGAAATTCGTCTATATTCCCTTCATTTCTTGGTGAACCCATGATAAAGCTACCACCGGGAATTGATACCATTTCCAAAGTTACTTCGCTGCTCAAATTTTCGATAAAAAAGTTAGCTTTACTACACCAACGTTTAATTTCTTTACCTGCTGTGTCTACTCTGACTACATTAAATTCAAAGGTTTGTAAAGCCGGTAATATTGGTTGTGTTGGTGAAACAGGTAGGGGAATTGTTGAAATTACGGGTACTTGCTCCGATGGCAAAGAATTCAAATCTTCGAGTACTTCTAATGCCGATTGATATCTATTTTTGACTAAATGTTGTAGTAATTTATCTAAAATTCTTCCTAATTCTTCGCTAATTGTAATACCTTTTGCTTGCAAAATATTACGCCACAACCATTCACCATTCATGGCATCATAAAGACGGTCATGAAATTGTCCGCTATCATCTTGCATAGGTAAACATTGAGTTAACAGCCGCACACAAGTAATACCCAAAGCATATAAATCACTTGCAGGAAACACAAAACCCGCCATTTGTTCGGCTGGTGCGTAACCAATCGTATAAAGTACAGTGGCTTGTCTGGCTAAACTAGTTTGGGTTACTTGTTTTGCTCCACCAAAGTCAATTAATACAAGTTTGTGATCAATTGGCGACGAATAATATTTTCTGGTTTAATATCGCGATGAATGACATTATGAGAATGAATAAAGTCTAAAACTGGTAATAAATCCGTTAAAATTCCTCTAATTGCTAATTCATCAAAGGTATGAGAATAAACTTCTTCTAAAAGAGTTTGCCCTTCAATAAATTCTTGCACTAAATATAAACTTGAACCTTGTTCAAAGAAAGCTAATAATCTTGGTATTTGCCAATGATTTTCTCCCAAATCGTATAAACGAAATGCTTCTTCTCGGAATAATTTAGCTGCTTTAGCTCTTGCTGCACTTCCCTGTACTTGAGGGAAAAACTGTTTAATTACACAAGGAGCATCCAATCTATCAACATCAACCGCAGCATAAGTTTTACTAAAACCACCTTCTCCTAATACCTTTAATACCCGATAACGGTTTCTCAAAAATTTACCAAAATTGCTACTTCCGCAACTGATACAATGTTTATTTCCTTCTACATTAAAAGGATTTGAGCAATTGGTTTCTTGGCAAATTAACACAATACTTATATGGGTAGGGATTAGGCAGTAGCAAGTAAAAGGTAAAAGGTAAAAGGTAAAAGGTAAAAGGTAAAAAGGTAAAAGGTAAAAGGTAAAAGGTAAAAGGTAAAACGGTAAAAGGTAAAAGGTAAAAGGAAAGGTAA
>JAAUSO010000351.1 GCA_012033205.1 Richelia sp. SL_2_1 | reverse complement strand
TTTAAATATAAATAAATCCTGTAGAGACGTTGCACTGCAACGTCTTTCCAAAAGTGACAACTGATAATTGATTAATTTAAGCTACCAATTGCGATTCGATATCAGAAGATTTCAAATCTCGACCGATAAAAACCAAACGAGTTTGTCTTGTTTCCTCGGTTTTCCAAGCTCTATCGTAAAATTGCTCGAATCGACTTCCCACACCTTGCATTACCAAACGCATCGATTTATCCGGTACTGCAACAAAACCTTTGACGCGGAAAATTTCTTGCTGTTGTACCAAAGTTTGTAATTGCTGCTTTAACTTTTCGGGGTCAAAACTACGGTTTAAAACTATATGATGAGAAGTAATATCATCATCGTGTTCGTGTTCTTCCTCGCTGTCGTGATGGGAAGGACGTTGGTCTAAATTATCTTCAACTGCGGCTTGCAAACCGAGTAATATAGACGGATCGATTTCACCGCGATCGGTTTCAATTATCTTTACAATCCGAGGTAATTCTTGCTTAACTAAATTTTTCACTTTAGCTAAGGTTTGTTCATTCACCAAATCAGTTTTATTTAATACCACTAAATCTGCACAAGCAAGCTGGTCTTCAAACAGTTCTTGCAAAGGTGTCTCATGTTCTAAACTCTCATCTGCTTGGCGTTGCGCCTCTACCGCTGCCAAATTGCTCGCAAAAGTTCCCGCACCAACCGCCTCGCAATCCACTACGGTAATTACTGAATCAACTGTAGCAGCGTTGCGAATTTCCTGCCAACGAAAAGCTTTGACTAACGGTTTTGGTAGAGCTAAACCAGAAGTTTCGATCAAAATACAGTCGATGCTGTCTCGTCGTTTAATTAACTGCTGCATCGTCGGTAAAAATTCTTCTTGAACAGTACAGCAAAGACAACCATTGGTTAACTCATAAATATTATTGTTGCTATTGTTACCGTCTTCTTCCGGGCAAACTTGACACGATTGTAATAATTCCCCATCAATACCAAGTTCACCAAATTCATTGACTATAACAGCGATGCGTCTGCCTTGATTGTTTTGTAGTAGATTACGAATTAAAGTAGTTTTACCACTTCCTAAAAAGCCTGTAATAACGGTAACGGGAATTTTTGTCGCCATGGGTGTAAAAAGCTTTGCGTGTCCCTGTTTTTAATGTTTTGATTCAAAATATACTTGATTATTTTACGATGAAAAGGACAATCAATTTTAGATTTTGCGGAAAGTTGCGGTGCGGAAGTTCCCCCCGGTAAACTTTTCAAGACAGATTTTGGATTATAAATATTTCTCCCAATTACCCATTACCTATTCCCAATTCCCCATTTTTATGATTGAAGCAGTAATTTTCGATATGGATGGTTTGTTGATTGATTCGGAACCATTATGGCAACAAGCAGAAATTGCTATATTTAAACAGGTAGAGATAATTCTCATTCCTTCTATGTGTGTACAAACCAAAGGACTTAGAATTGATGAAGTTGTGGAATATTGGTACAAAAAATATCCCTGGAATAATTTATCTAAGTTACAAGTTGAAGAAGCAATAGTTAATAAATTAATTGAGTTGATTTGTACTGAAGGTAAGGCTTTAGCTGGTGTTGAAGATGCAATTAACTATGTCAAAACAAAAGATGTGAAAATAGCCTTAGCTTCTTCTTCTTCATCTAAAATTATCAATGCTG
Source organism: Richelia sp. SL_2_1 (assembly GCA_012033205.1). Classification (GTDB taxonomy): domain Bacteria; phylum Cyanobacteriota; class Cyanobacteriia; order Cyanobacteriales; family Nostocaceae; genus Rivularia. The sequence goes on along the minus strand of JAAUSO010000351.1, from coordinate 1,814 downwards.
CTTTAGAAAAATTAAATATCGCTGATAACTTTGAAATAATTTATTCTGCTGAATCCGAACTTTTGGGAAAACCTCATCCCGGTGTTTATCTTACTACCGCCGAAAAATTAGGAGTATCTCCGCAAAATTGTTTAGCTTTAGAAGACTCCCTCAATGGAGTGTTAGCCGCCAAAGCTGCCCAAATGAAATGTATTGCTATCCCAGAAATGTCAGAGCATCATAACCCAAAATTTGCGATCGCCGATGTAGTCTTAGAATCTCTACAGCAATTAGATGATAATATTTGGGATTTAGTTAATTTGTAATTTATAAATTATTGATTTAACTTAGCGCTCCTCTGCGTTTAAATATTCCAATACCAACTGTTCAAAAACCTGCATTAGGAGCAACATCCTGATAATTACCAATGCATACCATAAGCAATCATCAGGACATCGCCCCTACAAATTAATTATTGAAAATTCACAAATCTTAATCAGCAGTCGCTAATCCGGTTTCAGTATTACCGCGATTACGACGACGAGTAAGACTATTAAACAACATTTGTCCAATGGCTTTGATTAAATTACCTTCCAACTCTTGGAACATTTTCATATTCATTGCAAAAGCCGCATTTGCTTCATCAACGATACGATCTGCGGTAGCATCATCTATAGGCATTTCATCCAAAGCTTGACGGTATTTTGCTTTAAATGCTTTTTCGTCGTCAATTTGATCAAACTCGTAGAAAGCAGTACCTTCTCCGTCGGTGAGATTCATTGCTGTTTGAGCAATGTTTTTCAGGATTTGTCCACCGGATAAATCACCTAAATAACGAGTATAGGAATGTGCTACTAATAATTCCGGTTCTTTTTCCCCTACTTCGCGGATACGCTGTACGTATGCTTCACCGGCTGGTGATAACTTGATTTGTTCGCGCCAGTTTGCACCGTAATAATAACTGAGGTCTTGTTCTAAGCTATGCTTTCTGTAAAGTTCTTTAAAATCTATTTTGGAAACAACTGGATGGTTGGCGTGCTTTTCTAATTCTTCTTCCATTGCGGTGTAAGCAAAGTAGAAGTTACCAACTAACTTCCGATAAGAATTTTTTTCAACGACTCCTTTTAAAAAGCACTTAACAAAACCAACGTTTTCTGCCATTGTGTGAGCTTTTTTGGTGCCTACACGTAATTTGGTTGCTAAATTGCTGCTCATGCTAAATTTCTCAACAATAAAAGGTTAACTAAAGGTAAGGTTCAAACTATGAAGTTTCAAGTGGATGAAAGCCCTGAGAAGCCAGTTTCTAGGCTCGAATCTTATGTATCAGATAATCTCCGCTATCCTAACTTACTTACAAGAATTCCAGGAAACCGCATCTATATTTCTTTCTTTCATCCACACCCCTTCATAAATACAAACAACTACTAAAAGGTAACATTAAAGCTAATTGATGATAATTTCTATTAAAATTTCTTAAGCAGTTTCTACAAGTCTGTTCTGACATTCCAATCATCATCTTAACTTGGTAATATATACATAAGTTTTATGAAGATTAATTACAAAAAATCTAGTTTGATGATTCTTTTGTATTTTTGATGAAATTTATCTATCAGAGATACCATGTTTTATTTAATACCTGTGAATCAGTATTGGCTCTGCGATAAAATCACTTAGTAAATTCGGATATTGTTTTTAGGATTAATTAGCTTTTAGCTTAAACAAACATGTTGCCTCTCACCTACCTGTAAGGAGGCTCCGGAGATGAATTTTTGGGTGATGACGAATTGACCTCTAAACGATTTAATCCACAGGATTAACAGTGCTAGGGGTCGATA
>JAAUSO010000350.1 GCA_012033205.1 Richelia sp. SL_2_1 | reverse complement strand
CTTGGGGTGGTGAAGGTCAAGTTACACCTGGTGAACGGGCGGTTGCTGTTGAGTTTAACGGTAAATATTACGATTGGGAGGCTTACAAATTCGCTCTGGCGATACGTTGAGTGAAATTGCCAGAAGGACAATGGGCAATGGCACTGCGCCGTATTACAATTTCATAGCCCAGAAAAATGGTATTGCTAATCCCAGTTTAATTTATGCGGGGCAAACAATCTATGTTCCGAAACAAGTTGCACCTCCTACTGTCAATCTCAACAATACGCTTGGTTACGATGGCGCTTCAACACATCAAACCTACATCAATACTTTTAATCGCAATGGTGGCTCCTCAGTACTAGGCTCACCCATTAATAATGTGCATCCTTGGGAAAATGGTTATATCCAAGACTTTTCAGGTGGGTCTGATTATAAAGGTGGCATTATGAAGTCCAATGCCAATGATAACTCTTACTGGGTTGGCGGTGACTTCTGGAACAAATTCTTAGACACAGGTGGTGCTGGTAATATCTTGAAATATCCCACATCTGACCGCTACTTTACTTCGGGCGGTCAACGCCAAAATTTCCAAGGTGGTGCAATTATTAAATCATCCCAGGGGATTTTTCCATTATTTGGCGGGATTGGTAGTCACTATCTCAATAATGAAAATGGTGAAAAAGGTAGGTTGGGCTTTCCTACTAGTGGGGAAATTGGTATTGGCAATGGGGTAATTGTCCAAAACTTTGAAAATGGTCGGATAGTTTACGGTGATGGTGCGACTCGCACAGAGATGAATAATCAGCCATCTCCACCACAACCAACTTCTACCACGGTTAATGGTTACAGAGTTGATGGTAATTTTTATCCCGTTTACATCAACTATCGAGGCACAATTGGCAACCCCATTTCAGGAGTAATTAATTATTCCAATGGTGTAAGCTATCAGCTGTTTGAACGTGGTTCGATTGTTAGTAGTCAGTATGGAACGTTCCCCATTTACGGGGGTATTCGTCAGACTTACTTAAATACAGGTGGGTTAAATGGTTGGCTAGGTGCGCCCAAGAGTGCGGAAATTGGACAAGGAAATGGGGTTATCATTCAGTATTTTGCTAACAGCTACATCATTTGGAATGGCAGCAGAGCGACGGCTTATCGTAATGGCAGTGGTGTACCATCTCAACCTGCGCCTAATCCTCAACCAGTTAATAATATCAAGCTAAAGAATTTTAGGGGTTGGGTAATGCCAGGAATTGGTGTGGCTCTACGTAACAGTCCTCGTCTCAATGATAAGAGTGGTAAGGCTGAACCCTATGGTAAATGGCTTGACTTTGATGCTTGGACTTATGGAGATACAGTTAAAGACTATAAGGTAGGAACTCCTGATAATCGTTGGTTTAGGGTTAAGGGGACAAATTACTGGGTTCCCAGTGCCTACATTTACGGATATCCAGAGGGATTACCTGGAAATGAAACTCCTGGTAGCGGTAGTTCAGGTGGTAATAATAATCAACCAATTACTAGTTATGCTGATTACTTAAAACGTTTGTATGGTGGTAGTCGCGGTGTAATTAGTCAATATCCTAAACCCAGTCATAACGCGATTGATTCTGTTCATCAAGGTTCCGCTCCTCACAAAGTTTACGCTTTGACAGGTGGAGTTGTTAAATATGTTGGCAAGGATAAAAATGGTGGAAACTATGTCCAAATTTGGAATCCAGAGCTACAGAGATATTTCTACTATGTCCATTTTGCTAGTTTCAATCCCGCTTTAAGGGTTGGACAACAAATTAAAGCTGGAGATTATATTGGTAATGAAGGCAGTACTGGTAATTCTACAGGTCGGCATACTCATGTTCATGTGACTTTACCTGATGGGAAAACTAGGGTAGACGCTTTGAGTGCTTTGAGTAAGAGTTCTGGAAGTTCTAGTGGTAATACTTCTGGAACTTCTGGTGGTAGTTCTGGGACTTCTGGTGGCGGTAATTCTAGTATCGCAGACGAGATTAATAATATTAATTCCGATAATCTTCAAGTGTCTTTCCGGTATCCCGCAGAATCATTAGCAGAGGGAGAAAATTTTGTTCTTGGCAACTACATAATAACAATAGTAGATGATAAATTTGAAGTAACTGGTTCAATTAGTGGTGATGAAAATAAAATTTCAGTTACTGAGTCATCTTTGGAACTATCCACTGGAAAAATTACAATTAAGAGATACCTCGATATTCTTTTAAGCCCTAACTTTGAATTATCAGATGGAAAGCTTGTGTTTAAAGTGGGAAATAATTCAGGTGGAGTTAAAACAAGCGTAGTGCCTAGCCCAGGGGGGAATGGATTTTCAGGAGACTTTACTTTTCTAGCAAGTTATGTTGGTCAAGAATCTTCTAATGGAGTAACAACAAAATATGAGTTTTCTTACGAAGCAAAAATGAAGTACGGCATAATATGGGAAAAATATGCTTATGAACTAGTGAAAGATTTTGTTAATGGTGTAGTTTATTTAGGTACACCTTACCCCATAACACTGATCGCAGCCATTGGTATCGTAGTAGTAGGATTAGGGGGTGCTGCTGCTGCTGCTGCTGCTGTTGCTATTGCTAAAAAAGCAGCAGCAGGAGCAAAATTTTCCATTTTACTGAAAGATGGTTTTGCTTATTTGCTCTATTCTTACTAATTGTAGAGAGCAGAAAGGTGAACGCCTTTTTCTAACTTTGCTAACATTAACTGCCTCGCACTTTCTGCCAACTACTTCTCTCTAACTAAGCTTAATTTCCATCATGCGATCGTATCTCTCCCAGCAAGTGCGATCGCTTTTTTCTATTCTTCTAAACAGTTCAAACAAAGCTGCTTTTAGTAGACTTTAAGTTTAAACTGTTACTTTATCAATCTGGTAAATATAGATATTGCTACAAAAATCCCTAAAGAGAGCTTGCTTCCCCGGCGAAAGGGCAGCGTGTACTTTGCACTCAGCGCCGATCTTATTGTTTGCGATCGCAGCTACAATTACTTGTATATAGAGCCTCATTAAATTCATTTTCGCTCATAGCGAATAACGTTATCCGCATTCATTATAATTATCCCTACACCGCAAAAATTCGAGCATCAACAACCGTGAGCAAAACCCGTATCATCGCTATCTTTAACCAGGCGGGAGGAGTTGCCAAAACCACTCTAACCCAAAACCTGGGCTACCACCTAGCACTCCGCAAACACAACGTCCTGCTCATAGACATGGACCCGCAAGGCTCCTTAACAATCTTCATGGGCTTAGTTCCCAGAGAATTGGAGAAAAGTATATATGATGCCATAGTAGAAGAACAACCCCTGCCAATAACGTCGGGGATTCACGGCATGGACTTGGCACCCACTAACACCACCCTGAGTACGGCAGAAATGCAATTAGTCAATGCCGACTTGCGCGACTTCCGCCTCAAATACGCCATTGAGCCAATTCAAGAAGAATACGACTTCATCTTGATAGATTGTCCTCCTAGTTTGGGACTGCTAAGT
>JAAUSO010000001.1 GCA_012033205.1 Richelia sp. SL_2_1 | reverse complement strand
AATAAGAATGTAATTTTGTGTGAGCGAGGAATTCGCAGTTTTGACAATAAATACACTCGAAATATTTTGGATTTATCGATTGTACCTGTATTGCGGACTCTGACTCATTTACCGATTATGATTGACCCCTCTCACGGTACTGGTTACTCAAAATATGTTCCGACTATGGCTAAGGCTGCTATTGCTGTTGGTACTGATTCTTTAATGATTGAGGTTCACCCTAATCCCGCAAAGGCTCTTTCTGATGGCCCTCAGTCTCTTACTCCCAAAGCTTTTATCGAATTGATGCAAGAAATTAAATCTCTTTCTCAATACTTTGGACGCGATGATAATTTTGATTTTACGACTTCAAATTTTGTTAATCAAGATAAAGATAGATTGAGCATCAATGTTTGACGATGTAGCGATGCAAAAAAATATCAACCTGGTTTCTTGAAGAAGCTGGGTTTTTTTATTTTTATGTAATAATTTTTAACGCAAAGTCACGCGGAGGTAAACGCAAAGTTACGCGGAGTGTTGAACTTTAATTGCATAAACCAAGTTTATTCACCCCTATACAAATTTCAAGAAAACTAGAGAATATTAAAATGCAATTTGACACTAATTCTTACACAACTCAAGGCGGTATATTTATCTCTCGTTCGGTTACTAATACTTCTATCGATTCCGCAATTGAGGAAGTTTTGATGCGTCTCGATTCTCAACGGGGTGGTTTACTCGCTAGTAGTTATGAATATCCCGGAAGATATAAAAGATGGGCTATCGGTTTTGTCAATCCTCCTTTGGAGATATCTACTCGCGATCGCAATTTTACAATTACGGCTCACAATGAACGAGGTTTGGTTTTACTCGGTTATTTAGAAGATTTATTTTTAAATAAACCATATATTGAAAATATAAATCGAGAGGATAACTGTATTTCAGGTTCGATAAAACTGAGCAATCGTTTATTCTCCGAGGAAGAGCGCAGCCGACAACCATCTGTATTCAGTGTGATTCGAGAAATAATATCAGCATTTTTCAGTGATGAAGATGAAAATTTAGGGCTTTATGGGGCTTTGGGTTACGATTTGGTTTTCCAATTTGAACAAATGCCCAAATTGTTAGAACGGGAATCAGACCAAAAGGATTTAATATTATATTTACCGGATGAATTATTAGTTGTTGATTACCATTTACAACAAGCATTCCGTTTACAATACGATTTTGTGACTGCAAATGGTAGTACAAGAGATTTACCGCGTAAAGGTGAAGTAATGGATTGCCGGGGTAAACGTCTGAATGTAACTCAAGGTTCTGATCATGCACCTGGTGAATACGAACAAAAAGTTACTAAAGCTCTAGATTACTTCCGCCGGGGTGATTTATTTGAAGTAGTTCCTTCTCAATGCTTTTCTGAAACCTGCGAAAAATCCCCAACTCAATTATTCCGCACTCTGAGAAAATTAATCCCAGCCCCTATGGATTTATCTTTAATTTGGGTGGGGAATACTTAATTGGTGCATCTCCAGAAATGTTTGTCCGAGTTGAAGGTAAACGGGTAGAAACTTGTCCCATCAGCGGTACAATACGTCGGGGAGAAACTGCCATTGATGATGCAGTACAAATTCAGAAATTGCTTAATTCTCGTAAAGATGAATCTGAATTGACCATGTGTACCGATGTAGACCGTAATGATAAATCACGAATTTGTGAACCTGGTTCCGTAAGAGTTATCGGTCGTCGTCAAATTGAATTATACAGCCATTTGATTCATACAGTAGACCATGTAGAAGGAACACTCAAACCTACTTACGATGCTTTGGATGCATTTTTGACTCATTTATGGGCTGTTACCGTTACCGGAGCGCCAAAACGGGCTGCAATGCAGTTTCTCGAACAAAATGAACACAGTGCTAGACGTTGGTATGGTGGTGCGGTAGGAGGTTTTAATTTTAAAGGTAATTTGAATACAGGTTTGATTTTACGGACTATCAGACTCAAAGATTCCATCGCTCAAATAAGAGTTGGTGCAACAGTTCTTTATGATTCCCACCCCGAAGCCGAAGCACAAGAAACTATCACCAAAGCAACTGCTTTATTTCAAACTTTGAATCGAGCAAGCAGCCAAAAAGTTGATTTATTAACAGTTTCTCAAGTGGGTATTAAAGAACAATTACCAGCAGCAGGGAAAAAAGTTTTATTAATCGACTACGAAGATTCATTCGTTCATACCCTTGCTAACTACATTCGTCAAACAGGAGCCACAGTCACAACACTACGACATGGTTTTCCCGAATCAGTATTTGACCAACAAAAACCCGACTTAGTAGTATTATCACCCGGACCAGGAAAACCTAGTGACTTTAAATTAGAAAGTGCGATCGCCGCTTGCAAAAAACGTCAAATACCCTTATTCGGTGTATGTTTGGGATTACAGGGAATAGTTGAAGCACATGGAGGGAAACTTGGAATTTTAGATTATCCCCAACACGGTAAAACATCTTTAATAAATGTAGTAGATAAAAATTCTGTTGCTTTCAAAGACTTACCATCATCCTTTGAAGTTGGTAGATATCATTCCTTGTACGCAATAGAAAATAATTTACCCCAAGAATTAAAAATTACAGCCCTATCCGATGACGGAATAGTTATGGGAATCGAACATAAAACCTTACCAATAGCCGCTGTTCAATTTCATCCCGAATCTATCATGACTTTAATGGGAGGAGTAGGCTTAAAAATTATCACTAACATTGTCCGTGAATTTACTACATCAGTAAACATCCCAATTTTAGCTACTTGACTTAACTCACAAAAAACTCAGCGTACCTCAGCGTCACCTTAGCGCTCCTCTGCGTTTAAATATATCTTCTTCTCCTCCCTCCCAAACCAAAATGATTAAAAATAATAAAATCATCTTCTTTCTTGCCCCTATTTGTTTTCTGTTAACAACATCTCTGGTTAAAGCAGAAACAGAAATGAGTCAGATAACGAATGTCAATCAACTGAGCGATGTTCAAACGACTGATTGGGCATTTCAAGCCTTACAATCTTTAGTTGAACGGTATGGTTGTATTGCTGGATATCCTAATGCTACTTTTCGGGGAAATCGAGCAATCACCCGTTATGAATTCGCTGCTGGACTCAATGCTTGTTTAGATCGAATTAATGAACTGATTGCAGCAGCAACGACGGATTCTGTAACCAAGGAAGATTTATTAACTTTACAGAGGTTAGAGTCAAGTTTTAGTAAGGAATTAGCAACTTTACGCGGTCGAGTGGATACCTTAGAAGCACGTAGCGCTGAGTTAGAAGCTTCGCAGTTTTCTACAACTACTAAATTGAGGGGACAAGTAATTATTTCTGCAAATGCTGGGGGTATAAATGGCGATCGCATTATAGACGCGACTGGAAGACAAATTACGAATGACCCCAATGCCACAATGGTATTTAGGGCTGGAATTGATTTAGATACCAGTTTTAATCAAAATGATTTATTAAAGCTGCGTTTGGAAACAGGAAGCGGTTTTACAGAAAACGGTCAAGTGCAAGGTGGTAGAGATAATGCTAGTGGTTTCTTAGAACCATTTTTTGGTAGTGCTTTGGATTATTCTATCAATCCCCCCACAGATAGAGATTTTGAAATATCGAGACTTTATTACACTTTCAAACCCAGCCAAGATTTAGCAGTTACTATCGGTCCAAATATTCGTGCTGCCGATTATATCGACTTTAACAGTTACGCTAAATTAAGTTTCCGGGATTTTAGTACTCAAGCTTTTGTGAATAACTATGTTATTTTTCCCATTGAGTTTCCCAGTGCTGGAGCAGTAATTGACTGGAAACCGAATCGCGGAGCTTTTAGCCTTAGAGCTGCTTATACCGCAGCAGATGCAGCAAATCCCAGTGACCAAGGAAGACTTATCGGAACAGCACCTTTTATAGATGTATTGTACAATTCTCCGAATATTCCCAATTCTCCGAATACTGGTGGAACACGAGGTTTATTTGGAGATAATTATCAAGGTGTAGTAGAAGTAGAATATTCACCTTCTAGAGATTTAGCCTTACGTTTACAGTACAGCGGTGGTGAAATATTCGATAACCGTTTTGATGCAATTGGAGCCAATTTAGAATTAACCGTTGCTCAAAAGATTGGTATATTTGGACGCTACGGATTTAGTAGTTACAACAATACAAATTTTGGCGATATTAATCCCAATTATTGGATGGCTGGTGTTGCATTTAGAGATTTATTTACTAGAGGAGCTTTAGCTGGAATTGCAGTCGGACAGCCTTTTATAGCAACAGAAATCGGTGATTCAACTCAGACAAATTATGAAGCATTTTACAACTATCCGATTAATAGAAATGTACAAATTACACCGACAATTCAAGTAATTGATAATGCTGCAAATCGAAATGATAATGGCACGATTTATACGGGAACATTACGGACGACATTTTCTTTTTGATAGGGAGTAGGGAGTAGGGAATAGTTACTAACTCCGGTGGTACTAAATCCCGTACAGACGTAGCAATACGCCCCGTCTCTACAAAACTAACTCCCTCTTCCCTCTTCCCTATTCCCTATTCCCTCTTCCCTCTTCCCCATTCCCTCTTCCCTCTTCCCTCTTCCCAATTCCCTAATTCAAATTCACAAATACAAAGTTTCATATTCATAATCATCGGGTGTAGGTTCTGTCTTCCATACCAAACCTTCTTCATCCTCACCCAAAGCCACATCAACATAAATTCTTTCTACAGGTGTTTTAGCTTGAGCTTGATTACCATCAAATGGTTGTAAGTCTTCTGTTAATAGCATTAATTTCAATCCAACAGGAATCATTTCTCCCACTGTTGCCCGTCGTAATTCAAAACGCCAAATTCTATCTTCAATTCTACCTTTGGGATGCACTAATAATTCATATTCCAAACCGGATATAATAATTTTTCTAACTAAAGTTGTTCCTTGGGGTGTTTCTGTAGTACCTCTAGCACCTTCTAAACTCGATTGTAAATCAATACTTCCCCAACCAAATTGTCTCGCTACTTCCGATACTCCCGTTTGCATCCATCGTCTCATTGACCATTGTCTTTGTATTCCCAAACGTTGTTCGTACAATCTTTGTCTCCAACCACCATGTTCTATGAAAGCAGACCACATCGTCCATGGTATTTCTTGACGGGGATTTATTACTTGGGGATTTCCTAACCGATTTAACAAGTTTTCTGCTTGATTTACCGACAATTCCGGTATCGGAACAGTTGGATTTTTGGTGACTTCTTCCGGACAAACTTGACGTGCTATCCATAAAATGCTCAAATTGGAAATTAGATGCTCCTTATTTAAACAATAAGTGCGATCGCGATGGTCATAATTTCCCATTTCCTTTAAATGTGTTTGGGATGTATAACCCCAAATTCTGATATAACCGGATTCTACATTTACTTGTACGGCTAAATAATAATCGGCACTCCATTTGGGAATATCTACCCATTCTTGAGGAACTCTAATTTCTGATGTATCAAGGGCTTCAGTGGGAATTAATACTAATTTTTTACCATTAAAAGAAATACCCGTACCATTGGTAACTTCCCAAATACTCGGTAAACTAGCGGAGCTAGGAAACAATTTTGCATCTTGAGCGTATTCTTCTTGAAGCCAAGGTAAAAACACATTTAAACTTAAACGGTTGAGATATCCTATCCAACGACGATTATCTGTAGAATAAGCTTGGCTTTGTTGCCAAATTTGAGTTTGTCGGTTTTCGGGAATTTCCAACCATAGGTTTGTAGGATTATTTAAACTTAGCGTTTCTAAATCAACGTTCATAATAAAAGGCTCCGGTTATCAGTTGACAGTTGACAGTTGACAGTTGACAGTTAGCTGCTCCCTGCTCCCTGCTCCCTATTTACTGTAGTAAGTTTCCAACCATTCCTCTAAAAGAGTACTCATATAATCTAATAGTGACGAATTTAAGGAAATATGCAGCGATTCTTTGCTCCAAGTAGCCAATTCAAGTAATAATCTGTCCTTACATTTACTCAGTTTACGAGAAATCGTGTATTGCTTTACTCCTAACTCTTTCGCGATTTGTGATTGAGTCAAACTACCTTGATAGTAATATTTGATGATATTTTGTTCTTCCTCATTTAGTTCTTTTATGGCAGCAATTATCACATCGCTGATTTGAGATTGTTGTGATTTTCGTTCGGCAATTTCTTCTTGAGCAACAATTTCTGAAAGTAAGGATTCTTGTCTAAGTTGCGGCAAGATATCTTGAAATTCTCCCGAATTATCTCCCGAAGTTGCATTCAAAGAAGCCATATTCGGATATAAATAAGCCCGTACAGCTTTTGCACAACTAATCAACCATTTTTCTATAGTTTCTCCACTACATTCAACTCCCGGTTGAGAAAGTTGAGAATGGCGATCGCGATTATAAAGTTGAGCAATATTCTGCCATACAATATCATCTGGTCTTGCTAGTTTACGAGTTCCCTTTTCTTGACGAGGAGCATACATAGCTTGATAACATTTCCAAGCAAGTACATAAGATTCGATAGTTTGTGCATTCAATCCAGCATTTTCTAAAGATTCTACTAACCTTTTTTGAGTCAACTTCCGCAACAATCTCCAATCGGTAGAAATATCAACTTCTTTCTGTTGTCGTAATAATTCCTTCAGTTCACTACTAAAAATCGCACTAGCATAATTTTTAATATTAAAACCCATATCAGGTTTAAAACCTTGCAAAACTTTATCAGTTTTAGTCACAATCGCTTGAAAACAATCTGATAAAGTATATTGTCCCGAAGAAAAATGAGTAACTGTTTTATTTGCAGCCCAATAGCAAACTTCTTGTAAATAAGCCGATAAATGTCCTCTTGCTAAATTATCTGTTTGATTTTGCCATTGTTTATACCAATAAGATACCCAAAAATCTTCGGAATTTTCTGATTTTGATAACGCTTTTTGATGATTATTAATATTTCGACGTAATCTAGCATCGGTAGCCCAACCAATTACTTTATTTGCGTCAAATTGTAAGAAAGTTGTAAATAATTCGGCAATACTTTGACGAGAACGCATGATTAAATCACTCACAAATACATAAGTACATCATAAATACATCTACATATATATTAGATGCAGTTACCTGATTAAACCGACAATAGCACAGACTTTTATATCCACGTTTTAGTTGCATTTAGTCAGTTTTTTATCAATTACCGATAATATCTAAAAAAATAACTTTACACAACTTAATTAATTCCATTTAAATGATTCCTAAGTTGGTATGAAGCAATCATTTTTGTCAATACTTCTAAATATAGAAATATTTTGACACTCGCAATATTTTCCGAAAAATCATCTTAATTTCAATTATGCTGTATTACGTCAATTATCTGTTGTGCAAGATTTAAAGGACGTAATGGTTTAGTAAATATCGCTGCTACATCCAAATTTGCAAAGCTTTCTTCAACAGCAAATTTAGATTTTGCAGTCATTAAAATAACAGGTATGTGCTGAGTTTGAGGATTATCTTTTAATTTTTTAAGAGTTGTTTTACCATCCATATCCGGCATCATTAAATCTAATAAAATTACATCAGGTTGCTGAATAATGGCAATTTTAATAGCTTCTTGTCCACAACTACTATTAAGCACCTTCCAACCTGCTTGCATTTCTAAGCCTAACTGAATCAGCGCTCTAATATCTTCTTCGTCATCGACTACTAAAATACATTTACTCATCAATCAGTTCCCAGTGAGTAGTTATTATTTTATTATTTTATTATTTTATTATTTTATTATACTAATAACTATCATTTTTAATTGGTAAATTAATAAAAAAAGTACTTCCTTGATCAACAACACTTTCCACCCAAATTCTTCCTTTATGTTGTTCGATAATGCTGCGACAAATAGGTAGTCCTAACCCGGTACCTGCTTTACTACGGGAGTCGGAAGCATCTACTTGTTGGAAACGTTCAAAAATTAACTGTAATTTGTCTTCAGGAATTCCTCTACCTTGATCTTGAACTTCTATTTGTAAATAATCGGATTTTATAATACTACGCAAACACACAGTTTTACCAGGTGGGGAAAATTTTATAGCGTTACTCAACAGGTTCATTAAAGCTTGCAAAATTCTATCTGCGTCGGCGAAAATTTCCATCGAAATCGGTTCTACACTCAAAGTAATTTGGGCTGTATATGCCATTGATTGCATTGTTTGCGCTGCTTGAATTAGTAATTCGGCAACGTTGCATTTTGAGGGCTGCATGGTAATTTTACCTGACTTGATCCGCTCCAAATCGAGGATGTCATTTACTAAGCGAATCAGACGCTCAATGTTATTAATGGCAATGTTAATTACTTGCTGACCTTTTTCGGTTAGAGTTCCTAATTGTTGCGTACTTAAAAGGTCTAATGCACCAACAATTGAATTCATCGGGGTGCGTAATTCGTGACTGACTAAAGAAATAAATTCATCTTCTAAACGCTTACGTTCGGTAATATCGTTAATAATATTTAAAGTACAAACAATTCCATCAAGTTCAATTAATTCGATAGAAAGTAAAACTGTTTTTATCCCACATTCTTTGGTGCGAAGTTGACATTCTTGATTGCGTACAAAACCATTTTGTACTAATATTTTGGCTGAATCATCATAGATTTGAGGATTTACCCATATATTGAGATGAGTCGCAGATTTTCCGACAATTTCAGTTTGAGAATAACCGCTGATTTCTAGAAAACTCCGATTTATATCGAGAAAACGATTTTCTGCAAGAGTTGCGATCGCAATGGGGTTGGGACTGGAACGAAAGGCTTTAGTAAACTTTTCCTCGGCTGCGGTACGTTCGGATATTTCCTGCTGTAACTGTTTATTCTGAGTTTGAAGTTGCTGTTGCAGTTGTCGGATTGTTAAGTGTGTTTCGATCCGCGCTAAAACTTCTTCTACTTGCAGCGGTTTGGTAATATAATCGACACCACCCACTTCAAAAGCTTTGACTTTATCTAGTACATCTCCTAAAGCACTAATGAAAATTACGGGAATATCGCGGGTGACTTCTTCTGCTTTCAAACGTTGACAGACTTCGTAGCCGTTCATTTCTGGCATTTTGACATCAAGTAAAATCAAATCGGGAGGAGCGGCTTTAGCACCCCGCAAACCCGTAGAGGCTTTAGTCACACTACGAACCTTATAACCTTTATCTTTGAGTATTTGCGACAGTAACGCCAAGTTTTCTGGAGTGTCGTCAATTACTAAAATATCTGCTTTGGGTTTATTAGTTGCAGATTCAAACATTTTCATTTTCTTTGGTTAAAGCAATAATTGCATCAAAATCATAGTTACTGGTTAAATTTGTCAGCTTCTCAGCTAAGATTTGGTATTGATGGGGAATCCTTTCGATCAGCCGCAAAACCCTATCCGCATCGACTTCAATTGCTGCTTGATGTAAGTTATCAATCCATTCGGAAGGCATTATTTGTAAATTTTGACTTGTGATTTCTGCTTCTTTTTGTTCTGATAAAGAAAGTGATGTTGTTGGTGGAGGTGAGTAAAGAGATTCTAATAAATTTGCTCCGGCTTCAATTTTTGATATTTCTAAAACATCATTAATTAAATTTAAAAGAGATTTGCCGCTACGATTAATAATTTTTAAATACTCTTGTTGTTGAGCGCTGAATGTGGGATTTTTCTGCATCAATCCAGAAAAGCCAATAATTGCATTCAGAGGAGTTCGTAATTCATGGCTCATATTTGCCAAAAATGTACTTTTGGCATGATTAGCAGCTTCAGCTTGATTTTTGGCGATTTCTAAAAGTTTAGCGTTGGCTTTTTCTTGTTCTAAAAGTTTTGCTTGAGCTAATGCAATTCCTACTTGTGCTGCAACTGCTTCTAAAAGTTCGATTTCATCTTTTGTCCAATTACGAATACTATTACATTGATGTAAAACGATGACTCCGTTAGCATCTCCCTGATAAGATGTCCTTACTGATAATAATGATTTGACTTGCCATCGCTGACAAATATCTTGAACTGGTTGCAATAAAGGTTCTTGATAAATATCAGATGCGGGACAAGCTGCATCTTGTGTTAAAACTTTTTGACCATGAGGATTACCATTAATCGGAATATTTATTCCCAGCATCGAAGCGTAATTTGATAATCGATATTCAGCGACTAAAGGTATTTGCGGTTGGGGATAATTAATATAAGTATGAATATGACAGCGACTAACTTCAAATATTTTACCAACTTGATCGACAGTTGTTTGAAAAATTTGCTGGCTATCTAAACTATGACGAATTTTTTGAGTAATTTGATTTAATAAAGCGTCTCGTTCAATTTGTTTTAATAAAGCTGTTTCTAAATTTCTACGTTCTAATTCCGCTCCTGCTCTTGCTGCAAAAATCTTCAATATAGATTCTTCTGTTTCTGTGTTTTCTGGCAGTATTTTAGTATCCAAAACCGCAATTAAACCGATGTTTTTTCCACTTTGATCGATTATGGGAATACCAATATAACTTTCGGCTCCTAAACTTAAATATGGATTTTGAGGAAATAAAGATTGGATTGAATTTTTATATCTGTGGATTTCTCCATTGATCAATTTTCCGCAAGGTGTAAGTGCTAACTCATACTCAAAATTTTCGCCAAATTCTTCTCCTGTCCAAACAGCTAAAGTAGATACTTTCTCAATTGAATCAGGAACAAATTCGGCAATCAAAGCGTAACGCATTCTTAAAATAGTCGCTAAAGAATGTACGCAAGAACGAAAAAATTCACTTCCAACTTGTGTGCTGGTTCCTTCTACAATGAATCTCAGCGCTTCTTCTCTACGCTGACGTTCAGTAATATCTCGAAAATACCAAATCCTGCCGTAATAGTCTCCCGTATTCGACTGAATTGGGCTAGAATAACGGTCAAAAATCCGTCCATCTTTAAAATATATTTTGTCCCGACTAATTTCTTGGGGATATTCGTAAAGATAATTGACTTTTTCAAGAAACGACTCTGATGATTGTACTTGATTTAAGACATAGGCGAGCATTTGTGGCGAACTACTTTGAGCCATAATATCATCAGGTATTTTCCATAACTTACAAAAATGCTGGTTATAAGAAACAATTTGCCGATTTTCATCTACAATCAAAATTCCATCCAGTGCAGCGTCTTGCTGTGCCTTTAATAATGCATTATTGCGGTTTAAAAGGCTATATAGATGATTTTCATTAAGGGTATTGTCCACCATTTGACTATTTGAGTAAAAAGAGAATAGAGAATAGGGAATAGGAAATAGGAAATAGGGAATAGGGAATATTAATAAGTAATGCTCTATTAATTAGCATTATTAATTATCAAGGCTTGATATAAAGAATGAATAGTTTTTCCATCAATAGGGTATTCTACAACTTGATAATTACAGGCTACTTGAAATCGACTTCCATTAGCTGCTGTAAATATCTGTTGTCGCAGTGTAACAAGAATTTCATTAACACGTTCAGTAGCTTGTACTTTATCTAATCCAAGCATTCCCACGATAAACTCTCCATTACCCCAATATCCTAACACTTCACCACTACGAAAATTTTTTGTGATTAATCTCCCCCATTTTTGTAATACTTGATTACCCATATCATGCCCGTAATTAAAATTCAACTTACTTAATTCAATTACAGTAAAAATTGCTAAACAAACAGAAGTATTCTGCTCTTCCCCTTGACTCAATAAAATATCTAAATTTTTTTTTGATTCTGTATAATTACTAATTCCAGTTTGCGAATCTTTGTGAGAAATCGTTTTTAAAAAACGGTTTCTTTCCAAACGATTGGTAATTCTAGTTAATAATTCTGCTCCGACAACAGGTTTAGTTACATAATCATCAGCCCCAACAGCAAACACCTTGGCAATTGTTTGGCGATCGCAATGAGAAGTCAGAAATAAAATCGGTAAACTTTGCCATTTTTGCTCGGTACGAACTGCTTGACAAAGTTCGATTCCGCCGATTTCTGGCATTTCTACATCTAAAATTAGTAAGTCTGGTTTTACAGACTCTAATACTTCCCAAAAACGCTGAGGATTATCTAAACCTGTAAATTTGATTCCCCAAGGTTCTAATAACGGACGTAACGCAGATAAAAATATTAGATCATCATCTACAACTAATATCGCAGGAGCAAGATTACGTTCAGCTTTACTGACTCGATCGCGTTCCAATAATTGAATTGTTAAATCCCATATTTGAGTCGAATTTGGTTTAACTAAAAAACCACATCCCCCAGCTTCTGCTACTTTTACTCGACAATCCAAATTCTCTGATTCAGCAATAACTATTACAGATATTTTTGGTGTACGTGCCGCTAAATTACTAATCAATATCAAATCTTGCGGAGTAATTACTCGCTCTAAATTTAATATCACTAAATCCGGTGAATGAGTTTGTAACCACTCTTGAGCTAATACAATATTATCTACTTGATACCAACTCATTCCTTGACTTGATGCGAGTTTTTCTAATTCCGTAGCTCGCTGCAAATTAGCATTAATTAATAGTAAACTTGCTGCATCTATTGTAGAAGCATCACTTAACTTTAAATCTAAAAAATCACTCAATTCTTGTACCAAATAAGATAACTTATCAGAGCTAAAATCATTTTGATTTAAAAGTAATTCTTCAACTTCTCTTGCTAAATGAGTTCCAGTTTCTCGTCCAAACATTCCCAAAACTCCTGCAAGCTTATGAGCTTCCTGAGCAGCAGACTGTCGTAATTCCTCAGTTAGTTTTCCAGTTTGAATTGTATTCACAGTCGTTTGCAATTTTGTGATTCTTTGAGCCATCACATCTTGATATTGCAGCCACATTTTATCCACAGCATCACCATACTGCTGCTCAACCGATGTTGCTTGAGGATTAAGCCGATATCCCAACCATAGACATTCTCAATCCAGTCAATAGCACCGGCTTTTTTCAATTTTTGCCGCAATCCTTTAATATGAGCCTTAACACTTTCTTCCAAAGGTGGATCATCAAAATTCCACAAATGATCGACAATTTGAGTCCGACTATAAACCCGTGAGGGATTTCTTAAGAATAGTTCTAATAAATTATATTCTTTCGGTGTTAGTTTTAACTCTTTTTCACAGTATTTTACCTGAGTAGTATTAGGATTTAATGATAGTTTCCCCACAGATAAAATGCTCGTTGGTGCAACTTCTCCCCGACGCAATAAAGCTCGAATTCTAGCATGGAGTTCCTCTAAATCCAAAGGCTTATTTAAGTAATCATCCGCACCAGCATCTAAACCGCGAATTCGATCTGTATTGGCATTATTTGCCGTCATCAGTAAAATCGGTATAGAGCAGCCATTTCCACGTAACCGCTGACATAAAGTAATTCCATCTAATAAAGGTAATCCTACATCTATCAAGATAAGTTCATAGTTACCGCTAGTTGCATATTCCCATCCATTTTCACCATCGTAAATTGCATCTACAATGTAATTTTGGTGATTTAAAGACTTCACCAATATATCTGATAAAATTTCGTCATCTTCTAATAGCAGAATCCGCATTTTTCAATCATGATTTTTCAGTAAAAAAGAAAGCCTGTAGAGACAAGATATATTAGATATATTTATATTGTGTCTCTACATTTATTGTAAGAAGCATATTATTAACTAGATTAATAACTAATCGAGAAGAACTAGGGAAGATTCAACTTGCAATTATTCATTTATTTATTAATTATTTATTAATTAATTATTTAAAAATAACTATCAGCTAACTTCAACAATCGTATCAAAGTCGTATTGCAATATTAGTTTTCTCAACTTTTCAGCTAAAGTTTGATACTTCTGTGGAATCTGCTCAATTATCTGTAAAATTAAATCTGCATCCACCTCTAAAGCTGCTTGATGTAGTGAAGCAATCCATTCTCTGGACATGACACTGAGGTCGTTAGAAGTTAAAATAATTTGAGAATTTGCTGGTAAATTATTCTCAGCTTCAATATTATCTTCTTCGTAAATATATTTAACCCCCAAATATTGACTCATTTTTTCAAAAATAACTTCTTCTTGAAACGGTTTACTAACCAAATCATCACAACCTGCCGCAAAAATCTTTGACTGTTGCTCCGCAAAAGCACTTGCAGTCAAAGCAATTACTACCGAATGATGATTCTGCGATTGAGCTTTAATCAGCCTTGTAGCTTCATAACCATCCATAATAGCCATCCGCATATCCATCCAAATTAAATGTGGCTGCCATGTTTCCCAGATGGCGATCGCCTGTTTGCCATTAGCAGCACTACAAGTCTCAAATCCTACGGTACTCAGTAATTTAGTTAGTAAATCGCGGTTTTCTAAACGGTCATCTACTACAAGAATACGATAATTAGGTTGAGATGGAGCAATTTTTATGACCTGCTTTTTAACTAATTGTATTTCTTTTGTTTTAGGTAAGCTAATTTGAATATCAAAACTGAAGCTAGAACCTTTTTTAACAGAACTTTCAACATAGATATCACCACCCATTAACCGCACAAATTGACGGCTAATCGCAAGCCCTAAACCAGTACCACCTCTAGCTTGAATACCGCTAGCAGTTTGTACAAATGGGTCAAAAATTTGCTCTATTTCTTCCGGAGCAATACCTTTACCCGTATCTTTGATCTCGAAATGTAGGGAAGCAGGAATCACGAAGTTATGGTTATGACTAACTGTTAAAATTACTCCTCCTATCTCTGTAAATTTAATCGCATTACCTAATAAATTAATTAAAACTTGGCGCAGCTTACCTTCATCGGTAATAATAAAGCGAGGTAAATTTGCCTTAAAATCAAACTTCAAAAATAATCCTTTAGCAGTTGCTCGCAGTTGAAACATTTCCTGAAGATTATCTAATAAAAGATGTAAATCAAAAGATTTTGAATGCAAAATAGTACGTCCTGCTTCAATTTTTGACATATCTAATACATCATTAATTAAACATAGCAAATGTTCGCCGCTGCGGTTAATAGTTGTTAAAGATTCCCGTTGTTCTAAAGACAGCATTTTATCTCGTTTCATCAACTGTGCAAATCCTAAAATTGCATTCAAAGGAGTGCGTAATTCATGACTCATATTTGCGAGAAATTCACTTTTTGCCCGATTAGCAGTTTCCGCTTCTTGTGCTTTTACTTCTAATTGAGAACTGTAATTTTCCGAACGTCGGCGATAAATACTTAATTGTAGAGATAAATAATAAACACCATAAAATAAAACTCCGGCGGATGCTAAACCAATTAACATAATTGTATTGGCTAATTGACGTGCCGGAGCAAATGCTTCTTCCTGGGTTATCTCAACTAACAATGCTAAATCTTGGTCATTCAGCCAACGATATTCTCCTAAGGTTGCAATTCCTGCATGATTACGGTATTCCCCAGCACCACTAATACCACCCATCGCTAAATCAATGCCTTCAGAACTAATATCTTGATAACTTTTGCGATACCCTGAAAACATCATATTATTGGCAATAAATGTTTTTTTACTTCTTCCTAAAGAACCAACCAAATAGGTTTCACCAGTCTTACCCAAGCCCGCACCTTCTCGAACAATTTCGTCTATACGTTCTAATTTCAGATTTGCTAAAACAATTCCTTGACGAACTCCAGCATCATCACGTAAAGTTTTTGCGAAAGTAACTGCGGGTTTACCTGTTTCTGGTGAAACATAAAAAATCGGAGCAAATTTATTTCCATTCCAAGTTTTTTCCACATAACTAACATTCGCTAACAATTCATATTTACCTACACGGTTTATATTACTAGAAATAATTATTTTATTACTACGATTTAGAAGCGAAATTTCCTGTAAACTTGGTTTCAACTGTTTAATTTGTTGTAAGTATTCATTGATACTTTTAGCAGTTATTTCGTATTCAGATTCAGATATATTTGAACTAAGAACTGCTTGTAATTTTGCTTTAACATCAGCGAATTCTGTGATAAAAACAAAATCTTCTCGCTGCAAATCAAACCAACGATTAATTTGTTTCTCTTTAAGTGTTGCTATCACATTCAAGCGTTCAAAAGCAGCTTTTTTCAGAGCATTTCTAGCATTAATAAATGTTACGCTTCCCACTACACCAACAGTGATTAGAGATAGCAATAAAAAAGAACTTGCTATTTTAGTTGTTAAATGTTGCTGCCAAAATTTCATTTTTCATAGATAAAGTTATGAGTTAGTAATTAGTAATTAAGAGCTAAGAGCTAAGAGCTAAGAGCTATAAAAGTTGAAAGTATCACTAATTAGCAATTCCCTATTCCCTATTCCCTATTCCCAATTCTCTTTCAACTATTCTCCCACTCTTGATAAATTAATTTAATTTCTTTAATTGCTTCATCGGCTGCTTGCTCTGGTGTGATTTGATCAACAACAACTCGATTAATTGCTTTTCCCCAAACATTTCTATCTAAAACTTGGCTATAAGCAGGATTTTGGGAAATATAAAAATAACGAATTCTACCTCCAGTAAAAGTTTTAGTTGCATCAGAAATATGAGAGTCATTGGGATTCGTCCAAAAAGCATCTTGCCAAACAGGGTCTGACACTGGTGAATTACGTCCTCCTGCTTTGATTAAATAATCTTTCATTACGTCTGTTTGTACTACATACTTCAAGAAGTCTTTAGCCAATTTCTGATTTTTTGATTCAGCTAGAATCACAGCTTGCTCAGCCATTGTTAAATGTCGCATCGGCTTACCGTTTGGTTTATTAGGAAACTCCAAAATACCTAATTTTTTCTGATAAATATCGGCATCTTGACGCACTGCTACAGGAATTGAAAGAGTCGCATTCGGAGTCATGACTATCTCGCGATTCAGTATACTGCGGTTATTATCTGGATTTAACCATTTTAAAGCCGCTGGTGGAATATAACCTTGTTCGTAAAAATTCTGATACCACTTTAATACTTTGACAATGCCTTGATGTACTTTCGCATCATCAATTAACAGTTTTCCTTCAGCGTTGACAATTTCGATGTCGTAAGCTTCTAAAATTTGCTCAAATAAGTAATAAGTGTCACCAGCTTCTGGTGAAAGAGTAAAACCCAAGCTATAGATTTTAGGTGTATTATTAGAGTTATTTTTCTCCCGTAAGTCATCTTGAACCTGTTTCCAAAACTCCCAAAAAGCATCCCATTCTTTTGGTATATCTTGTTTGTTACGACCGACTTCTGCTAATAAATCCCGCCAGTAGTAAATATGCATTGTTCCTTGATGAATTGGAATTGCATAATAATGACGTTTTTTGTCAACATTATTATAAAAATTTACTGTCTGTAAAATATCTTGTGGATAAAGATTTTTAATCGGATTAATAATATCAGAAACATCCAATAACTTATTGTCCCAAGCCAAGCGAGAATTTGGAGACCTTTCAGCCTTAAAACTCATCACAATATCAGGAGGATTACCAGCTTTGAGTGACCTACGAATTTTCTCTCCTAAAGAATCGGTTGTATAAAAAACTAAGTTAATTTGATTTTTAGTTTTGTCTTCCCAATGACGTACAAGCGAACGCAGTGCTTCATCTTCTTCAGGATTAAAGCCTTTATCCCACCAAATATTCAAAGGCTTTTGCATAGATGAGGATTCGACCAAAGAAGACTTGGTAATTTCTACCTGATTACAGCTAATTATTGTGATTGAAACTACAACAATTAATGAAATAAATTGAATAAATCGTTTTTGAACAATGTCTTTTAGGGTTAGACGCAATTGAACCTGAGAAATCGGAGCCATTACAGCCTCGGTTAGCATTAGTTTTTTTTTATTTCCCATGTAATTACTTGTACGCAAAACAAACAAAAAGTTGAAGTGATTTTACAAAAAATTACATTTAATTCAAGGTAGCCATAAAAAATTATACTTGTTCTTGAATGTAACACGTTGGGAATAGGATGAAGCCGGTGCGTAATAAAGTTTCATATTGATTATTTCTCCTTGCCTATTAGCTGCCCTCTGACCAAGAAACGAGACGCAAGCCCCTGGCTTTAGACATGGGGATAAGTCGATAAGCGACTTTATGGGTGGCTATGCCTACGGCACGCTACGGGAACAGCCACATTAAATATTATATAGCTCAACTTCATATAATCTTTATTAGAGCTTGACATTATTATATGAGGATGAGCCATATAATCAATTTATGAGTCAAAAATACAAGTCAAATAACAATATTACCTATTCTTGCAAATATCATGTTGTGTGGTGTCCTAAATATCGTCGAAAAGTATTAGTTCATGGTGTTGATGTACGTCTCAAAGAAATTATTTTAGATGTCGCTAAGGAATTTAACAGCGAAGTTATTGAGATGGAAGTCATGCCAGACCATGTACATCTTTTGCTTGAGGTAGACCCTCAATTTGGGATTGCAAAAGTAGTTCGATATATGAAAGGACGTTCATCAAGATATCTCAGACAAGAGTTTTCTTGGTTAAAATCCCGACTCCCCACACTTTGGACTAACAGTCCTGTTTGTTTCCACTGTTGGTGGCGCTCAATTCTCTGTTATTAAACAATATATTGAGAATCAAAAAAATGTCTAGCTATGGTTGTCAACAACATTTACTCAATCCAGATGTCGAGTTAGCTGCAATTTTAGAGTTTTTGTGTGGGGAGTCAGCTAAACTCGCTAACTGTGGAACATATTATGCAAGACAGTTGTATTTCAAGACTGGTAGAATACCTAGCAAGTTTGATTTGCATAAACTGTTCAAAAGTAATTTGCATTTCCAAGCAATGTACTCTCACGTTGCCCAGCAATGCCGGGAGCAACAGTTGCAGAATCTTTTAAATCATATATTGGATTGCTCAAAGCTATCAAAAAAGGAACTGTTGAGCAGCGTCCTAAGCTACCCGGATACCGCAAGAATGGGTTAGCACTTATTACATATCCAAAAGCTGATGTTAAGTTGAAAGATCGATTGTTGCGATTTTCTCTGGGTAGCAAAGTAAAAGCTTGGTTTGGTCTAGATGCTTTCTATCTACCCATGCCATCAAACCTTAAGTTTGCCGACATCAAAGAATTTAGGATAGTGCCAAGAAACCAATGCTTTTACATTGAATATGTGTATAAACAACCTGAAGTTACTGTTAACTTAGACCAATCGAAAGTACTAGGAATAGACCACGGCGTTAACAACTGGTTAACCTGTGTAACAAACGTTGGTACTAGTTTTATCATTGATGGTAAACATCTAAAATCAATGAATCAATGGTTTAACAAGCAAGTTTCGACAATCAAAGAGGGGAAGCCTCAAGGTTTTTGGAATGAAAAACTAGCTCATATAACTGAAAAACGTAACCGACAAGTCAGGGATGCTGTTAACAAAGCTGTCAGATTGGTCATAAAACATTGCTTAGATAACAAGATTGGTACGATTATTTTCGGTTGGAACAAAGGACAAAAAGATGGTGCTGATATGGGCAAAAAGAACAATCAAAAGTTTGTTCAAATTCCAACAGCACGATTAAAAGATAGAATTGCTCAACTGTGCAAACATTATGGAATTCAGTTTGTAGAAACGGAAGAATCTTATACTTCAAAAGCATCATTTTTAGATAATGATGTGCTACCAAAATATGGTGAAAAACCCGAACGGTGGCAGTCTTCTGGAATGCGTGTTAAACGAGGCTTGTTTAAAACAGCTAGTAACTTTTTATTGAATGCTGATGCTAACGGTGCAGCAAATATCTTGAGAAAAGTAGCGATAAAACTAGGCTTAGACCTTAGTGGAATCAGTAGGGTGTCTTTGATAGCACCATTGAAAGTTCGTTTGTGGACTCTTCAAGAATCCCCCGGCTTTTAGCCGTGGGGAGTATCAAGAGGAGCATAAGTTTTAATCGTTATCTGTTACTTCTCTAGTTCTTCTCGATTGGGGATTATCTTTGATTTGAGAAAAAGGTAAGTAATCAGAAAATTTTAATAATCGGGAAATTATGGAGTCAGATTCAAAAGTTGTAGAAAAGTTAAGTCGATTTTGTCAGAGCATTTCCACTACTTTTCTGTATGGACTATATCTCATTCAAATTATATAAATACATAAGTTAGGATTAGTCAAATAAAATGAAAAATCAGTTATCGATTGACAGTTGCGACGGTGTATGGGTGGAGATAAGGTAGGAAGCATATCAATAGATAACTGATAACTGTTCACTGATAACTGATAACTGATAACTGTTAAGAGGTTTAATAATTATGGCTCCTCTCGGCGTAGGTTCTAGCGATTCAACTTATACATTAAAATCAGGAGAAGCCAAACTTTGGCTATTATTAGTAGGTGTTAACGATTATCAAGATATAAATTTACCTTCTTTACGTTATCCAGCCTTAGATTGTCAGGGATTGGAAGAATCACTTGTGAAAGCGACAGAAGGATTTCCCAATAAAGAAATAGTTGTACATCATGATTTTGCCACCAAAACACCAGAAATCAAGAATATTCGCGAAAGTTTATGCAAAATAGTTGCTCAATCACAACCAAATGACTCGATTTTATTATATTTTTCCGGACATGGGATGTTAGAGCCAAATACTCAAGAAGCAGTTCTATGTTTTTCCGATACTAATAAAAGTAACTTGTTGGCTACTGGTTTACCAATGCAGGAACTTGTAGAAATATTAAGTAAAAGTCCAGCCAAGCAACAGTTATTATGTTTGGATACCTGTCATAGTGGTGATATGGCATTGTTAGGAGCGAGAGACGGTAGGGCTAGGGATGGAGATATTACACCATTGTCCAATTCTACCCCGCAACTGATGAATGTCCTTAGACAGCGTGCTTCTCAAAGTAAGGGATTTTGTGCTTTACTAAGTTGCGATCGCGGACAACAATCTTGGGAATTTCCAGAGTTAGGGCATGGAGTATTTACTTATTATTTAATGCGGGGATTATCGGGGGAAGCAGCCGATAACAGCGGATTTATTGATGCTGACGGACTTTATAAATATGTTTATCGTCAAACGGTACAGTATATTGATAAATTAAATCATCAAGTACGTTTAATTAATCAGCAAAAACGAGAGCGGGGAGATAGTCAGCTTTATCCAGAATATCCCATACAAACACCGAAAAGAATTGTCGAAGGTGTCGGAGAGTTAATTGTTGGATTTAAACCCCGTCAGGTTGATTATAATAAGTTACGACGTGCTTTAGTAATTGATGGATTAGCAAATCGAACTTCGAGTCATAATCTAAGTCGATTATTAAAGAGTGCTGGTGATTTTGAAGTGGAATGTTTTGATTCATCCAATAAAAAATGGTCCGGGATTCGTACAGAAATTCAAAAATTTACCCAAGTAAGTGGAGAATTAAATGCAAAATATAATCAAAAAGTAGGGGGAGTAAAGAGAATACCAACTTGTTTATTATATTTACGGGGATATGTTGAAGAAAAAGAAGATGGAGAAGCCTGTTTAGTTTTAGGTGATGGAGTACGTTTGAGTCGTTGTTTTTTGAGACAACTATTACGTCGTACTCAAAAAGTTCAACAAATAATTATCTTAGATTTAATAAGTTGGGAATCTTCAGGAATTAGTTCTGCACAAAATTGGATAGAAGATTTACAATGCGGTACTGAATATGGACAATGTTTGATAGTTACTCAAACACCTGTTGAGCAATCAGTAGTATTTTCCCAAGCTATTTTAGAAAGTCTTGCGAATGCAAATCCTCAAGTAGGATTACCAGTCGCTAAATGGATTACTCAATTACGAAAACTCTTACAAAATAAAGGTGTACATTTACATACTTGGCTTTCCGGTACCCAAGCAATCATTGATATTTTACCCGGTAATATCAATCAAGTATTTCAAGATTTTCAACCAATTAAACATCAAAATACTATAGCTCAATTACCTGATATAAAAGTACCAATACAATCGCCAAATCAGTTAATTCTCAATTCCGAAAAATATACAGAGTTAGAAGAATTACTCAAAAAATCAATCGGCATAATTGCATCAAATATATTACAACAATCAGTTAAAAAAGTAGTAAATAATCAACAATTAATTGAAGAATTAACTGATTATATTCCCCTACAACAAAAGACTTTATTTCAAAATCAACTCAGAGCTATCTTAGAAATACCAAGTATTTCAACTCAATCTCAATTAGCTAAATCTTCAACAACCGTATATCAAGCTATTGATGCTAATTTTATCAGCAAATGTGAAAGTTATTTAACTTATTCCATTGGTCCGATTGCTAATTTTATCATTCAAGAGACTTTACAATCTCATCCGCGAATTTCTATCACCGAATTCGTTGATAAATTAGTCCAAAATATTCCCGATTACGGAATTGCCATGGAATTTAAAAAACGTATTTTGGAACGGTAAACAGTTATCAGTTATCAGTTATCAGGGAAGAGAATTCTAATAATTACAGAAGTCGGGTTTTTACGATTTTATCTCGGTAACACCAGAAAATAGTCATAAAAACCCGATATATACCCTACAGCAGTTTTACAGTTATTCAATAATCAGATTTATGAATTATTCTTTTTTTTATTCAACATATTCATGGCAATTTCTAGACTATATTTCATCCGGTTAAAAGCTTCAGCTAAATCTCCAATTTCATCCTTATTTTGTCTACCAAAATTAACATCCATATTACCAACACTAACTTGTTCAGCAACTGTTGCAATACGCTTTATTCGTCGTAATACAGTTCTTTTTAACAACAGATTAATGATAATAATTACTATTGTGAACACCATCGCCACAATTCCCGTTACCAGTATAAATGAACGATGAGCATTTTCGAGAATTTCTTCGGCGGGTACATAAACAATTTGAGCACCAAGAATATCATTGAGCGTCCATCCGAAGCCATTATCTCTTCCATAGGTTGTTAACTGGCTTTTCGGTGCGTTTTCAGGAATACTATGACATCGTAAACAACTTTCATTTTTAATTGCAAAAGGTTTAGCAGTATAATACAATTTTATTCCTGACATTGTACGAAAACCAGATAATGATGTTTTATCAGGTTGTTGACGAAAACTCTTAACAATTTCAGTTTCAAAATCATCCGCTTTATCTCGTAAATTTGTCGGATTTAATGTTGCATCTTTATAGAAAAAATTCGCGTATTCTGGAGTATTACGAAAATATTCAAAAACTTCTCTCACCGAGTAAGATGGTATCGATTCTGGAATAAAATTCTCTTGAATTTCTACTTGTGGTGATAATAAAGGTCCTACTCGTTCATTTGTATAGCTTCTCACTGAGTTATTCATTGTCATTAATGCACTGGCTTTAGAATTTATCTCATTTTGCGCTTTTTGTTGTAATACATCTGATAAGGCAATCGCGCTAACTAAAATACCGATAAGAAACACAATTGTCAAAATGAAATTTACTTTTGTTCCTATTTTCATGATTGATGCTTATTAGTTATTATTTGATAGTTTGTTAATTGCGAATATTTAGTTAATTAAATTGAAAGATAAAAGCTACCATATCACGTTTACCCAAACCAAGTTTAACTCCTGCTCCTAATTTGTACCAAATACCTGGTAAAAGTGGATATTTATTAATATAAGTACCGTTGGAACTTCCCATATCTTGGATATAATAATTTTCTCCATCAAATTTAATTTGAGCATGATTTCGTGAAACAACTTCTGAATAAGGTAAATTAGAAACATCTATATCAGATGTACCATTTTTATGTTGTTTACCGATATAAATTAATGAAGGAATTTCTGGTAAATCAATCATCTTATTGGTAAGAGTGTGAACTAATTGAGCAACCGGAGCTTGTAAATCTGTAGGAGAGGCAATGGAAGGAATCGCTGTTAATTCTTCATCTATTTCTGGTAATAACTGTGGTACTGATTTAGTTGGTTTGGGAGTGATCAGAAAATTAAATATGACAAATGCAATTACAGCAAAACCAGCAGAACTCCAGAAAACTGCTTTAATACCCCCAATCGCGATCGCAATTGCTCCTAATATCGGACCTAATGCTTGTCCTAATGATTGCACACTAGCATTAACAGACATAAAGCCTGCACGGGTATCTTGTGCCGAAAGCCCTGCTAATAATGCTTGAGATGATGGTAAAGCAAATGCTAATGCTACACCAAATAAAATACTCGGAATCAATAGCAGCCAAGGGTTATTTATTATCGGTATGATTAATAATGCTACAGCACTGATAATAAAAGAAACTTTAATTAAAGTAATTTCCGAAAATCTTTGAATTAACCATCCTAATTGAGAAGCACTAATCGCAACCGCTAACGACATTACACATAAAATAATCCCATTCATCAATCCAGAAGCACCAAGGGAAATTCCCGCAAAAATGGGGACGTAGGTAATAAAAGCTCCAAATTGAATCATAAATATGGAACCCACCGCAAATAATAATCCGATTACGGAACGGTTATTAATACTTTTATAGGTAGTCTTTAAATAAGTTTTTAAACTTGGTTTTTCAACTCCGGGAGGTTTTGAGGGTAGCTTTAACACCATTATTATTAACATTAGCAAAGGAAAAGCCAAAACTGAGAGTAAAAATGGATATGTCCAGTTAATACTTCCTAATACTCCCCCTAATAACGGATATATTGCCGAAGAAATACCAATTACCGCTGCATTGATTGACATTGCTGCACCCAGTTTTCTACCGTTGTAGAGCATTGCAATCATCGTCAAAGCTAAAGCATCCAACGGAGCCGCACCCAATCCTTGTAAAAATCGTAATCCTAAAACAGAAGTGAAAGTCCCCGCAAAAGAAATAGAAGCTCCCGCGATCGCAAATAATATTAAGGCAGGAATTAAAACTTTCCTAATGCCAATACGGTCAGCTAATACCCCTAAAATGGGAGTTGCGATACCGATGGGTAATACAAAAAGTGTCATTACCAGTTCAATTTCCCTGGGAGATACCTGAAATACTTCCGTTAAACTCGGTAATATTGGGGCAACTGTTTGTCCTCCCATAATCGATATCAGCGTTACACCAATAATGATGTAAAGATTTTTGTCTTGAGTAATTTCGGTATTTTTCTGCTCCGCTGGTATTGATAGGTTATTCATATTTTGCTACTACTAATCGATTACGTCATTAGATTGGTAGGGGTAGCAATTGAGAATTTATGCAATTTTCATCGGTTAAAAAGTTGGGTTTTGAATATTTACCCTTAGATTGGAAGTCTAGGGAACCAACAAGCAAAGCCCACGGAGGTGGGCTAATTAAATCATTTGAATTTTGTATAAAATACTCGGCGTTGCTGAATCTAAATATGAATTTTAAATAATGTAGAGACGTGATATATCACGTCTCCCAAGATATATCACGTCTCCCAAGATAACTTCGGTGACTTTTTAAAAACCCTCTAAATTAAGACTTACATAACCACGGTCTAATAATGTGGGAATATGGTTTAATTCTTGGTTGGGAGTAATTCGTAAAGTAGGTAATCTTTGAGATAATACTTCTAAAGCAATCCGTGCTTCTCGACGAGCTAAGTTGAAACCCGTACAGTGATGTTTTCCATGACTGAATGCCAGATGGTTGACGGGATTGTTTTGGAAACGTTCAACATCAAAGCGATCGCCATCAATAAATTCCTCTGAATCACGGTTTGCAGAGCCGTAAAGTAACAATACACGACTATCTTGGGGTATTGTGACTCCTGATAATGTGACTTCTTGAGTGGTAACACGAACCATTGATTGGGCTGGTGTATCGTATCTGAGAACTTCTTCAAGAGCAATGGGTATCAGGGCTGGATTTTCGTGTAAACTCTGCCAAATATCAGAATTTTCTACTAGGAGTTTAATTGCTGTTCCAATTAGACTTGCAGTTGTTTTATGTCCCGCTATGACTATTTCACATAAAAGTAAGACTTGTTCGGGTAAAGTCAGGTCACTACTTTGTAATTCACTGATTAAATCATCCCCTGGTGTCGAGCGTCGTTGTTCGATTAAACTAGCAAGATATTGCTGTAAAGCCACATAACTTTTAGCGCATTCAATTTGACGCTCTGGTGGTAAAGGTGATGAGAATAAAGCCGAGGTACTATTACCCGACTGTTTCACCTGTTCCATTTTCTCTAAAGGTACACCGTACATTGTCAAAATCACCTCTAGAGGTAATGGGTGAGCAAACTGGGATATAATTTCAACCCTGCCATTATCGATAAAATTATCTACTAATTTATTGGCGATCGCGTAAATAGATTTTTCTACTGTTACCAGTCGTTCTGGTGCAAAAACTTTCACAAAAGGAGTACGTAAGCGTTTGTGTTGTTCACCATCACTATTAATCAAGGAAACAAAGGGAAAGCCTTGACGCAACACTTCAACCACTTCTGGAGTCAAATCCCCCACAGCTTGCAGACTCTTCGCTGAAGAAAATTCTGTCGGATTTTTGAGTATATTTAAAACATCTTCGTATCGTGTAATTACATAAGCATTTAACAATGGGCTATAAAATATCGGTTGTTCATCTCTTGCACGTTGAAAAAATGGATAAGGATTATCCAATTGTTCTTTAGAAAAAGGTTGGTATTCTTTTCCAGCATGAAAAGGACAAGTACTATTTTTTTTGTTCATTGTTTTAAATTGGTAATTGGTAATTGTTAACTGATAACTGTTAACTGTCAACTGATAAATCCCATTCAACATGAAGATTAGTACAACCCCGACTCCTCAATGTAGGAATATAGTTAAATTGTTGATTCGGTTGAAGTCTGAGATTTGGCAGTCTTGAAGACAATACCTCTAAAGCAATCCGAGCTTCAGTAAGCGCTAATTTTGAACCGATACAGCGATGCATTCCATGACCAAATGCGAGATGATTAGGAGTTGTTTGTTGGAATCGTTGAATATCAAACTCTTGAGCATCTTTATACTGACTTTCATCACGGTTAGCAGAACCGTAAACTAAAAATAATTTCGTATTTTTGGGTAAAATCACTCCTCCAATTTCAACTGTTCCGGTAGTGGTACGATTGACTGTTGGTACCGGAGCATCATATCTCAAGGCTTCTTCTACAACCCCAGGAATGATTGATGGATTTTCACAAACTGTCTGCCATAAATCAGGCTTCTCTAAAAGAACTTTTAAAGCATTTCCAATTAAGAAACTAGTAGTTTTATGTCCAGCAAATATCAAGCCACATAAAACCATGACCATATCCGGCATAGTTAAATCAGAATCTTGGATATTGCTAATTAAATCGTCTTGGGGTGCTTTACGTCTTTGCTCAATTAAATCTGCAACCATATACTGTAAAGCGACAAAACTACGAGCGCATTCCACCTGTCGTTCCGGTGTTAATGGTGCAGAAAATAATTCCGCCATATCATTGCACCATATTTTGATATTCTTCATCCCTTCTAAAGGAACACCGTATAGATTTAGAATCACCTCCAACGGCATCGGAAAAGCAAATTGTTCCAGAATATCTACTCGACCTTCATCAATAAAAGCATCTATCAACCTGTTAGCATTAGCATAAATAGAATCCTCCATTTGTTTGATACGTGCTGGTGCAAACACTTTCATCAAAGGTTCTTTCAAAAACTTGTGGCGAGATCCATCACTATTCACCAAATCGGAAACGAAAGGAAACCCTGTACGTAAAACATCGATGGTTTCAAGACTATATTCACCAATAGGTTGTAAATTATCTTTAGAAGAGTATTTAACAGGGTCTTTGAGAATGGCAAGTATATCGTTGTAACCAGTTACAAGATAACCATTTAACACCGAACTATAAAATATCGGTTCTTCCTTTCTCGCCAATTCATAAAATGAATAAGGCTCTTCTAATTGCGGATTGACAAAAGGTTGATATTCTGCATCCAATTGATGAAAAGGACAGCCTTGTTTCGATGGTATTTTATCTTGTATATTCATTGGGAATTGGGAATTGATAATTGGTAATTGGTAATTGGTAACTGATAACTGTTAACTGTCAACTGTTCAAACATGGTCGTGTCCCCATAAACCTTTCACATCTCTGGGAGAACTAAAGGTAAGATGTAAATGTTTGGGACCGTGAAATACAATATTATCTGCCCATTCAATTGCATCTTCTTTCAAATTCAAATTAGGCAATCTATTTATTAAAGTATTTAAAGCAATAGTTGCCTCAGCACGAGCGAGTGTTGCACCAAGACAGAAATGAATCCCGCTACCGAAACCACAATGTTTGGATTCTTCTCGTTGAAAATTCAATTCATCGGGATTTACAAACTGTTCCTGATCTCGATTCGCAGAACCCAACATTAAATTAACGCTATCACCACGTTTAATAACTTTGCCGTCAATTTCAAAGTCGGAATAAGCCCAACGACTGACCATTTGTACCGGAGAGTCATATCTAACTAACTCATCTACAGAAGAAGGAATTAATTCCGGGTCGATCGCAATAATTTCAGTTGCTGGGGATGACGTAATAAAGCTAATATTCCCTTACTAATCAAATTAACTGTAGTTTCATGACCTGCGGTTAATAAATGAATGCAAGTAGCCAGGATTTCTTCATCGTTTAACTTATTTCCTTCATCCCGTGCCTTTACTAAAGCAGTAATTAAATCTTTTCCGGGTTCAAGGTGTCGTTTAGCAATTTCCTTTTTAAAGTATTCAATAAATCCTTGTGTTGCAGCTTCCGCTTGTTCGTAAATTTCAGGAGATGGTGTCAAACGAGAAGCACTAGCGTGTTGTAATGCTAAAGCCCATTGTCGGAATAGTGGACGGTCTTTGGGGTCAACTCCCAACATATCGGCAATTACCATGATTGGTAAAGGGAAACTTATATCTTCAACTAAATCCATCTCACCTTGTAGGTGAATTCGATCGAGTAAACAATCAACTATTCCGATAATGGCAGGTTTAATATTTTCCACCATTTTGGGAGAGAAAACCTTATTTACAATAGTTCGTAATCTGGTATGAGTAGGAGGGTCACGGAATACCATCCAATTACTCACCATCGAACTAAAACCACGATAAGCCTTTGGTACGGGTGAACCTTCACCATCATTTCTCACCTTACTAGCTTCTCGACCAAACATCGGACTTTCCATCACTTTCATCACATCCCGGTATCGGAATAGATACCAAGCACCCGGTAAATTAGGATTTGCAGAAATTCCCCAATGTACTGGGTCAACTTTTCTGTAATAACTATAGAAACTGTAAGGCTCGTTAATTACTTCTTTAACAAATGGATTTAATCTTTCAATTGTAGAAATAGACATATTTACCAGCACAAATTTTATCTGTTGTTTTTTGTTAGGGGTAAGGAGTTTTGAATTATGCAATTTGAGGAAATAATTAATTCTGGTTGTTAGGCTCTGATATACAACTGTAAATACAGAAAGACGTTGCAGTGCAACGTCTCTACAGGGTTTCTGGTTTGTGTGATTGGTATTTTATCTAAACTCTTGGGGATTTTGAACTGATTAAGAAACTGAATACAACCAGCGCGATCGCAATTACAGCAGCACCAACATAACAAACTCCTTGTATTCCCCAAACTCCAAAGATGATTCCCGCAAAAACTGGACCCATAGCTCTTCCTATGGATTGCACTGTAACATTGAGGGACATAAAACCACCGCGATAATCTGGAGGAGCAAATTTCGCTAAAGATGCTTGGAGTGAAGGAAATGCTAGAGCTTCAACTATACCGATGAGAACACAGGGAATTACCAACATCGGAATAGAATTAACTGTGGGAATGATGCATAAAGCTATTGAGAAAATAATCAAAGATATTTGGATTAATTTGATTTCCGAAACCCTATTGGCTGCTAATCCCACAACAAAAGAGAAAACAGTTAAAGATATGGCATTTGTAGTTAAAATAATTCCAATTATCGCACTTGAAGCACCCAATTTATTTTCTGCCATCACCGGAGTGAAGGTATAAAATGCTCCGAATTCTACCATGAACAAGGTAATTACCGCAAAAATAAGGCTAAAACATCACGATTTTTCAAAATTTTAGTAATATTTTTGACATAATTGACCAATTGAAATTTTTGAGTATTCTTTTCTGTTCTAGGCAATTTTAGTTTTAACATGACTAATAATGCAACGGGAACAGCTAATAGTGAAAGTAGAAAAGGATATCGCCAACTAATACCCGCTAACATCCCTCCTAAAGCCGGATAAATAGTTGAACCAACACCAATTGCACCAGCATTCACAGCCATAGCTGCGGTGAGTTTTTTCCCAGTATATAAACTACTAATAATTGAAAGTACCAAAGACTCTAAACAAGCAGCACCAATTCCTTGTAAAATTCTCCATTCGATCAGACTACGAAAATTTGGCGCAAAGGTACATAAAACACCACCCAAGGCAAATACCAACAGTGAAGGAATAAGAACTTGTTTAAAGCCAAAACGGTCTGCTAATACTCCAAATATGGGAGTTCCCAGGGCAACAGGCATTAAAAAAGCTGCCATAATAAATCCCGTTTGTTCAGCAGATATATTTAATCCTTTAGCGATATTTGGCAGAATTGGACTAACGCTAAATAATGGTAGAATTGCTATCATCGTCATACTGACAACAATTAACAGATTTTTATCTTGAAAAATATTGTCTTTTAATTGAGTTTTATTTGCTTGAGAATTAGTTTGTTTTAATGATATAGTCATCGTTCTTAATTAAATCTTGTGTATTTGTTTTACTATTAATTATTTAGGGGAATTATCAAAAATATTATGCATTTTGTTTTTCATTATCAGCAGAATACCAACCAATCATTACAGTTTTATTAAATAAAAGTAAATTCGATAGATAGTATAGAAGTCGGGTTTTATCAAGATTTTCTGTTACTACAAATACTTGTTGTAAAAGCCCGACTTCTAACAGAAACGAAAAACCCGATTTTTATCAAAAAAAACCGGGATTATCAACATCTTATTATTAGTGAACAATAATCAAATTTCATCACAGTTAACTGATAACTGTTAACTGATAACTGATAACTTTCGACCAGTTTCGGCTCCTACTACTCCATCTACAGTTAAGCCGTTATCCTCTTGAAATGTTTTAACTGCATTTTCGGTGGATTCGTCAAAATTGCCATTCACAGCAAGTTCATAGCCTCTTGCAGATAAGTCTGTTTGTAAACGCTCTACGTCTGTACCATTCATACCGCGACTTAAAGTTTGAGGTACCATTATTCAATACTCCTTTTTGTTTGATTAACTTTGTGGTCTCATTGAATATGTAGGGAGAGGGTTTTTCGGTTTATGCACTCTTGAGATAAAAAATTTAGCGAAAATAGAAACTCTAAAACCTGAATTTTTAGTGGGATAACAAGTCGGCTTTTTATGCGGATTTTCTGACATTACGGATATTTATAGCGTAAAAACCCGACTTCTGTGATTAGATTATTTTGTCCTCACAAACGCCCTTGCTATGTTAAACAATATTTAAGACACAACAAAACATGAGTAATTTTATGCAATTACCCAATTTTCTCAAAACTCCGATGTTTCAACAACGATATGAATGGATTACCAAACCTTTGGATTTCATGGAAAAAGCCGTGAAACAATATCCTGATATTTTTACTTCTCAGATATTGGGTGCTAATAAACCGATTATATTTGCTAATCATCCCCAAGCAATTCAAGAAATTTTAACTAACGATCGCAAAAAGTTTACAGCCCCCGGAGAAGCAAACAAAACTTTACAACCATTAGTTGGGGATTATTCTGTAATGTTACTCGATGGCGATCGCCACAAACGAGAACGAAAATTATTAATGCCGCAATTTCACGGAGAAAGGATGCAAACTTATGGTAATTTAATTTGTACGATTACCGAAAAGGTATTTAGTCAATTACCTCAAGATACAATTTTTACTGCTCGTAATGTGACATCCGAAATTTCTCTGAGCGTCATGTTAGAGGCTGTGTTTGGTTTATACGAAGGAGAACGCTATCAACAAATTAAGTATCTAATCATTGAGATGTTAGATTTGTTTCGTTCACCTCTGGCTTTTGCCTTTTTATTGTTTCCTATTTTACAAAAAGATTTAGGTAATTTGAGTCCTTGGGGTCATTATTTACGTCAAAGAGAACAACTTGATCGATTACTTTATACTGAAATTAACGAAAGACGTTCTCAATCAGATATTACAAATCGCGTTGATATCCTCTCGTTATTAATGTCTGCTAAAGATGAGCATGGCAACTCATTAACAGATAAAGAGCTACGGGATGAATTGATGACATTGCTGATTGCTGGATATGAAACTACTGCGACAGCGATGGCTTGGGGATTATACTGGATTTATCAAAAGCCCCAAGTACGAGAAAAATTACTAGAAGAATTAGATAGTATGGGAGAAAATCCTGACCCCATAAGTGTATCTAGACTACCGTATCTTACCGCTGTCTGTAACGAAACTTTGCGAATTTATCCGGTTGCATTGGCGACGTTTGTTAGAGAAGTGCAAGAACCTGTAGAGTTATTAGGATATCAAATAGAACCAAAAAGCGAGATTTGGGGGTGTATTTATCTGTTGCATCATCGAGAAGATTTATATCCAGACTCGAAGCAATTTAAACCAGAAAGATTTTTAGAAAGGCAATTTTCTCCCTATGAATTTATGCCTTTTGGTGGTGGTGCTAGACGGTGTATTGGTTATGCTTTAGCAGAATTTGAAATGAAGTTGGTAATTGCCAAAGTAGTTTCTGGTTATAATTTGGCTTTAGCAGATAATCAACCGGAAAAAGCCCAGCGTAGGGGAGTGACTTTGGCACCTGCAACGGGTGTAAAAATGAAGATGCAAGGAATACGCCCTCCTCAAAAATCTGTGGTTTCTGCGGTAGGGAAGTAAAGTTGACAGTGAACAGTTGACAGTTAACTGTTCCCTGTTTTCAAGCTAGACAAAACTAAATTGATTTGGATTATCTAAACTCAAATCGTCCAAGGAAATATCTGTAATAATTCCGATTAATTCGGGATTTGCACCATCATTAAAAAATATACCCGTTCCCGATGATAATCCATCCGGAGCAGCACCAAGAATATAATCTTTAGCTTCACCGATTAATTGAATAGTATCTTGATTTTGAAAATCTGTAATTAATGCGTAATCATGGGTTCCCGCACTTTCAGCATCACCATCATTATAGAAAATAACCTCAGAACCATCAAAAATTGCCCCTGCTAGGACAAATGTATCTTTACCCCTACCACCATTTAAAGTGTCTATTTCACCTTGTCCTAATCCTAGGGGAGAATTGGGTGTAATTCCAAATAAAGTATCATTCCCATCACCACCAAAAACTTGGTCGTTACCAGAACCACCACTTACAAAGTCATCACCGCTATCACCTACAACTATATCATCACCACGTTCACCGAACAGCCGGTCTGCACCCTCACCACCAGCTAAATTATCATCACCCGCACCTCCGTATATCACGTCATTACCAAATCCTGTATTATCTGAATTACTACCGATGAGATTATCTCCAATAAGATTGTCATTTCCTTGACCACCAATTAGAGTATCATCTCCTTCATTACCAATTATGGTGTCGTTATCAGCACCTCCATCCAGCCAATCATTACCAGAATCACCTGAAATTAAGTCAGTACCGCTCTTACCTTGAATATTGTCATTACCTTCTAGTCCAAATACATTATCATCACCGCTACCAGCATCAACTGTGTCATCACCACCAAGCGTAAATATCACATCGTTACCAGATAAACCTTTAATGAAATCATCACCTGGAGTACCAAAAATAATATCTCTGTCTGCTGTACCGTTAATAGTTGTCATCACTACTTTCTCCAAAAATAATCTTCTATTTTGTTTATGGGTAAAGTATTACGGGAATTATGCAGGTACTGATAATTGGTAATTGGTAATTGTCAACTGTCCACTGTCAACTGTCAACAAGGTAAAAGATGCGATATCAAAAATGGCTCTCGAAAATAATTTTATTTTTTCTCACAGCTATATTTACTTTAATTTGGGAATTAATTCTCATTCCGATTTTTCTAGATAAAGTTAATGCTCAAGATATTTATAATCCTGTTTATAATCCTATTTATATTACTCAAAATTCTTCAAATCCAGAAATTTTATTGTCAACAGGTAAAAGATTTTATGATGCACAAATGTTTAATGATGCTATATCAGTTTTAGAGCAAGCTGCACAAGGTTTTAAAAATCAAGGGAATCAAATTCAACAAGCTATTGCATTGAGTAATATTTCATTAGCTTACAAACAAATTGGAGAATATCAACAGGCTTTGAGTTATATTATCCAAAGTCGTACATTATTAGAAAATCAACCAAATTATCAGCAATCAAAGCATAAATTACAACTATTTGCTCAAATCATAGATATTCAAGCTAACTTACAAGTAACATTAGGAAAACCTTTATTAGCCTTGGATAATTGGAAACAAGCTACTATTATTTATGAACAAGTAAATTTTACAGATGGAAAAATTCGGAGTTTAATCAATCAAAATTTAGCATTACAAGCATTAGGACGTTATCGTCAAGCTCATAAAATTTTACAAGAGTTACTTTCAGAATTAAATAAACAACCAGCTTCGATGATCAAAGTTACTGCATTACGAAGTTTTGGCGATGTTCAATTACATTTAGGTGAAATTGATGCTTCCTTAAATACTTTCCAACAAAGTTATCAAATTGCACAAGAAATTCAAGTTAAATTTAATTTAAATCAATATAATCCTCAAATATCTGAAATATTACTAAGTTTAGGCAATGCTCAACGTGCCAAGGGAAATAGATTGCGATCGCGATTACAAAACACAACAAAATTTGCCAAAAAAACACCATTCTTTTATGTTAAAAACCCAATTTTACCAGAAGTGAGAGAATTATATCAACAAGCAATACAAACCTATGAGAACACTATAAATATATCAACATCACCAGTAATCAAAGTTAAAGCACAATTAAATTTACTCGGTGTATTAATAGAACTTCAAGAATTTTTCCAAGCTGGTAAATTATATTCCGAATTACAGTTGGCAGTAAATAAGTTATCACTATCTGAAACTTCAATTAACGCTCGGATTAATTTAGGAGAAAATTTATTATTTTTAAAACAACTTAGTCCTAATAATGCACCAGAATGGCAAGATATAGCTCAAATTTTAGCCGTAGCTGTTAAACAAGCAGAACTTTTGCAAAACACTAGATTACAATCCTATGCAATGGGTATTTTGGGTAGTATATACTTACAAAGCAATAATTTAGCTGATGCTCAACAATTAACTAAAAAAGCTGTTGATTTAGCTTTGGGAATAAACACAAAAGATATTGCTTACCTTTGGCAATGGCAGTTAGGATATATATTTAAAGTTCAAGACAACATTACTCAAGCAATAAATTATTATTCCCAAGCAGTTAGTAATATTAATGATTTACGTAGTGATTTACTAGTTCTGAATCCAGATATTCAATTTTCATTTCGAGATAATGTTGAACCAGTATATAGACAATTAGTTGACTTACTTTTACAACCATCTACTCAAAATATCAAACAAACAAATTACAATCAAAAAAATCTTAAACAAGCTCGTGATGTCATTGAAGCACTACAATTAAGAGAAATAGAAAACTATTTTCAAGAAGTTTGTTTACAAGCTAAACCAGAAATTATTGATACAGTAGTAGATAAAACTGACAACACCGCAGCAGTTATTTATCCAATTATTTTAGAAAATCGTTTAGAAGTTATTCTCAAACTTCCCAATCAAAATCAATTTAATCAATATACATCTTTTATTCAAGCAAATGAAGTTGAAAAGACTTTAGAACAATTACAATATAGCCTCAAACAACCAGAGCAAATTAATCAAGTAAAAAGCATATCCGCAAAAGTTTATAATTGGTTGATTCAACCATTAGAAGTAGATTTAGAAGCAAATAACATAGAAACATTAGTATTTGTCTTAGATGGAAATTTAAAAAATATTCCCATGGCTGTACTTTATGATAAATCATCGGAAAAAGCACAAAAATATTTAATCGAAAAATATGCTATTGCTTTAACCCCAGGTTTACAAATGTTAGAGCCAAAAGCTTTACAACAAGGAGATTTAAATATTCTGATGGCTGGAGTCAGCGAAAAACGATTAATTGAAAATCAACAATTTAATCCTCTTCAAAATGTAGAGTTTGAACTAGAAACAATTAAATCCCAAATACCCAAAAGTAAAAAATTATTTAATCAATCATTTACCGATATCAATTTAGAAAAACAAATTAATTCTGCTAAATATACAGTAGTTCATATTGCCACTCACGGTAACTTTAGTTCAAACTTAGAAGAAACCTATATTCTTACTTGGAATAAACTACTCAAACTCGAAGATTTTGAACGATTATTTCAAATTAATGCAAATACAGATTCTCAAGTCATTCAATTATTAGTTCTTAGTGCTTGTGAAACCGC
Source organism: Richelia sp. SL_2_1 (assembly GCA_012033205.1). Classification (GTDB taxonomy): domain Bacteria; phylum Cyanobacteriota; class Cyanobacteriia; order Cyanobacteriales; family Nostocaceae; genus Rivularia. Next base: position 96,850 of record JAAUSO010000001.1, on the reverse strand, counting down.
AAATGGAGACAAAAGAGCAACTTTAGGACTTTCTGGTATTGCTATACGTGCAGGTGCAAGAAGTACATTAGCGACATTATGGGCTGTTGAAGATAAATCTACCGCTCAATTGATGAGTCAATTTTATCAAGAATTACAGCAGAATAAATTGAACAAAGCCAAAGCTTTGCAGCAAGCTCAAATTCAACTTTTAAAAAATAACGAATTACCCATGATTTGGGCTCCTTATGTATTAGTCGGTAATTGGCTTTGACAGTTAACAATTGGTTTATTTGATAATTCTTGTAACCCAACACTATTGAGCAATTGTAACCAGTATTTTGCTATCATCTGATTTTTCGGATTTGCTTGTTTGAGTTTAACTAATTCCGTTAAAGCTGAATACCAAATATCATTTTGAATGTAAAAAGCAAAGCGTTGTTCAGGTGAATATGTTGCGATTAACTGCTTTTGCTGTAAAGGTTCAAGCGCTACTCTTTGCACCCATCCACGCACGTAAATAGGAATAGATGATTTATCGGGTTTACAATATAATTTAAAATACCATTGATATATTTTATCCGTTTCTAAAGATTTTTCAAGCGGGAGACTAATACTATAAATACCTTCACCTTTATCAATCGATAAATCAGTCTGATACACATTATTATGAGTTTCATTTTGCAAAACAAATTCACCGTTAATAGGTATCTCGCTTGCTTGATAAGGAATAAATAACCAAAATGTGGGATTTGCTTCCACAACTTTACCTACTTCGTTTTCCCGAATTAACGCAGTCAGTGGTATACTTCTAACAGGACAATCGTTACGACTACCCATTCCTCTTCTTTTTGTTGGTCTTCCTCGATTAGAGCCACTTTGTTGCTTTTTATTTAATTCTATTGGTATTTTCGACGCATTTCTACTAACTTGTATTTGCGATGCTAGTCCTGATTGATTCGAGGTTGTGATGGCGATCGCCGTTAATAACGCAATCAAGCTAAATATAATTATGTTTAAGTTTTTTCTTTTCATAAAAATAATTCTCCTCCAAAAAGTCATAGTTACCTTTATCTAAAAATTAAACATCAAGCAAACTAATTGTTGATTAAGCTAATTTAGATAGTTTATCAAAGTGTCTATATGATTCATAGAAAATAAATATGTAACTTATACAGTTCAAGCAAAGTTAATAGTATTTCCCTCTGACTCTCTACTTCAAGTTCTTTTTATACAGCTATTTAATTAGCATAAACTTGTATGAAAAAACATCTATTTGTAATTCACTCACCAACAACTGCATAAGTTAAATCTTTCTGCATCTATTAAAAAGTGTAAGACTAAATTGCATTAAGTCTACAAATCTAGCAACTATAAGGAGAAAAAATTATGACCGCGCAACCATTGCAACCAACCCAAAACAGCGAAGGACTAATTATCAATATGGATAAAATCAAGCAATTAAAGGAAGAAATTGATCAACATATGGAGGAAGCAATCAAAAACTCGAATCTACCTGATTTTTTTGCTCGCAAAGGTTTGATTGAAAAAACTTTGAGAATTGAAGTTATGCTTGACTTAAATCAAATCCGAAACACAGATTATATTAAAGAACAGGAACTGAAAGAGGCTTTACGAGAAATACCTGGTAAAGAGCTTAGCATCAGATGTTGCTATCCCTGTAATAATGGAAGTTGGTGTAGGTGTTAACTTTTGCTAATTATGTTTTGAGTACGAAAAAATTAGCCAAATAAAATTATTTAGTTATAACGCTCAACAAGTATTTATATCCCTAACTTTTGAATAGAAGTCGGGGATATTATTTTGATATATTTACAACTGTGGTATTTTGTTTAAAAGTGCAATATAGGAATAAATTATGCTTCCGAAGCATTGCTTTCACAAACTAGCATTTACGACTATAGTAATTTACGCTAATTCTGTTAGCGCCCAAATCGTTCCCGATGCAACTCTACCAAATAATTCGAGCATTACAACACAAGATAATATTAAAATTATTGGAGGTGGAACCCAAGCGGGAAGTAATTTATTCCACAGCTTTGAAAACTTCTCCGTACCTACTGGTTCAACAGCTTATTTTAATAATATTGCAAATATTCAAAATATTATTACCCGCATTACAGGTCAATCTATTTCTAATATTGATGGTATAATTCGCGCTAATGGTACGGCAAATTTATTTTTAATTAATCCGTCGGGGATTATTTTCGGAAAAAATGCTGTTTTAGATATTAATGGTTCCTTTTTCGCAACTACCGCAAATAGTATTAACTTTGCTGATGGTACCAAATTCAGCGCTACAGAACCCCAAACTACACCTTTATTAACTATAAACGTTCCTACGGGATTGCAATTTGGTGCCACAGCTGCACCCATTAGTAACCAATCCCAAGCATCTTTGAATGGTGCAACTAATTTCTTTGGTCAACCTGCTGGTTTACAAATATCCACAGGTCAAACATTAGCGTTGATTGGCGGTGATATAACATTAGAAGGTGGTAATTTAACCGTAGACTCAGGAAGAATTGAATTGGGGAGTGTTGCTCCTAACAGTTTTGTTAAACTTAATTTAACCAATCAAGGTTGGGTTTTGGGTTATGAAGGTGTAGAAAATTTTCAAAATATTCAATTAATTGGACAAAATATTGATGATTCAACCATTGGTTCGATAGTAAATACGAGTGGTAAAAATGGCGGTGGTAGTATTCGATTACAAGGTAGTTCTGTAGAATTAGTCGGGAATCCCGTGATTTTAAGTACTGCAACAACAGATGACACAAATGCTGGAGACATCACAGTTAATGCGATAAAATTAGTTGTTATGGATGGCGCTCAAATACTAGCTTTTACTTCAGGTAAAGGTGCGGCTGGAAATTTAACTGTAAATGCTACTGATTCTGTAGAATTAATTGGTGAATTTATCAACCAAGATATTACTTTAGCTAGTAGTTTGATTAGTGCTACTGGTGGTGATGGAAAAGGAGGAAACCTTACTATTAATACAAGTAGATTACTCGTTTCTAATGGAGCAATAATATCAGTAGAAACTTCTTTTCAACCTGGAAGTGATAATTCAGAATTTATTTTAGCAACGGGGAAAGCTGGTAATTTAACTGTAAATGCTTCTCAATTTGTAGAATTAGTTGGTAAATCAGCAACAAATAGGAGCAGTACCCTTGTATCTAGAACATCAAATTCAGCAGATGCTGGAAAAATCACAATTTCTACCAAGCAATTGATTGTTAGAGATGAAGCTGAAATTACTGTCAGCAGTTTATTCCCAAAATTTCCACCAACTATTAATTTTGTCGGCAATACAAGTAATTTAGGAAATGCAGGAGAAATTAATATCATTGCCGATTCGATACTTTTAGACAATCAAGGCAAACTTGTATCTGAAACCGACTTAGCAAAGGGAGGCAATATTAACCTCCAGTTACAAGATTTACTATTAATGCGTCGCAACAGTCAAATCTCTACCAATGCTGGAATTGCCCAACTTGATGGCGATGGTGGTAATATAACTATTAATATTCCCGATGGTTTTATCATTGCTGTCAACAATGAAAATAGCGACATCACCGCTAATGCTTTTACGGGTAGTGGCGGTAAAGTTAATATCAATGCTAATGCTATTTTGGGAATTCAACCACGCAGTCGAGATGAGTTAATCACACTTTTAACTACTAATAATCCTGGTGAACTCAATCCACAAGAACTTTTAACAAATGATATTACCGCAATTTCTCAACAAAATCCTAATTTAAATGGTGAATTAAATATTAATGGGATTGATATACAACCTCCAACGGAATTAATGGAGTTACCAAGTGTACCAGTTGATACGAAAATCTCTCAAGTTTGCAAACCCCGTGGAAATAATCAAAGTGAATTTATTTTTTCTCGCAGCGGTGGTTTACCTCCTTTACCTAGTGAAGCTCTCGGAATTAGTTCCGCTTTGGATGTTGATTGGGTAGATGGGGAGAGGGGGAGGCAAGGGGATAATTCCCAATTATCAATCCAAAATCCAATTGTTGAAGCTACTGGTTGGGTTGTGGATGAAAATGGTGATATACTTCTTGTAGCTAGTAAACCTAATATAAATAACGATAATTTCAATTATAAGAAATTTGCTTGTTAGCCAGTTTTATTTTAAAATCATAAATCACAATAGGAATAAATAATGTAGAGACATTGCATTGCAAAGTCTTCATATATTTCGATTTCTATCTAGTTTGAAACTTTGGTGAATTAAAAATGTAGATTGATAATTTCACTTAAATCAGTGAACAGTGTTAGCTTTACTCATGAGGCGGTAGCGTCATATAGTAAACACGGGCGTATGGTGTTCTATTTAAACCAATACAGAAGACGCCGAGTACCTTAATACGGTGAGAGACTAGCCCTTTCCCAAGTATAAACGTAACTGATAACTGATAACTGATAACTGATAACTGTTTACTGATAACTGATAACTGATAACTGATAACTGTTTACTGATAACTGATAACTGTTAAATCGGGTATAAATTGCAGTGCTACTGCTACCAGCGATGATTGCTAAAACCGAAGGTACTAAGGGTAGCCAACCACCTTGAATTAATAAAACATAACAAATAGAATATAATATAACTTGGGATAATCCTATAGTTAATCCTAAATGCAATCCTGATTTACATCTCCAAGTAAGTAACCCTCCCACAATTGACCAACAGTAAATCCACAATGCTTCACTCCATTTTGACCATACCCATAATAACGGTCTATTATCAAGCATGGCACTAATAAGTTGACTCACCATCTGTGCGTGTATGATTACCCCTGGAGTCTGCTTATAAGGTGTTTGCCAATAATCTTTAAAACTTTCTGCTGTGGTACCAATAATGACTATTTTATCTTTGACTAAATCCGGTGTAAGTTTATCGTTGAGTACATCAGTAATGGTAACTCTTGTGGCTATTTCATTTGTCGATCGCCAATTAAGCATTATCTGATAACCTAGACTATCAATTTTATTGTAACCGCCGCTGTTATCTTTTAATAAATATGAAAATATACTATTACCTGATTTTGAGTTGTCTTCAGGATTGAGTTTTAGTTCTATGTTTTCCTGGTTTAAGTAACGTTGTGCAAGTTGAAAACTCAAGGATTTATCAGTGTTACAAGGTTCTGCCGGAGCCATTGCTAATAAATGTCGGCGTAATATATTATCATCATCTACTACAACATCACTAAATCCTAAATTTTTCTTAATAACTTCTGGAGGTGGTGGCACACCGGGGTTTTTATCTCCCTCGCTCACCTGACAAACTGCAATAAATTTTGGACTTGTTTTCATCCATTCAGCTAAATCTGCATATTCCTTTTTTACGGGATGCTCTCGATAGATATCTAAACCGATAATCCGAGGATTGTGTTTTTCTAACTTATTTACCATTGCGCTAATGCACCATCCGAGAGCGATGCACCACGTCTTTGCTCTGCACTCTGTGATTGTACATCAGCTTCCGTTATCTCGACGATTAAAATCCGCTGGTCTTTTCCTTCATCCGGACGCTTAACGATCATATAATCAAAAGCTGCAAGTTCCCAATTTTGTAATAATCCTAAATATCTTGCTCCACTAATTGCTGTTGCGATCGCAAAACTCATACTGAAGATTACAGGTAAAATCTTATTGGGGGATAATCTGGCATAATTGGATTTTTTGGGTTTTTTAGTCGAATTTGACCAACCTAAAGGTGCTACAGTGGGATTTTGACAAATCACTGGTAACCAACTAGCACAGGGAAATTCCGCTTCTAAACCTTGTAATCTCTCTCCAGCTTCTCGTACTGCTAAATAAAAGGATTTGGATTCCCAAAAAGCTTCTAAGAAGAATTTGAGAAATTTCTGAGCAACTAAATCAGGTACTGGTTCACGCATTACAATCATTTGGGGAATATTTAATGAAGTGAGTTGAGTTGCTAATCCCAAACCATCGCAAGAATTGAAAATCGCTAACCGCAACCCTCTTGATATAGCTGCTCTTAAACCATTTTTTAATTGCTCTATTGTTAAACTATCATGGTCATTAATATAAATTCTTCCACTTTCTCCATTTAATTGACTCGAACTATGTCCAGCAAAACATAATATATCCCATCCTTTTCTATCCCAAAGCATTAAATCTAATTCTTGACGTTGAGGTTCTACTAAAAAAGTTGTTTCTGCACCTGGTAAATTTTCTAATATTCTTTTATCTGTTTGAATATCAATATTTTCGCTATTACCTAAAATTGCTAAAATTCTGATTGGATGATTATCCTTACTGATAGTTTCAATCCTTTCAAATTCCGGCATACTCAAACATAAAACAGCATAGGGATAATCATCAAAAAAATCCCATAAGTTCCAAGGTAATCGTCGCAGTTCATCTAAATCACTTTGAATAATTACTTGAATTTCTTCTCTGGGATTTAACTTTGTACGTATTTTATGCTCTATATTCACAAAAGTTTCCGAATTCAGCCAAATATTAATTTGATTTTTTAATTCCTCACATAATTTATTAAATTCAATCGATGAAATATTTGTAATATCTTCTGATTCTATTTCAATTTCTACATCCGATTCCCATTCCTGTCGCCAATTTAAATCGGGAATTAAGGAATCATATAATAAGTTATACAAAATTTGCCAACGTCTATACAGTTCGTTCAATTCTGGTGCGGGTGGTAAACTTCCAGTAAACTGAATTAGGAAAATATTTACGTCTTTTTGGCATTCGTAAATTTGCGCCATCGCGTTTTCAAATCCCTGTTGTAAGTTACCCCCCGATAAGTTTAATACCACTATTTTACTCATATATCAGTTATCAGTTATCAGTAAACAGTTATCAGTTATCAGTGATCAGTTATCAGTAAACAGTTATCAGCCTGGGAGCTAGTGTTTGGAGTCTACTCTTAGGGATTATTGCAACTGGTACATTCGGGTGAATTTAATATCATATTTTACACCATTTTTGATAACGCCAAAAAAACACGGAATTTCTCAACTGATATCTTGCATCACACGTATAATTGACTATACAACAAGAAATATAAATAAACCCAGTTTTAACCCAAGTGCAATACTCTTATTTATCTATCTAAAGGAATATTTTGAAAATTGGCATCAGATGATACTATCAAAATAACTATTAGTTATTAAAAAATATCAAAATAACAAAATTCATCAAAAATCAACTTCTTGCCTACACTTGTAAATTAGAGCATTGGCATTAAGAAATTATTTTTATATTTTGTAATTCATTCTTTGTAGAGTTTTTGCGGAATTAAAGAACTTAATCATATATCGGAAGAGGCTAACCCTTCAAGAATAAAATTTTCGATAATTTGCACATCTTTGAGAGCTACTTGAATACTGAAATGTTTACCCAAGGGAAGTTTAAATCTTTTCAATTGAATATAATTATCGTAACTTCTCGATTCAACTGAATGTAAAGTTGTTCCCGACTCAGAAAGCAAACTTAATTTGATATGAGCGGGTAAATAAGTTTCTCCAGATGCTGGATAAAGCTGTACACGAATACCAACTTTATTATCAATTTGCGGTGATAAACCAATCAATAACGCTACAGATTTATTTTCTATTTGCATCCCTAAATCAATCAGTTTAGCTCCTTTGACACAAACTTCATTCAAAACAGAATCGCTTCTGAATTGAAAAGCCCTTGTATCTGTCAAACTAAATAAATCATCAACAGAACACCAACCTTCATTAAAGATATTATCAAACCATGAACTCAAATTATATACAATTTTATTTGTATTTTTCATAAGATTATTGTGTGATTTTTTTATGCTCTGACTATACAAAATAGAGCGATATTGATTGTCATTTAAGATTGCTCCCCACAAATTAAAATCAATATCTAAACGAGGGGAATAAACAGTTGGTTTGCTTAATTGGTGAATAATTTCTTGTGCTTTAACTTTTGATAAACTTGGTAATGGCTTAACTTTTAGTTCCTTAACTGCACAAAGTTCATCAGCTACCCACATAACGTTAATATCCGCAATTAAATCCCAATTATTTACACAATAACTTCTATCGAGAGAGTCATATTTTGCTTTTTCGCTAACTTGTTCATAACTAATAAATCCCCATATCCTTAACCAATTTTCTGCTAAATTTACTTGTACCGGAACATAGTAATTAGCAACCCAATTAGGAATATCAATCCATTCTTGGGGGATACGAAACTCATCGATATTATCTTGTTCAGTGGGAATTAAAACTAAACGAGTTCGATTAAAAGTTAACTCAATTCCATTCACAAATTCCCATTGTCGATGCAAATCTGGAGATGGTGCGGGTATCTGGAATTTTTCGGGTAAATCCGGTTCATCTTCCAACCATTTAACGAAAGTATTTAAACATAAGTTATTAACAAAAGCTCTGTGACAAGCAGTTGCATTTTGGTCATGATTTACGCTACTTTGATTCCATGCTGTTTCCTGTTCTTTTTCAGAAAATTCCAACCATAAATGTTCGGGATAAATTTCTAACAAATCTTCAAATTTCAACATCTGATTATTTCCTATCATCATAATTCTCCTGTTTAATTTCTATCCATTCATTTACAATATCTACGAGCTTATGGTTTACTGCTGAAAGAGAGTTAGTTTCTAAATACATACTTTTTTCAAGTTCATTTTGGAATAAATCAATTAAATTTAATTTAATGACCATTACTAAATTTAAAGGATGGCTCAAATCACAATTTTTTTGCTTTTCAACAATAAAATTTTGAAATATTTTATCTAGAATCGAGAATAAAAATTGTTTGCAATACAATCCTAAACATTTATCTAAAGCTGATTTAATTCTTTCAATATCTTTATCGTTATCAAGATAAATTTCTGAATTAACTTTATTCCATTCCTCGGCAAATTCCCTTAATATACTTCTGGTATATCTTTTCAACTGACGAGCTACTTGATACTGTTTTTGCAACTCTGGGTATTTAAATTTGAGAAGATTGGCTATTTCTGTTTGAGTTAAGTTTAATCCCTGCCATAATTGAAAAATGATTTGACATAGTTTTGGCATATTGGTGAATAAATTGTCAATAATCACTTGTACTTGCTGCCATTCTTCCTGCTGTATTAATATATCCAAGGTAGATGCTGTATCATCACAAATACCATGATAATTTTCTTCAAAGGAAAAATATTGCTTAGTACGATAATTTTTAGCTGCATTTATACAAGTTTCAAGTATTTCTTTAATTGTGATATCTGTTGCTGATACATTGATAAGATTCAGTTGCTTGCAACGTTGATTGTAATAATTAGCAATTACTGTAAAGTCTTCTTCTGAAGGATTTGCTGTCCGACTCAACTGCTTATATGATGGCTGAAAAATTTCATTAAAGCATTGCCAACCTAAACGATATAAAATGATTTGCTGATTATGAAAATTTTGTGCCAGCAAAGCTTCATTTAATTCCTTCACACTTAAGTTCTTTAATAAACCATAATTAGAAAATCTTGTTCTTCTCGCTTCTAAATCTTGCTGATAAATTTGATTGCGAATAAATCTTTTAAAAGTAGTTATTGCATATGCTTCTACATTAATTTTACTGCGTTCTAAATTAAAATTTTTGAAAAATTTGCTCGGTGAATTAGCAGCAATATTTGCTATTTGAAAACATTCTTCTAAAGAATATTTATGCTGAATATACTTTAATTCATGATGTATATCTTTTGCAGCTTTAAAACAGGCTTCTTGTAAATAAGCTGAAAAATGCCTTTTTGCTGTGGGAATACATTCCGGATTTTCCAATTGGTGTTGAACTAATAACACTTTCAGAAAATATTGCACCCAAAAACTTTCTTTAGCCTCTGGGTCTGCTGCGACTTTTAATTTGATACTATTTTCTAATGTCAAGTCAACCTGCCAATTCAATTTGATTTGATGATTATCACCTGTAAAGCTAATAAAGCTAGAAAACTTCTTGATGATGTTTCCCCGTCTTTCCATAAGCATAAAATATTACCACATGATGATTTCAAACACTTATTCTCCTATATTTAATGATATTAAGAATACATTATTGCTATTTCACCCATAAAAATTCATCATTGTTATTCCTTTGCATCCTTGCCGCATTAATGCAGGTGTCATATATTGCTATATGTATTTATGGGTGCCTCTGTAAAGTGATTATGCAGTTTTAACTAATTTTCCGATCAATTCACCTTTCAAAGTTGGGAAAATTGGATTCATCTGGTACCATGATACCTTCTCATCAATTGACTACTAAATGTATCTATCATTTGTTACTAATAGATTCACCAGCTTTTGACACTATTATCAAGGTGATTATACATCTATTGATAGAAGACACCGGATATTTTCACTTGATGGATTTGGCAATGTTCAAGTCGTTCACCATAAACAGAAAAATTTTAGCTAACAAATAACCTAAATACATCGCTACACTGTTTATCTTATGACTTCAACACATTCTCAACAAGTGTTTAAAATGCTCAACGACAGGTTACTTGAAGCTTATAAAAAATACTACGGAGATTTGCAGGTTGGGGATATGTCTCCCCAAGAGTTTATCAAAACCTATGGAACTATCTCCGATAGGGTTAATGGTAATCTAAAACTCGGAGTTACAGCCCCTTCCAAATCCACCTCAACTTTTTCTACAAATTCAGCTAATACTGATTTGAGTTCCTCATCATCCAATGATTCCCAAAATGCTGCTTGAGACGCGATTGCAATTTTTCTTTTAGCATTCTCTAACCCATTCCTATCAATTATTTTTACCGGAGTTGATAGGGTATTAATGGTTGCTTCTATTTTGACCATTGCCGTAATTATATCAGGGTTTGAACTGCGAAGTCCCCGTAAAACTGACAATTCGTTGGTTAATTTTTCAATCTCTTTAGTATTAATAACTTCTGTCGTCTGTGACTGATTTTCTAAATGCTCGATTAAATTCGGAGCATTTTTACACAAAGTTCTAATAGTCTTGGCGATAATCTCCCTCAATCGGGTGCATTTTGAATTCTGGCAATGATATTCGCCAGGTTTACTATAATTAACACACCGCATATATTCGGTTCTTGTTTGATGTCGGGAAAAGTTACGATACATACTCCCCCCACAATGGACGCATTTAATTAAACCTGCAAGGGGATAGTTTCCACGGGTTGATTGTGGACAACTGCGGTATTTTCTATTTGCTGATAACTTACTTTCAATTGCATCTAATGTTGTCGAGTTAATTAAAGCCTCATGGGTATTAAAATTAATAATGGGTTCCCGATTAATACCTTTTTTCTTTTTGACGAAATAAGCTGTATGTCCTTGTAATGCAAGATTTCTTGACCAATCTCTCAATCCCGATACCGTAAAAACTATTTCATATTCGGTATAAATATAGTTACATACATCCTTTAGCGATCGCCTTTTTAAAATTAAATCAATAATTATTTTGGCTAACTCAAAGTAAGTTTTACCCGACTTTTGGTGAAGATTATGATTTGGTGTTAACCGATGATTTTCATCCTTGGTATATCCAAATGGAGCAACACAAAACTTTAACTGCTGTCGAAAATATTCGTTTCCTTGTTTCACCCGTTGAGATAATAACCTCGATTCAAATTCAGCCAATCCCGACATCTGATTAATACTAAACCAACCAAAAGGACTATTTGGATCGACTGGTGCATCTAATACCCGCAAATTTACATGATGTTTCACAAATACTTCGATCGCCTTATGAATTGTAATTACACTCCGACCCAAACGGTCTATACGAGTTATAATTATTTCGTCAAGGATGTGATGTTGCGCTAACCTCAACAACTCGTTAAATTGCTTCCTCGAATCATTACGTCCAGATTCAATATCTATTAATACAAACGTCGCACCCGCTGCTTTTAATCTCGCTATTTGTTGATTTAATGCGTCAAACTCCTCAGCTTGTTCTTGAGTACTAACGCGAGCATAACCATAAACTCTCATAAAAATCGATTCAAATCGTTTTCTGGCATCATATCACAAAAGGTGTTGTTGTAAACGCTCCGGTTCACCAGTACCGACAACGTGTTCTAATAAAGTTTCTCCAGCCAGACGATTACCGAGATTTTTACTACCAACAAAACCCGGAGCATTTACAGGAATAATCGGAATACCGAGTTTATTCTGAGCAGCTTTACAAACAGCATCAATATCCTCACCAATCAAAGCCGTTACACAAGTAGAGTAAACAAAAATAGCAGCAGGATCGTAATTTTTGTGTACGTGTTGGATAGCTTTGTAAAGCTTTTTTTCGCCACCGAAAATTACATCATTTTCACTCAAATCAGTAGTAAAGCCCTTTTTGTAAAGCATCGGACCAGAAGAAAGACTACCACGACTACCCCAAGAATTACCAGAACAAGCAATTGGTCCATGTACCAAATGAGCAGCATCGGTAATAGGAACCAGAGCAATCATCGCTCCATCAAAAGAACAACCTCCTTGTGCTGCACCTGGTTGAGCTTGTTGTTTACAAGCTTTATTTTTCTGTTCCCCATTTTTTTGATGATTATGTTCGCATCCTGGTTCAGTTAGCAATTCATTAATTTTACTTTGAGTTATTTTCATTTTTTCAACCTAATAAACTATGAATTATTGATATTTTCCGTATATAGATAAATCAAAAAAAACTCTGCGCCCCTTTGCGTTTTACTTTGCGTCCCTTTGCGTTAAATATATTTCTTATTTCTTAACTTTATCTCTTCTCCCTCTTTCCTAAATAAAAAAAAGGAAAAGGTAAAAAGGAAGCCGAAGTATAAAGGATAAAGGATAAAATATCTTCACATTTCATACTTGAGCCTTTATACCTCATCCTTAATTACCATTACCTTTTACTTTAAAGGCACATCGCAAATTAATTCAATTTCTAACGAACTAAATCGAAAGAAATATCAGTCTTAGAAGGAATATTGGTGTTGCGATCGATATCCTCAAAGATAGCATTTACAACCCAAGTAAGTAGATTGATAGTACCTTGATAACCAATAGTAGCGTAGCGGTGTAGATTGTGGCGGTCCATGATAGGATAGCCGATACGAATCAAAGGAGTCTTAGTATCGCGCTCTAAATACTTACCGTAGGAATTACCAATGATAAAATCTACGGGTTCGGTGAACAGTAAAGAACTAATATGCCGACTATCAGGTAAAATAGATAAAATTGCTCGAAGGTATGCTGTATGGACATTTGGGGATATGCTCGCGTTAGCACCGATGAACAAGCAGAGGATGAAGGAGCGTTGATTAAGCAAATGCGTCGTTTGCGGAGTGCGGGAGCGACTAAGTTGTATTATGACGTTGAAAGTCGTACTAGCGACAAACGTAAAGGGCTTTTACGGTTAATTGAAGATATTCAGGCATTAAGAAAAGGTCAAGTATCCCAGTTATTATTTATTAGAATTGACCGTTTAACTTCATCATCAATAACATTTTATAAATTAATGGATGCTTTGAAGAAAAAAGATATAGAACCAACTGCTATTGATGAGCCATTTGATATATCAAGTATTGGTGGAGAATTAACAATTGATGTCAGATTAGCAGCGAGTAAATATGAAGTAAAAATGTTAGGAATGCGAGTCAAAAAAGAACGAGATACTCGTAAAGTTAATAAAAAAGCTCATTGGAATGCTCCATTAGGATATACAGTTGAAAAAGATAAATATCAAAGAGATCATAGTCCTTGTGTTTGTCTGATTCAAGGACAAATTCAATTAACACGTTCTCAATTAATGCGATTAGTATTTGACACTTTTTTTCTAGTCGGTACAGTATCTCAAACAGCGAAAAAACTACACGATATTTTAGGAATTCAAGCAAATGCTGTTCCTAAATTCCCCAACGATAAAATTAATATATTGGCAGAAGAAGACGAAATTATATTGGCAAATATCAATAAATCTCGTGGAAGCGGGTTAAATCTGCGCTATCCCCATACAGGTTTAAAATGGTCAGTTTCCGGATTACGGTCAATTCTTGTCAATCCGGTGTATGCAGGAGGAACCCCCTATAATACAGTAGTTCATTCCAAAGGACATCGTAAACCTTTTGACGAATGGGAAGTTGTCTGGGGAACCCACGATTCGGAAGCAATTATTACCCGTGAAGAACATGAACGCATCAAAACCATGATTCGTGGAAACCGTAATAACCGCTGGGTTAGTGAACAAAAATATACTAACCCCTTTGCCAACTTAATTAAATGTGCTTATTGTGATGCAGCTTACAGTCGTCAGTGTAAAAAATTGGTCAAGAAACAGAATTTTATTCGACATCATTACCAATGTAGTTTTTATCGCACAGGTGCTTGTAGTAACGGTAAGATGATTTCTTCGGATAATTTAGAGAAGCAGGTTATCGAGCATTTAGTTAGAGAAGCCGAGAAATTAGCAGTCTTAGCAGAACAACAAACCAAAGTTATAGAAGAACCCTCTCAAGTAAAAACCCTTAGAGCATCGTTAAATACTCTTGAAGCACTACCATCAAATTCAGCAATTGAAACAGCTAAAGAGGATATAAAAATGCAGATTGCTGATATTTTAGCCACTGTTTCTAATAATTCTGTTCAATATCTGATTGCCAAAGAACGAGTTATCCAAGCATTTTCAAATCCCAAATTTTGGCAACAATTGCAGATAGAGGATAAAAAAGCTTTATTACAAGGATGTATAAAAAAAATAGTAGTAAATGGCGATCGCGTTATCAAAGTTGAATTACTACATCTTAGCAATTAAATCAGTTGACAGTGAAGTGTGTTCACCTGTACTGCTAAATGATAACTGATACCTCATACCTGATAACTGATAACTGATACCTGATAACTGTTTACTGATAACTGATAACTGTTTACTGATAACTGTTTACTGATAACTGATAACTGTTTACTGATAACTGATTATGATGTTAATCAAAAAATCAAACATTTAAGTTTAATAGTATTAATATCATTAATTTTAACTGTGTTACCGCCGGTTTTAGCAACACCTCTATTTGTTAATTATGTGCAAACAGAAAATTTAATTGAACAAAGTAAAAAATTTTATGAAATAGGAAGAGTAGAGGAAGCAGTAGAATTATTAAAACAAGCAATTGCAAAATATCAAGCCAATGGTGATAAATTAAATCAAGCCATAACTTTAAGCAATCTCTCCTTAGCGTATCAAAAATTAGGACAATGGCAAAAAGCCGAAAAAACTATTAATAACTCACTTAATTTATTGGAATTTTTGTCAAAAAATAATCAGGTTTATCAAATTTATGCACAATCATTAGATGTTAAAGGTAATTTGCAATTTGCACAAGGAGAATTTGAAAATGCAATCAAAAATTGGCAAGATGCTTACCTAATTTATTCTCGACTAAATTTACAACCAGCCTTGATACAATCTCGCATCAATCAAGCTCAAGCAATGCAAGCTTTAGGGTTATTTATTCAGGCACAAAACACATTAAACTCTGTTCAAGAAAGTTTAGAGCAACAGCCAGATTCTATATTAAAATCAGTCGGTTTACGCAGCCTTGCCGATGTTTTACGCATGGTTGGGAACCTAAATGAATCAAAACAAATTTTGCAACAAAGCTTGATGATTGCATCTTCCATAAAAGCAAATCAAGAAATCAGTGAAACTTTAATTAGTCTGGGTAATACTACTCGCATTCAACAAGAAAGTAAATCTAAATCTTTAGCAATTGAATTTTATCAGCAAGCAGCTAAGATAGCACCATTAAAATCTGATTTACATTTACAAGCACAACTAAATCTTTTTAGCTTGCTTGTAGAAATAAGAAAATTTCCAGATGCACAAGAATTAATACCTCAAATCAACCGAGAAATTCAACATTTATTACCCAGTCGAAAATCAGTTTATAAACAGATAAATTTTGCTAAAACATTACAAAAATTGAAACAAAATATTAGCATTCAAACTCCTTCATGGTTAGATATTGCTCAAATACTATCAACAGCAATTCAACAAGCGCAAACTATTAAAGATAAACGAGCAGAATCTTATGCATTAGGACATTTAGGTGAGCTTTACGAACAAAATAAACAAATAAATGAAGCTCAGAAAGTTACTCAACAAGCATTGATGATTGCTAATTATATTAATGCTAAAGATATTATTTATCAATTACAATGGCAAACAGGAAGATTGTATCGTCAACAGGGTAATATTAATCAAGCAATTGCATCTTATCATCAAGCATGGCAGATTCTTAAATATTTACGTAGCGATTTGGTTAATATTAATTCCAACCTACAATTTACTTTTCGCGAAAGTATAGAACCCGTATATCGACAATACGTTGATTTACTTTTGCAAACTGTAGAAAATAACCAACAAAATCAACAAAATCTCATCATTGCTCGTGAAGTAATTGAATCTCTTCAGATAGTAGAAATCGATAACTTCTTTCGTTCCGCTTGTTTTGATAACAAAATTGTACTTGATGATGTAGTCGATCAACAAAACTTGAACACAGCTATAATTTATCCGATTATTTTACCAGACAGATTAGAAATTATTCTCAAATTACCCCATTCACCATTAATACACTACGCTACTTATATATCTCAAACAGAAGTAGAAGTAACTATTAATAAATTACGAACTGATATCGAAGAACGTAAAATTGGAGCAGACAATCAAGCCCATTTTCAAAAGTTATATACTTGGTTACTTCAACCAGCAGATAAATATTTACAAAATCACAAAATTAATAATTTAGTCTTTGTACTTGATGGTTCTTTACGTAATATTCCTCCTGCAACTCTTTATGATGGGAAACAATATCTGATAGAAAAATATAGTATTGCTATTAGCCCTGGTTTACAACTATACGAATTAAAAGCATTACCAAAACACAATTTAAATATATTAATGGCTGGGTTGAGTCAAGAACGATTTAATTTTCCTAAACTCAATTATGTTGAACAAGAATTACAGCAAATTAATTCTCAAGTAACCAACGCTAAAATACTTCTCAATCAGGAATTTACAAGTAATGCTGTTGAAAAACAAGTCAATCAGCAACCTTTCTCTATCGTTCATTTCGCAACTCACGGTCAATTTAGTTCTAGTTCCGAGCAAACTTTTCTTTTAGCATACGACCAGCCTATCAAAATCAATCAACTTAGTCAATTACTGCGTAATAGAGAAGAAAATCGTCCCGAAGCCATAGAATTACTTGTTTTAAGTGCTTGTGAAACAGCCACTGGAGATCGACGAGCAACTTTAGGTTTAGCCGGTGTCGCTATCCAAGCAGGTGCTAGGAGTACGGTTGCATCTTTATGGACTTTAAATGATGCTTCTACCGCTGAATTAATTAGTCAGTTTTATCAGGAATTAACAAAATCTCATATTACTAAATCACAAGCTTTACGCAATGCTCAATTATCTTTATTAAAGCAGGAAGAATATAGTATTCCTTACTTTTGGTCTTCTTATATTTTGGTCGGTAATTGGCTCTAATAAGTACTCTTTAATCTCAATTATTTATTTGATTTATTTTGATTTATTTTGATTTATTCTTATTTACAGTAGAAAGTCCCATTGATTTTAGTAACCGAGTAATATGATAGTTACTAATACTAATTCCTAACTCTTTTGCTAAATGTTTTTTTAACCATTGTGCCGTCCATCGTTCAAATGCATAACCATATTCTCGCGGACTATTAGTTACTAATTCTTGTAACCGTTGAATATACTTTTCACTCACTATCTTAGGTCTTCCGATGGGAGAATCATTCCATTTATAAAATCGATTTGTTTTTAACATATAAATCCAGTACCGTGCAGCCTCATGTGAACAACCTAGTTTTTTACATATATTTGTTTGAGATTCACCTACATCCGCAAGTAGCATAATATGAATTCGACGACGAAATTCAGGACGTAAATTATATTCTAAACTTTTTTGCAATATCTGGCGCTGGGAAGATGTTAAATACAAACTTTTAGCTATCTTCATCGTTTCCTCCTTATATACTTTTGTCAAACACTAGTTTTAATCAGAACTATTTGTTCAAGAAAAGAAATGATAGGTTATAAGTCGAGCAATATCTACATCATTTTCCGATGTCATTAGTTACTACGTCTCTCAAACAACTTTTTCGCTAGCTATATCTAAAAATTTTCTTCTTCATCAAAACTTCATATTTTGGCGGTTCAAGATAATTTAAGAATAATTTAATTTTCAAAAAAAACATAATTGAGAGAATTATGTGATTTCAACTTGGAAAAATGTATTGACATTCACAGAATATAGTTTTAAATAAAAGAGAGTAAAGCCATATCAAGCTTTAGCTCATCAGATAAATCTCTAGAGATATAAATCAGCTTTGTCTGAATATTGTGTGAAAGTTGGATTTATATTTTGAATAAGTAATTCGCCAGAAATCAACTGTTCCTAAAACTAGGAAATAATCAATTTCATCATCTTGCACTAGGCTTTCCAAATAATCTGAATCAATGGCGTTGCTGAATCCAAGGGCGGAATTTTAAGTGTAGAGTCTCCCAAGGATTTCAAAATCACGCCGAATCAATCATCTCTCTCTAGACAGAACTATTTGCATTGATTAGTTATTGTAATTTTTGATTACAGTAACTGGTGGAATATGTCACGTAATTAATGAGGAAAAAACAATGGCAGAAAATCTAACATTAGAACAAGAATTACAACTTGAAGCAGTCGCAGAAGCAGAAGCGGAACAACCTAGTGCAACACAAGAAGCGATTTTTGAATCTACTCAACCAGTAGGTATTCAATTAACTCCAGAGCAACAAACTAGGTTAGAAATCCTCCAGCAACAAGAATCTGAAGTATTACAACCACCTCCAAGCCAAACACCAGGATTTGAACCAGATTTACAAGTACCCACAACTGATAGTACTATTCCTGGTTTGAATAGAATCATCGGTACTCCCAATGGTGAAACAATTATCGGTACTGATATAAACGATAATATTATCGCTTTGGGTGGCGATGACGAAATTTTTGGTCAAGCTGGAGATGACATTATTAGTGGTGGAGGTGAAAATGATTTTATCGAAGGAAATGGCGGAGTTGATCTGATTTTTGGAGATTATTCTGCGAGTGAAAATTCCAGCTTAATTGGCAGCGGTAATGATACCATTTATGGTGGTGATGGAAATGATATTCTCTACGGACAAGACCGTGAAGATACTATTTATGGTGGTGATGCAAATGATTATGCTGAAGGTGGAGATGGGAACGATTTAGTCTATGGAAATCAAGGAGAAGATACTATTTACGGTGATAGTTTTGAGGGAGAACCTTTTTCCACTGTCGGTGGCGATGATACTGTAATTGGTGGAGGTGGTAACGACAAAGTTTATGGTGGTAAGGGTAATGATATCCTGGAAGGAAATCAAGGAAGCGACGAACTTACTGGTGGACAAGGTAATGATCAACTTAAGGGCGGAAGAGGTAAGGATAAGTTAATTGGTACTGATACAGATTTTTTTGGTCTTCCAGAGTTAGGATTTGGTTTTGGGGAGAGAGATACTTTAACTGGTGGTAGAGATAACGATACTTTTGTTTTAGGACTTGCTGAAGCTAAGGGTAGAGATGAAAATGGTAATGATGTTGTTATTGAAGATGTAGTTCTCTATAGCAATAGCAATATCGACAACAATGGCATTGGGGATTATGCTTTAATTACTGATTTTGGTTTTGTTGGTGATGGTGTGATTCGTGGTGCCGATAAAATTCAATTAGCAGGTTCAGAGAATATGTATTCTTTGGGTACATCTCCTATTGACAATATTTCTGGTACGGGAATATTTTTGAATGAAGGACAAAATACACCCGAATTAATTGCTGTTGTTCAGGAAATACCACTTGAGACTCTGAGTTTAAATGATACTACTCAATTTGTTTTCGTTTAATTTTTAGTAGCTGTTAATAGATAAGGTATTGTAAGCATTTTCATTTTATTTAGTAATAAGTGGTAAATAATTTAAATATCTATTATTTATTACTAGAAAATTCCGAGTTTAATCAATACAGAAGCTTTTACAGCTATAAAACAGAATATTACATCAAGAGGAGATACTTATGGCTGACGCAAATTTAACTGTTGATTTCGGTGAAGTAATTCAAACACCGACAATTTTTCCTGACGAACAAGGTAAAGTTGAAGTTACTATTACCAATCAAGGAAATACAGATT
Organism: Richelia sp. SL_2_1; assembly: GCA_012033205.1. Taxonomy (GTDB): domain Bacteria; phylum Cyanobacteriota; class Cyanobacteriia; order Cyanobacteriales; family Nostocaceae; genus Rivularia. The sequence continues at coordinate 76,571 of JAAUSO010000001.1, read as the reverse complement.
TCAACGGACCTTTAGACCTAAAACTTTACGCTTCTACTGATAAGGAATTAGATTTAGATAATCTCAACAGAATAGACGATGTTAGTGCTGATGGAAATGATTTGCTCAAAGGTACTGATGAACTTTTAGGTACTCTTAAACAAGACAACATTACCTTAGCTCCCGGAGAATCTCAAACTTTAACTATCGATTTCGCGGGGTCTGATTTTCGCACTGCCAGTGTTGTTGCACCAGGTTTATACTATCTATTTGCAGAAGTAGAATCAGGCAATCAGAATGGGGAAAATAACCTTTCAGATGCTCAATTAATTACCCAAGGTGACGCTGTTATTCAATGGAATTCGATTCTCTTAAATACCATTCAAGCTACGGGAAAAGATGGAGGTGGTGGAACTCCACCTCCATTCGCAGCACGTCAACAAGCAATTGTTCACCAAGCAATTTATGATGCTGTTTTGCAAGCACCAGATGCATCTGATGAAGCTGCGGTAGTGGGAGCAGCTTCTCAAACATTAATTAGATTGTTTCCCACACAAGCATCTACAATTCAAAAGTTACGAGATGATTTTCTTGAAGCAATTCCTGATACTGAAGCAAGGGACAATGGGTTTAAACTAGGAAAACAAGCTGCTGACAAAATAATCAACGAACGGCAAAATGATGGTTCAGCAACTGCACAAGTACCCTTTACACCCGGAAATGGGATAGGTGATTGGCAATTTACTTTTAGTGATGGTGATACTACAAATCAAATACCCGGTTTTGTAGACGAAGCATTATTTCCAGATTGGGGAGGAGTGACTCCATTTGTCTTGGAAAGCGGTAATCAATTTCGTCCGAATACATTCCCCCAATACAACAGTCCTTTTTACGCGACACAGCTAAATCAAGTCAAGGAATTGGGTGCAGAAAATAGTACTGCTCGTAACGCAGACCAAACTCAAATCGCCCAATTTTGGGCTTATGACCGTGATGATTCATTTAGACCACCCGGTCAGTGGAATCAAATTGCTCAAGAGGTGGCATTAGAAAAGGGTAATAGCTTGGAAGATAATGCCAAGTTATTTGCAGTCTTAAATACTGGTTTAGCTGATGCAGGGATTGCAGCATGGGACGCAAAGTATGTCTACGAACAACTTCGTCCCATAACTGCGATTCGAGAAGCTGACGCAGATAATAATCCTAATACTATTGCTGATCCAAATTGGGAACCTTTATTAGATACTCCTTCATTTCCAGATTACATATCGGGACATTCTGTTTTTGGTGGTGCAGCTAGTGCTATTCTGGCTGGCTTTTTCGGTGATAATACCAGTTTTGAGATTCCTTCTCAAGAATTACCAGGTGTTTCTCGTTCATATGGTAGTTTTTCCCAAGCTGCTAATGAAAATGCCGATAGTCGTCTTTTTGGTGGAGTTCATATTAACGCTGCAAATGTAGATGGTGTCAGTGTCGGTGAAAATATCGGTAATTTTGTCTTTGATAATTTTGGCTAATTAACATTCCTTTTCCCTTGTAGAATCTGTTTCACTAAATTGCGATCGCCTTCCTTGTAAGCTGTTACGCATTTAATTTGTATAATACTAGCGAGCTTTCTGGTAAGCCCTTCGGGCAGGCTGCGCCAACGCACTACAATATTTTCAGGTTTTCCCGTTATACAATTTAGCTGCACATCAGCTTACTACGCGATCGCAATTTAAATCACAAAAAAACCATATTCAACATCATACTTTGGAGATTGTGTCAATATAAACTCCTGAATTAATTTATAATATCATGTTGACTAGTAATGGGTAATTGTTGAGTGTTCCCCAGTCAACTTGATTACAAGTGTTTAACCGCACATGATATAACCTGGTTTTTTTTCACAAAACCGGGTTTTTTTGCAGCAATATATGACTTTAGTCATGTTTTTATCTGACTTTTTCTATTGTTTTTTATAACTAAATATAGGTAATTTTAAATTAATCGTAACTTGCAATAATCGAGCAGAATCACAATATAACTTTCTAAAATAGCTTTGATTATCTTCAATCTCATCTAGTAATTCTATTTTAGTTGAGAAAATATCGGTTTAACAAATACAGAAGATTTCACAAAGCTTTAAAGCAATGCTATAAATCAGTATTTATTTATTTATTAATTGAATCGGAACTGAAGCTATGAATATCAAACAAATACATCATGATTGTATACAAAATTTTTTTACTCTCCCTTTAAATGTTAAATTAATTGAAAAACCCATCGGTAATTTTATTCCAGACGGTTCAATGTTAGTGGCAAATCTTGAATCTAAAATAACTACTTATGAACTGAGTAAATATTATGAGCAACAATTGCAAAATGCAGGTTGGGAAAAAATTTCCGCAGGTGTTAATTTATGGACTAACTGGAGTATATGGAGATTTCAAGATGAAGATGATATCCTTTGGCAAGGATTAATCAAATTTAAACCTATTCCAGGTAAATCAAATCAATACTCAGTCACTTTATCTGTAATTAAAGAATCATGAATTAAGAACAATTGACAGGTATTACTCCCTTCCCGGCAGAAGATTACTGATTTAAAAAAACCTCCCCAGACCTAGAGGAAAGAGGATATAACAACAAAAAAATAGAGACGTTGCAATACCACGTCTCTAGATAATTTTTCCCCGAAGAAATATTTTATTATTGACTATAATTTATGATTATTTACACTTAATAGGTGCTTGTAAAGAACTAGTATTATTAGCTGTAGCAGTAAGTAACACCTCTCCTTGTTGATTTACTATCCAACCTGTAGCTTCTACAATTTTATTTTTAATTTCAGGCTGTCGTCTAAATCTTGTTAATTTTCTTGGTAACTTTAAATTTTCAATTCTTTGATTCTCTACATCAGGAGAAACCCAATCTACTCGCACAGAATCAGCAGTCAGAGGCTTTTCTGGTAAAGTAGGTAAACCACCACGTCCGGTAATTACAAATCGACTCTGAGTATAATTAGGTTCGTAACATCCCTGAGCTAATTCCGACTCTATCGGTATAGAGGGTAACTCTGTTAATCCAGCCTCTGGTTGAATATCAGGTGTATTTAGTTCAACAGTACCGTTTAAGCCAAATTCTGAAGTTGCATTAATCTCACTTATACTATCACCAATAGGCTGTTGAGTGCGATTAACTAGTCCGTAAATACTAGTGGCAATAATATTAATATTACCTCCATTACCTTTTGCAGCATTAGCCAGAATATCACTGTTTTCTCCTGGTGCAGCAACGATAAAACCATCCTTTGCATTAATATTAACGTTACCACCATTAGCTTGGTTTCGAGCCTCAGCAGATATCAAACTATTCCGATTGAGCAGCAATAAATCTAAATTTTGTAAGGTGATATTACCACCGTCACCATTACTGGTACCTGCTAAAATGTTTCCTTGATCAAGTTTGATCGAATTCGCATTTATCTTCAAGTTCCCTGCTTGCCCATTTTCTAACCCACTTACAGTTACTTGAGCGCCATCTTTAATCGTTAAATTATTAGTATTGACATTTACCTCTCCGGCTCTACCTGTTCCTCTGCTACGAGCAAAAATACCGCTAGTGTCTTGATTATTTTCTGCCTTACCACTGATTTCCACAGCATCGGCATTTATAGTTAAAGTTCCCCCATTCCCTTGGCTATTATCAGCTGTACCGGCTGTAATTTGTCCTCCATTTTCAACAATTAATTTACCAGTAGTAATATCTAATTTTCCTGCATCTCCACTTCCTTCAGTCTGAGTAAATAACCCACTAGTCAAGATATTTTCATCCAATGTTCTGCTTCCAAAAATTTCTATGGATTCCGAAGTTTTTACAGTTATATTACTACCAGAACCTGTGCCGAAATTGGTTGCTGATACTTGTGAACCATCCTCAAGAATTAACTGGTTTGCTTGAATGAAAATTCCCTGACTATTTTGATTAATATTATTATTGGCAAAAGCTTGAAAATTAATTAACTGGTTTGGTTGAATGAAAATTCCCTGATTATTATTATTATTATTATTATTATTATTATTGGTAAAAAATGGAGAACTAATTAACTGGGTTGGGTGAATAAAAAATCCCTGACTATTTTGATGATGATGATGATGATTATTATTATTATTATTGGCAAAAACTTGAGAACTCATTAACTGATTTGCTTGAGTCAAAATTCCCTGACTATTTTGATTATTATTATTAATATTATTATTGGCAAAAATTTGAGAACCATTTTTAATTAATACATTGGCAAAAGTTACATCATCAGGAAAAGTGAATGTCTGTTTTTGACTATCAAGATTTAATTCAATAGTTCCTCCTCCAACTATTCCTCCTAAAGTAATCTCACCATTTGGAGCAATTAAAGCCCCTCCATCTAAAATTAGATTACCTCCAAGCAATCCCAAGGTTTTACCTGTACTTACTCCTAATCCTTGATTTGGAAGTTGTTGTTTTTCAACTTGTATATCTCCGGAAATTTGTCCCATCTGTAAACCAAGGGGAACGCTAACAGTTAACAAAGGTGTTGTTTGAGGAACCTTGGCGCTAAAAATTGTACCATCAGCAAAGTTGATGCTATCGGCTGTAGTACCGATAAATGAACCACCTATATTCAGTAAAGAATTAGAACCAAAAACGATTCCATTTGGATTAATCAAAAACAAATATACAACTGTATTATTTGTTCGACAATTGGCTCTGCTGGAGCAGGTGGCTTGCACGCTTCTGGGGTAGGGCATATTCCTGGGCAGGCTGGAATCCAACATCGATCTACTGGAGTCCAAGTATCTTGTCCTAACACCAATTCTCCACCCAATACAATTGTTCCACCGATAACTAATAAATTTACTAATCCGAGCAATGGCGATCGCCACACTTTTACAGGTAACAAAGATTGATTCTGAGTCATATTTTTTGCCATTGTATTGTACCGAATAGGTGTAATTAGTATTTTTTGATCATTAACAAATGGGTGCTAAACGATAAAATTTTCGGTGAAAGTCACATCTCCCTTGAGTATCTTGATGGTAAAATGCTCTCCCGGTTCAGCAGTTAAATCTAATTGGATATGCGGATTACATTCCTTCGTTTTTGTATCTATTATTGCTTGTTGTTGCTCATCTAATAATATGAGTTGCAGATTGGCAGGTAGATAACATTGACTTGAACCAGGCTTGAGTTCGATAACAAGATTGATGTTTGACCGGGGAACGCCGGTCGCTTTACTGCCCGCCGAAGAAAGGCGGAGTAACGGCGACTTCGATTCTGAAATAATTGTCACAATCAAAGCGATTAATTCACCTTTGTGTCCTAATTCTAACAGCTTACAACGTTGCAAATTATTTGTTTTGAATTTGCTTCTGAAAGCCAAAGCAGGCTGATTCGGTTGTTTACCTAAAATTTCTATAGTCTCCCAACCAGTTTCAAAGATATTTCTCAACCATTGACTTAGATTTACTAAAGGTCTAATTTGATTGAGGTATACTGGCAAATCTGCAAGGGAATTCAAGTTATCCACAGATAAATGCCCACTCAACTGTTTATTTGAGGCAAATCCTCGTAATATAGCTTGTTGATATTCTTGATTAATCTCAACCATTACATAGCCGATTTTTTCCAAACCAATTAAAGGAGGAATCGAACAAGTTGAACTCCCTGATAAAATCGGACGACATTCTAAACTACCTTTGCCAATTATCCATAAATCTGCTACATCTTCAACTAAACGCACCGCAGAATTCCAACTATCCCCTGCTGTGAGATTAGTTGGAATCCCCAGGATACGCAAATAGTTATTTACAGCACACACAGCAAGGGTATTCAGATAAACCTGTTGTGCTTTTGTAGCAATTGGTTGTTGTTTGGCAAATTGCCCGGCTATATGTAAAATTTCGGATGTTAGTGGTACCGGAATTGACCAATCCTCAGTTGGAAATTGGTTATTTTTATTCATGACACTGGTTTTTTTAGGTTTGTTTAGTGCCGCTACAAACAATATCTGATTCTTCTATATAACCTTGAGATAAACCGAATTCCCTTAAAAGAGGCAAGCATTTACGGTTGTAAAATTTAGGTAAATCTTTTGCTTCTTGTGGATTTAGTTTAAATTCTAGGGCAATGGTTTGCCAAGAAGGTGTATCTGGAGGAAGTCGTCGTAAAATTAAAGTCTGAGCGTTGATTTCGGGACGTTTTCGGAAGCAAATATTGCGTAATCGTTGTTCTGAATCATTTTCCACCCATGAAATGGTTTTCTCCCACATTTCCATCACCGAGTGAATATCTGGAGGAGATACTATACCATCTACAGGGTTACTGATTATTCCTTGTTCTGTTTGTATTGTCGTCAAAAACCGTCGTTGCTGTCTGTTTTTACCGTCTCGCATTCTCCTCAATCGTTTTTTTAATTCATCATCGAGCCAAACAATCGGACTTTTAATCTCAGAATTATATTCTTCTGGATGTTCGCAACAATATTCCCACATTTCTTGCAGAGCATCATTATAGTACGATGTATGTTCTTTCCACAGTTTGCCAGATTTCATCACTAATAAATACATTTGAGCCAAAATTTGCTGACGCTCCAAACTGTTAGGTGGTAACTGTTGAACAGATGCAATCAGCTCGCGGAGTTTTAAATCTAACTGATTCATAAAATAATATACGAAAATGTTTTACAATACCCTCAAAGTCTCAAGCATTAAATCAGTTATCAGTTATCAATTATCAATCCCCGAACTTGCTATATGGTGGCAGATAAGATCGGGAACATACAATAGATAACCGTTTACCGTTCACTGTATGTCATAAAGTACAATCTTGGTGCTTAACTGTTAAAACGCTTATAGATAATTCACTTAATTTGGGGCTTGTTATGATAACCCATCAAAATACACTTTCGTATTTTATGATTCCGCGACAGCTTCAAAAATGATTACTTATGATTGATTCTGTTTTTTCCCTCCATATCTGATTTGTTTAGTTACAACGACTCATAAACAGGTTTTTCGCAGATTACGATAAATATTTTTTTTGATTTTTTTTGCGAAATTTATCCTTGACAGACGTAGTAAAAATTTAGCAGAGTCTACATAATCAGGACAGAAGTAGAGTCATTACGACAACACTAAGTATTCGTGTAAAATAAATTGAACAAGTAGTGTGGGCCGAAAAGCCCACCTTTGGGAAATAGCAAGCGAGACGCTTGCACTACTTATTTTTACATGATTCCTAAGCATTCACCCTCCGGGTGCGGTTCATCTCAAACCATTGGAAATTGGTAATCAGTAGGTAAGTCTTAACAATATAAGTTATTCTAATATTTTAGATAAAAAAATTTGAGATAGATTTTTTCTGAGAAAGAGTTTTAGCCGAGTTTGTCCCTAAGTGCATCTATAAATTTTAGTAATGATTCCCCACAGAAAAATTTGAATTTTAACTGCATAACTTCCCAAAACTTTAACCATAGAATAAATAGAACCAATCAGTAAACAGTTATCAGTTATCACTAAACAGTTATCAGTTAATATGCTCCCTATTTTACTTATCACCATACACCGATTAATTCCGTCCACTGTCCACTGTCAATAGTATTTCATAGGTATTATCAATGCTGCATAAAGTTTCAGAATTAAAAATGCACCGTATTAGATGGGTAATTGTGATTGGATGGTTAGTGCTAATTTTATCTTTATTTTACGACCCCATAACCCATAATTTGACAGACCCAAATAACTTATTTTCTCCATTTCGTGATTCTTTACCATGTGTTTTAGTCCAAGGAGAATGTTTACCGGAACAACCTTATCCAATCGGAACACGAGTATTTTGGGGAATGGTTATTCCCTGCGCGATCGCAATTGTACTAATTTTCGGTCATGAAACTTGGCGGCGGATTTGTCCTCTATATTTTCTATCTCAAATTCCTCGTGCTTTGGGGCTAAAACCATTACTGAATATTAATAATAACCGCTGGTTAATTAATTATCACTTTTATTTGCAATTCACTCTATTATTTATTGGTTTAAATTCACGGATTTTATTTATTAATTCAGCTAGGCTAGCTTTGGGTATATTTTTACTCACGACTATATTATCAGCAATCACGATTGTTTTTTTATATGGTGGTCGCAGTTGGTGCCATTATGTGTGTCCATTCGGTATTGTACAGATTATATTTACAGGTCCGCGAGGTTTATTAGCAAGTAATCCTGGTTTATCACCTCCTGGTAGTATTACCCAATCTATGTGTAGAACTGTAGACAAAAAAACTGGTAGAGAAATCAGTGCTTGTGTTGGTTGTAAATCTGCTTGTTTTGATATCGATGCAGAAAAGGCTTATTGGGAAGATTTACACAAACCAGGTAGAAAATTAGTTCAATATGGTTATTTAGGATTAGTTATTAGCTATTTTGTTTATTATCGATTGTATGCGGGTAATTTTGATTATTACTTTTCTGGAGCTTGGATTCATGAAGAAAATCAATTAGCAACTCTTGGAAAACCCGGTTTTTATATTTTCAATCAAGCAATTAATATACCGAAACTGGTTGCAGTTCCCTTAACTTTGATTTTAGGTGTTATTATCACTTATTGGATTTGTGGGAAAGTAGAAAAGCTTTATACAGCTTATGTGAAAAAAAGACAACCTTTAATAAGTTCTCAACAGATTTTACATCGATTTTTTTCCTTATGTACTTTTGTGGCTTTTAACTGTTTTTTTATCTATGGAGGTCGTCCGGAAATTCTCCGACTACCTATTGTGATACAATTATTATTTAATGCATTTATTGTATTAGTAAGTGTTCTTTGGTTAGTTCGGACTTGGAATCGTAGTGAAGAAAAGTACAATCAAGATAAATTAGCTCATAGTTTTCGTCGTCAACTTGAAAAGTTACCAATTGATATATCTTCATTTTTAAATCAACGTACTTTAAAAGATTTGACATCAGATGAGTTATTTTTACTTGCTTCTGTTATCCCAGAATTCAGACAAAAAGAACGATTACAAATTTATAAAGCAATATTGAAAGATGGTTTATTACAGCAAAATTTCACCTCTGCTGATAGTTTAGAAGTACTCAAAGAGATACGCTCTCATTTAGATTTAAATCAAGAACAACATTATTTAGTTTTATCCGAAATAATTGGCGAAAATCCTGATTTTTTATATCCCAATCAACCCCAAATAAAAACTTATTCTAATCACTCTTCTGATATATCAAAACAAGCAGATTTACCAACATTAATTCGACGTAAACCTAATTGATAAACTGAGAATAAGCTGTTGTGCATTTAAATCATATAACCTATTTATATTAGCTGCGGGAGTAAGCTTATTACCGATTTGAGGGAAGATAAAAACAATTATAGGAATTCGGTTTGATTTCTGTGCTTCGGCTATCGTGATTGTTATAGTTATAAATCATGAAAATTACAGCATTTAATTATATAAAAGGTAGTTTGCAAGAAAAAAGTATTGTACCTATTGAGAACAGTTTATCTTGGTGTTTGATTGGTAGACATCCAAATTGCGATTTTATTCTTAATAGTCCCGAAGTCAGTCGAGTACATGGGATAATTCTCTATCAAGAAAAAGCATATTATTATATTGACCTTGCCAGTACCGATGGTTCTCGGATTAATAATCAAGCTTTAATTGTAAATCAAATTTTTCCCTTACAATTTGGTGACATTATTCGCATTGGTGATTTTTTCGTGTTGTTTGAATCTGAAGAAATCAATTTAGAATCAAATGATCAATTTTTTGTCAACCAAGAAACCACGATTACTCCAACGGAGAAATTACCATATCAGCAGCAAGAATTAATCGTTAAATGTTCTCAAATTATTCAAGAAACCGATGATGTCAAAACCTTTCGCTTGATTGCAGAACCGCCAATTTTATTTAATGATGTATCATTTAATTATAAACCAGGACAGTTTGTGATGTTAAATTTAGAAATTAATGGTCAACAAATTAAACGTCCCTACTCTATTTCCTCAACTCCATCACGACCTTATAATTTAGAAATTACTGTGAAACGTATTTCCGATGGTTTAGTTTCCAATTGGTTACAAGATAACTTTCAAATTGGAAATAAAATTAAAATTAGTCCCCCAATGGGTGATTTTAATTATTTTGACAATTCTCAGAAAAAACTTTTATTTATCAGCGCCGGTAGCGGTATTACTCCCTTAATGTCTATGTCTCGTTGGTTGTGTGATACAACACCCGACTTTTCAGTAATTTTTATATATAGCGCTCGTACACAAAAAGATATTATATTCCGAGAAGAGTTAGAATTTATGGCTTTAAGATATACTAACTTTCAACTAGCTATTACTTTAACTAGAGAAGAATTTAATTCAACTTGGTCAGGATATAAAGGCAGATTAAATGAAAAAATGTTATTGGAAATAGCTCCCGATTTTCAACAACGTATTGCTTATGTTTGTGGCTCCGAAGATTTTTTGAAAAGCCTTCACACAATGCTGCAAGAATTAAATTTTCCCATGCACAATTATCATCAAGAAAATTTTGGTTCGTTCAAAATTGATCGCCCAGTTGTAATACCATCACAACCATCACAAGAAAATACCGTTGTAGTTTTTACTAAGTCCAAACAACAAGTAATTTGCCATGCTGATGAAACAATTTTAAAAGCCGCTCACAGAGAAGCTATTAAATTACCTTATGGTTGTCAAATGGGAGTATGTGGTCAATGTAAATTACGTAAAATTTCTGGTGAGGTAAATTATGAACAAGATTTCGGCTGTGAAGAAGACTATGTTCTTACCTGTGTTGCTAAAGCCAATGGTTCTGTGGTCATTGAAGGATGATACCATAATTGATAACTATAGGAATCAGGTTTGGTTTTTAAATCCATCTGTTGGGGTCAGGGAATAGTGAGTAGGGAGTAGTGAGTAGAAACTTTACTGTAGACGCGAAGCGGCTCCCCGCAGGGTATTTTTTCAATATTTAAATAGGACTCCTATATGAGAAAATTAGTTGTACTTAAACTGGATGGTAATTTGGCAACGGGAGTCCGAGTCAGACTAGAAATTGGCTGTGAAGATGCACGTCCAACCATAGAAGTTGCTTGTAGTTTACCTGCCACACCACAGATGGTGACAGTGATTGAGCAATGGTACTCCAACTGTGGAAATTTAAGTCAACTAACTCGTATTAAAGTTAATAAAATTGTTTATGGTTCCCTTTCTCAATATAGACAAAATTGCTATGAAAAAGCCTGTGAATTACGTAATTACTTAAATCAATGGCTGCAAAGCGAATCATTTCGTCCCATTCGCGAAAAATGGTTAAAATATTTGATGCCATCGGATCAAATCCGAGTTTTAATTAGTACTGAATCCATACAACTCAAAAAACTCCCTTGGCATTTATGGGATTTAATTGACCGTGATTATCCTAAAGCAGAAGTTATTTTGAGTGCTGATAATTTAGAACAAATATCTATTCCGCAAACATCTATCTATAGACATAAAATTAAAATTTTAGCAATTTTAGGTAATAGTGATGGAATTGATATTAGTCAAGATAGACAGTTGTTAGAAAATTTAAATAATGCCAATACAACCTTTTTAGTGCAGCCTAGACCACAAGATATCAGTGAACAACTATGGAACCAAAATTGGAATATTCTATTTTTTGCAGGTCATAGTCAAACAGAAGCAGATACAGGAAGAATATATCTAAATTCTGAGGATAGTTTGACAATTCCAGAATTGCGATATGCATTGAGAAATGCCGTTAGTAAAGGTTTACAACTAGCAATTTTTAACTCTTGCGATGGATTGGGATTGGTAGGGGAATTACAGGATTTGCATATTGGACAAATAATTGTCATGAAAGAACCCGTACCGGATTTTGTTGCTCAACAATTTTTAAAGTATTTTCTCACAACTTTTTCTAGTGGGGAATCTATATATAGTGCCGTTCGTACAGCTAGAGAAAAACTACAAGGATTAGAAGCAGAATATCCCGGTGCTAGTTGGCTTCCCATAATATGCGAACATCCTACAATCAGACCAATGCAATGGAAGCAATCAACTAACTTCCCCTACAAAAGTTGGAGAACATTGTTGTTAACCACCTTGCTGATTACTACTTTAGTAATGTCCGTGCGACGACTGGGAATTTTGCAAAAATGGGAATTGCAAGCTTACGACCAACTAATGCGATCGCGACTTGATGAACCACCCAATCAAAGATTGTTAGTAGTAGGAATTAAAGAAACAGATTTTGCACTACCCGAACAGCAAAACAGAAAAGGGTCTTTAGCCGATAGTGCATTAGATAAATTATTAACAAAACTTCAACCTCATCAACCACGAGTCATTGGGTTGGATATCTTTAGAGATTTTCCCGTAAACCCTGAACAACAACAATTAAAAACTCGTCTGTTAAATAGCGATCGCTTTTTTGCCATATGTCATGTCGGTGAACCATCAGGAGAAAATCGCGGTATCGCACCTCCCCCGGAAATACAAGAACCACGTCTTGGTTTTAGCAACGTTTTAGTTGATAATGATGGTATTTTGCGCCGGTATATTTTATCAATGGATGTACCCAGCACCTCAAATTGTCCTGCGGCATGGTCTTTCGGCTTTCAATTAGCATTACACTATTTAAAAGAAGAAGGGATTATACCATTATTTAAGCAAGGAAACTGGCACTTAGGTGATGTTGTTTTTCCACGCTTAATGCCCTATAGCGGCGGCTATCAAAAAGCAGATACTTGGGGAAATCAGGTATTACTTAATTATAGTTCCTACCGCTCTCCCAATCAAATTACCGATATCGTCTCTCTTGAAGATGTTTTAACAGATAAGGTTACACCCGAACAGATTAAAGACAGAATAATTATCATTGGTGTAATTACCCCAACTTCCAGCGACCATTTTCGTACCCCTTACAGCGAAAAACTACCACCATCCGAACAATATACACCCGGAGCCATCATACACGCCCAGATGGTCAATCAAATCTTGAATGCAGTATTAGATAAAAAACCTTTACTATCAACAATACCACTTTGGGGAGAAATATTATGGATTTGGAGTTGGAGTTGTATCGGAGGCATTTTTGCAAAGCGGATTCCTTCCTTGTTTTTACTTTTATCAACAAGTTTTATTACTATTGTATTTATTTACGGAGTTTGTTTTATTGTATTTATTCAAGGTTTTTGGTTGCCATTAGTTCCATCAAGTTTAACCTTTTTAATTACTACAGGGTGTTTAATAATTATTTATCAATACAAATCACAACCACAACTACAACCACAACTTTTCTAATAATAAATCCATCAAAGCCTTCTGTACTCTGACTTGTAATTGAGTAGGGAGTAGGGAGAAAAACCTGAAAAAACCTTAGCGTTCCTCTGCGCTTACCTCCGCGTCACTTTGCGTTCAAAAATATATAATTTCAATATCCATTAAAATCTATTAAAAATGCCAAATTTTCCCTACGCAATCGACAAAAACAAACAATTTACGAAACACAATTACAATTAACCGATGCACCAGGAGTAATTCACGTTTCTCTTCCTACTAAAGCACCATCTTTAGAAGTTAACCAATGGTATCAGTATTATTTATTTCTAGATATTAATTGTACTTCTAACCAATTTTTATCTAAAGAAGTTACTCAAGCATGGGTAAAAAGAGAAACTATAAATCCCAGTTTTCAAACCCAGTTAGAAACAATGTCACCAAGTCAACGAGGATTGTTTTACGCCCAAAATGGTATTTGGTATGACGCAATTGCCTCTTTTGCCCAAATGAAATTAACTTCTGGGATAAATTCATACTGGTCAGAAATTTTAGAATCTATTGGTTTAGGAAAAATTGCTCATCTACAACCAACTAATTGCTGTGAATTTTCTCCCACTAGCGATCGCTAATCGCCATTCCGTACAAAAAGTCTTAAGTAGGTTGGCGTTGAAAATTGTAATTAGGGCAAGGCAGTCGGCAGTCGGCAGTGGGAATAAGGGTTTAAGGGTAGTTTACATTTTGTTATATAGTTCTGTTTTTTTCTGCCGACTTACTTATAACTTACTCAAAAATTCATCAATACTTATAATGTTTTGATTACTTATTATTCACCGCTCCCTGTCAACTGATAACTGTTTACTGATAATTGTTTACTGATAATTGCATAATTCTAATTCCCTGACCTCTATATAGAAATAGTAAATGATGAATTGCTATATAGATAATTAATTAACATGAGCGTTTTAGATTTCCCTCGCTTACATTTTCAGGGTTTAGCCCGCATTCACGCCCCTACTGGATATAAAAATGGTTTAATCGATTTGGGTGATAATACTTGTTATATCAATGGTTTACCAATTAAAGAACACCATGAAGTCAATGAGTATCATCAATACCTTTATAATTTAGGACCAAAATTTAACGCTGAAGGCAAGTTAGATGAAAACGGTGCTTTTAGTAAAGCAATGGGTTGGAATTTTGGTGGAAACGGTCATTTTTCTATTGATGCCAAAATTATCGCTACACAAAGAGAATTTGGTAAAGTTGACCTAGATGACCCAGTAATCGGACGCAGTGTTGATTTTTGGGGTGATTATAACGAGTATGTGAAAACGACTTTCAATCGAGCCAGGATATTTGAATGTGACCCCGCTTCTAATTGGACGAATACAATTATGTTGGGTCAGTTAGCTTTTGGTAGATTGGGTGATTCCAATCAAGTTCCTTATATGGTAACTGCTCCTGTGAGTGGTTATTTATTAGCTCGTTGGCAAGATTTTAATTATATTCGTGAGTTACCGGAGCATTGTTTAAATGATGAATTTAGAAAAGCTGCGGTTTATCAGTTTGCGATTTCTAAGGATGCACCAGATTTTCTTTGGAATCAGGAAGTAAATATATCTCCTACGGTTTCCATGTTACGGTCCGCGATGCAGCGTTCGGATGTTTTGGGTTTGGTGGTGCAGTTTAGTATTAGTAATATGTCCGCACCAATGCAACCGGATGCACCAAGTTTCTGGGAATTACATGGAACTATCGGTTTATGGTGTCAAAATGAATTGAGAACTTATCCTCATGGAAGGTTATTAACTGCTCCCGAATCTCAAACAATGGGGAATATGTCGTTACAGTTAAATCCCCAAGGCATTAGTTTAAATATGATTACAGCCGTGCCTTGTGTAGGGCGATATGCAAAAGCTGAAAATGGACTGCACCAGATTTTCTCGAAGTTGGATTTAGGTGATTTAGAATTACGCACGGTTGATAGTTATAGATTAATTGGCAAGATATCTCAGGAAGCATATCAAAAGGAAGTTCATCATTTAACTAGTGGTTTGGTAGATATTCCTTTTTGTGAAAATTGGCACGATTTACGCTCTGAAGTTGAAAATCAAGGTTTGTGTATTATTGGTACAGTTGATAATCAAAGCAAGATTTTATTACAAGAGCAAGAAGTTAATCTTCAGGTAGATAATGCTTGTTTATTTATAGAGTTTCCTAATTTTAAACAAGGAGAAGATAATGCTGTTGAAATTGAAGTACGTTCTTTTGTCAGAGGTTGTCCCCAAGCTGTAGAATCAGTTTATTTAAATCAATTTTATAATCCTAGAGCTTTTCCTCAATTACGTTATCAATTTGAACAAGATAGTCAAAATCAACATCAAAATAAAAATAAAAATCAAGATAATATTGATCAAACTTTTCACTTCCCTCGTAATTCTGAAATGCAAATCGTCGGATTAAAGCCAGGAAAGATTTTAGATAAGGGAGAATTCAGTTCAAGTTGCGAAATTTCTACTAATAAAGAAGGACGTGGTTGGTTTACTTTAAGAGGTGCTAAACCTGGAACTACTAAAGTATTAATATCTAGTTCTTTAAAAGAAATACTTTGTGACCCAAACGACTTAGATGCAGCGGAAATTGCTTACGACAATGACAATAAACTGGGATTTTGGAATGGTGTTGGCTTCTTTGCTGTAAGAGTAATGGGTGATGATTGGCATTTAGATGAAATTCCCCAAAAAGATGTAGATTTTAACTTAATTTATCAACATATTTTAGCTTTCTACGAAGCCAGTTTTTCGTTTATGAAAGCCGAAGTTTTTAGTTTGGCTGATAAATGTAAAGTCGCTACCTATGCTCGTTTAATGTGGCAGATGTCCGACCCCAAAAATAAACATAAAACATACTATATGCCCCCTACAAGAGATATGTCAGAAGCTAAATCAAAGTTATTACTCAAATTCCTGCAAAATCAACAACAAATTGGTTATATTCCGACACCGGAACAGAAGCCGGAAACCCAACAAACCCAATATCAAATTCAAACTCGCGAACAATTAGTTACAGCCTTAAAACAAGCCGCAGAATTAGAAATTGCTGTGATGCTGCAATATATTTACGCCGGATATTCGGTTCCCAACTACGTCACCGGGGAAGAATACGTGCGTCGGGGATTATGGACACCTGAACAACTGCATTTAGCTTGTGGTGATGGTAAAGAAGTTGATAATTATGGAATGCGGGGAGTATTAATCGAAATCGCTCGCGAAGAAATGATTCATTTTCTCCTAGTTAATAACATCTTAATGGCGATTGGTGAACCATTTTATCCAGCAGTTCCCGATTTTAAACAACTCAACGCCAAATTCCCCATAGATATCGATTTTGCTTTAGAACCATTAAATGCTTTATCACTACAGTATTTTATGCGTTTGGAAATGCCCGACTTCCTTGCCGAAACCTTTGATAATCAACCTATTCCGACACCGGAACAGTTACATACATACGGTTCCTTAAGCGAACTATACGGTCAAATCCGTACTGGATTACAAACTATTCCCGACTTATTTACCGTAACTAAAAATAACGTTGGTGGAGAACATCGTTTATTTATGCGCGACAACTTGAATAAAGCCCATCCAGATTATCAAATGCAAGTTTACGACCTGAAAAGCGCCTTATTTGCAGTAGATGTCATCGTCGAACATGGAGAAGGAAGCGAAATCGAAACCGAAAAATTTGCGCGATCGCACTATCAAAAATTCCGCAATTTAGCAGATGCTCTGGCTCTCGAACAAATTAATCACCTTAAAAAAGGAATTAAAAAAACCTGGAATCCTTCTTATCCATCATTAAGGAATCCCAGTTTAAATTATCAAGATTGTAATAGTAACGTCGTTACCGTTCCTCAAACTAGAACAGTTATGGAAATATTTAACGAAAGTTACTTTCTAATGATGCAGTTGATGGTACAACACTTCGGCTCCAACCCCAAAGGTAGTTTACGACGTTCCAAATTAATGAATGCCAGCATCGATATTATGACAGGAATGATGCGTCCCTTGGGAGAATTATTAATGACTATGCCTTCAGGAAAACGCGGTAAAACAGCAGGTCCTTCTTTTGAAATACCCACACCGGAATATATTCCTCACCCAGAAATTGCCGCCTCTACAATATCTCGTAAATTTGAAATTTTAGCAAAACGTTCTCATAATTGCCAAGTGATTCCCGATGCTGTTTCTGAAATGTTTGATTTTTATTGTAATTTTTTTGAGGAATTAAGGAGTAAGCAGGAGTAATATGTTTTTTCAACGCAAAGGAGCGCAAAGGTAAGCGCAGAGGAACGCAGAGTATTTTTTTTAATCCAAACACAAAAAATATAAAGAATAAGGAATTATCTTCTCCTTGTCCCCCCATCCAATCAACCATGAAAAACATCAAAACAGAAGTCTTAATAGTAGGTGGCGGTCCCGTCGGTATGGCAATGGCAGCCGAATTACGCTACCAAGGAATAGATTGCATTCTGATCGAAAAAACTGATGGAGTTGTTCGCGACCCCAAGGTAAGTACTGTCGGATATCGTTCTATGGAATTCTGCCGTCGTTGGGGTATTTCCGAACAAATTAGAAACGCCGGTTGGGATAAAAACCACACCTTAGATGTGGCTTGGGTAACTACCGTCGGAGGACATGAAATCTTTCGAGTTAATTTACCATCCTATGCACAACGTACTCCACCAGATTACGCTCCCGAAACCGAACAGGTATGTCCTCAACATTGGTTTGCTCCAGAATTTATTAATTACCTCGGTCAATATCCTCAAGGTTGCATCAAACTACTTTCCCAATTAGAAGATTTTAACTGTTCCGATGACGGAATAGTTGCGAAAATTACGAATTTAGATAGTGGAAACACTCAAACTATTCATGCTTCTTATATGGTAGCTAGTGATGGCGCTCGTGCTAATATTCGTAAACAATGCGGTGTTGATGCAGTTCAATATCACGATACTCAGGTATTTCAAAGCGTTGTTTTCCAAGCTCCGGAATTAGCATCTCAACTGGGTTCTAAGAATGCAATGGTTTTTTTCTTAGTAAATCCCACGATTCAAGAACCTTTACGCGCTGTCGATGGAAAGGGACAATATCGCTTAATTTTAAAACCCCAAGAAAATGGTCAAATTCACGATGCTTATACAGCAATTAAAGCTGCTATCTCTATAGATACCCCAATAGAAGTTATCTCAAATCTTCCTTGGCGTTTAACTCATCGAGTCGCAGAAAAATTCCGTTATGGACGCATCTTTTTTATCGGTGATTGCGCTCACACACTTTCCCCATCCGGTGGTTTTGGTATGAATACTGGTATCGGTGATGCAGTAGACCTTGGTTGGAAACTCGCCGCTACTATTAAAGGTTGGGCAGGAAAAAATCTACTTGATACTTACGAAATCGAACGTCGTCCCATTGCTCTGAGAAATCTTGAAGCCGCAAATGCTAATTTACAACGTACTCAAAAACGTAGTATACCTCCTGAAATTGCTAGCGATTCCCCTCAAGGAGAAGCAATTCGTAAACAAATGGCACAAGGTATGGAAACAAGTGGAGTGAAAAAGGAATTTGATGCTCCTGGTGTTCACCTCGGTTTCCGTTATCAATCGCCCATTGTCATTCCCGATGGTTTAGTTCCTCAAGATGGCGTTACGCGTTCGCGCAGCGTGTCCGTAGGCGAAGCCGCCCTGAAAGGGCTAGGACTCAGCGTCAAGCCTCCGGCTTATCGCCAATGGACTCAAAGTAGTTATCCCGGTTGTCGCGCTCCTCATGCTTGGTTAAAACCTGGATTATCAACTTTGGATTTATTCGGTCATGGATTTACGTTGATGTGTTTTAACTCAAATTCAAATCCAGGAATTGAAAAATTACAACTCTGTTGTCAGCAAAAACAAGTTCCTTTAACAACTCATCATCTAGATAATCCCGACATTGCCAAACTTTACGAACGTGCTTTTGTCCTAGTTAGACCAGATGGACACGTCGCTTGGAGAGGTGATGAAATACCTCACGATGTGGAGATGATGATTGATCAAGTCAGAGGAGAATTAAATTAATTCCTAATTTGTGATTAAGCAGGTACCCGATGGCTTTTCTTTGCAAATCCTTTAGAGTCAGATTTATTGGGTGATTTTTGAGATTTGGTTTGAGTTTTCTCTGTTATTTTGGCAATGATTTCTTCGTAAGTACAACCATTTGCAGGCATGGGTTCGGAATAAGTTTCAATCCAGACTCTGGCACCGCATTTTGTTTGAGGATTTTCATATTCATAAATGATGGTGCAAGGTCCGGGAATCACAACTCTACTTGAATAAGTATTCTGATTCCTACATTTAACGCTGATTACTGGCGCAAATTCACCATTATCCAACTCTTTCCCGATTAATTGACGATTAATATGAACAAAGCTTTGAGCGGGAGTTTTAACTTTATTCCAGGTCGAGTTGGGTCCATGAGATGCTGTTTTGATTTTGGGTAAACCATCTACTACAGGCATTACCCAAGTTTTACCAATTTTATATGCTCCATATACTCTGTTTTTCGCAATTAGATATCGCAATCTTCGAGGAGAAATATTCAATAATTTTGCTGCTTTTGTAGTTCCGATCATTTTTGATTCCCAAATCACCCTATGAGTAAATATTACTATACCGATGACGGATTATCTCAACTATTTTATTTTTATTTACAAAAAAAAATATATTTGCTTGTAATGATGATTAGATGGATTTAAAGTCTACATTTATACTTAATCCTTTGATTTACTCGCTTTACTGCTGTTGTTTTTTTATCAATGAACCGTGATAACTGATAACTGCTAACTGATAACTGGTAACTAATAACTGATTACTGATATGAAACTCTATTACGCACCTGCTTCGTCATACTCTCAAAGAGTATTAATTGCTTTGTACGAGAAACAGATAGATTTTACACCTGTTGAAGTAAATCTGTTTGATGTAGAATCGCGAACGTCCGTTCCTGGACGCGCTACGCGATCGCAATATTTACAGATAAATCGTTTTGGGAAAATACCTAGTTTGATTACTGATGATGGGGAAGTATTTTTAGAAGCAAACATTATTATAGAATATCTTGATGGATATTACAGGGAGATTCCCTTGATTCCTCAAGATATGAAACTGGCTTTAGAAATGCGAATGGTCGAACGTATCGTAGATGTATATATCAACGGTGGAAGAGAAGCATTATTTAAAGATAGTCAGCGTCCGTTGGAGGAACGAGGAAAAAAAGAAGTTATCAAAGCCAAGGGGTTATTGGAAGAAGCTTGTAATTTACTCGATGAAAAGCTAGCGAATCGTACCTGGTTGGTGGGTAAAGATTTTACATTAGCTGATTGCGCTGCTGCTCCGACGCTTTCTTATCTACGGATTGTTTATAATTATGAGCATTTAAAGAATTTGACAACTTATTTTAAACGGTTGGAATCTCAAACTTCTGTAGCGAGAGTTTTTAATCAAGGACGCGAACAGATGATGGAGATGTTATCTACATTAAAATATCCGGTAAATACCCATTTTTGAAATTAATGGAGTCTACGATAATTCCTGGAAATATGGCAAGATAATCAACGTGGTTGATCAACTAAGTAAAATATCTAATGTCTGACTTACCAGAATTTATTAAGTTTCTTTATGAAGAATATCGCCATCTCAATTCGGGTTCCTTGGCTAGCTATATTCCCGAACTAACTAAAGCTGATCCAAATTGGTTTGCGATTTCTGTTGTGACTAAAGAAGGAGAAATTTTTGAAATTGGAGATAGTCAAGAAAATTTTACCATTCAATCTATATCTAAAGTTTTTGTCTATGGTATGGCATTATGCGATTGCGATCGCCAAACATTGTTGGAAAAAATTGGTGTAGAACCCACTGGTGATCCGTTCAATTCGGTAATTCGCTTGGATGAAAACTCTAAACGTCCAGATAACCCGATGGTTAATGCTGGAGCGATTGCTACTGCTGGTTTAATTAAAGGTGCCAATGCTACCGAAAAGCTGAATCGAATGCTTGATATGTTCCGTCGCTATATCGGTCATGATGTATTTATCAACGCACCTGTATTTATGTCGGAACGAGCTACCGGACATCGCAATCGAGCCTTAGCCAATTTACTGCTGAATTTTGGAATTATTGAACACAATATTGAAGAAATTCTCGACCTGTATTTTCAACAATGTTCTTTGGTTGTTAACTGTCATGATTTGGCTGTGATGGCTGCAACTTTGGCAAATCGAGGTGTTAATCCCATAACCAAAGAACAAGCAATAAAACCTTGTTATATCAGAGATATTTTAAGTGTAATGTATACTTGTGGAATGTATAATTATGCTGGGGAATGGGCTTATCGAGTCGGAATTCCGGCAAAAAGCGGGGTTTCTGGGGGAATCATTGGTGTAATCCCCGACAGTGCTGGTATTGCTGTCTTTTCTCCTTTGATTGACTCTAGGGGTAATAGCATTAGAGGAATGAAAGTATTTGAAGCTTTATCTGATAAATTCAACCTTCATTTATTTGATTATCCATTACCAAAATGTTCTTTTCTAGATATTTCTGAAAATCGAATTGAATCAACATCTAAGCCAATAGAGTTTATATTTGATAAAACTAAACCGTTGTAATTTCAAAATGGTAATGCTGTAACTTCAGAAATAGCGTCAAGCATTAATATACAATTAATTTAAATCAGTGAAGCGCGCAGCGTGACGCGGTAGCGTCATACAGAAGACGCGCTCCCACCTTATCTGGGGACTAGCCCTTTCCCAAATATAAACGTGACTGATAACTGATAACTGTTAATAATTTAACCCTTATTTGTGAATCTTTGATCATTTGGTATTGTTATAAACAAATCTGATCACTTGCAATACATCTCTACATCAGTCGTATTGCTTTTTATCTGCATAAGTTAAATAAACCTGCAAATATCACCTAATGTCATCAACCAGAAGCAACAAACTGACTGCATAAGTTAAATCAAATAACATCTATATCCTAATAACGCATTTCTCACAAACAATAAGGAATTTGGAGTCAGTAGTGAGTAGTGAGTAATGTGAAAATTAATCGATCACTCAAGGCTTACCATTTACTTGTGAGAAATCCAGGTAATAAAGCAGAAACACAGTAAAAACATCAAAAATCTCATCAGGATTTAAGAATTATGCACAATTACTTTCGCAAAACATTTGTTTTAGTGGCTATATTTGCAACTTTATCAACTGGTTGTAAATATAGCAAACAATACCAAAAACTGACAGAAACAGGAAGTAAATATACAACTGCTGTTGATGAATTATTAGTTAAGGCTGGCAAACTGCAAGTAGAATCAACTTCAGAAGATATATTATCAGATGACAGATTATTAAATCTCACAGAGCAAAAGTATCGAGAAAAGGTTGAAGAAGATAAAGAAATTCTACAAATCATCAATGATATTCGTAATCATAATGCATTGTTAAGAAAATACTTTTCTAAGTTAGATGAACTTGCTCGCTCAGAGGCACCAGAAAGGACTCAAGTCGAAATTGACGGAATTGCTACTAATTTACAAACAATTAGTTCTCATCTACAAACAACTAGATTTTCCCCAAATTCAGGAATATTGAAAGGCATCGGACATTTAGCAATTCATTCTCAAATTAATGGAGCCTTGAGGGAAGAATTAGAAAAGCGCGATCGCACTACTCTTCAAGAGTTAACAATTCAGCAAGAAATGCTCAATAAACTCGGTGATTTTATGAAACATAAAGTTGCAATAAAACGAATAGCGCAAGAACAACGCTTGGTTATTCGTCCTTTAATTGACGAGAATGCAGTCGCAAATGAGGAGAGTTGGATTGAGAGAAGAAACGAAATTTTTGCAATAGATACGCGAGTAGAAGAATTAGAAAACGCCAGTGTTGCTTTAGGAGAATTTAAGACTGTTTTTAAAGATTCTGTAGAAGGGAAAATCACTGGTGTGAGTCTCAACAATGCTTTAAAGGATATCGATTTCTTTTTAGCACTATTAGAAAATAACCAAAAATCAAACCAAAAGGAAAGTTAAAACAATGAGAACAACTAACAATTTACTATCTCAAATGAGAGAACAAGTTTTAAAACTTAATGAACTTCAACTTGCATTCGAGGAAGAGCAAGATCAATCCAAGAAACAAGCTTTTGTGAAACACCGAGACAATTATCGAAAAGCTGTTTATGAATTAGGAAAGCAGGATTTAGCAAGTGTATTAATAAAAATGAAGCCTTTAGAAATAGAACTTAATCAGGCTATGAAATCATTAGACAATGCCATACAAAGTGTGAATAATACAGTGAATATTATTAGTAATATTCAAAGTGTTTCTAGTATAATTGCTCGCATTTTTCCGATTTTTTAGTCAGAATGCTGTGCTGATAAAAATATGATATCAGGTCCTGCTAATTACTTACTATTACCCATTACCCATTAGCAATTACCTATCCCCACAGATATGATCGGCGTTTAAGCCCACATTAATGATTTTCACATTGTTTGAGACGTAGCAGTACTACGTCTCTATATTGTATGAATTAACTATCTTGATTAGATTCCTCTGTATTCTTTTTCGGTGTATTTTCTGAACTACTTAAGTTTCTGTCAACTCCTGGAGAACCCCTATCAACCCCTGGAGAACGAGAAGAATCATCAGATTTTTGTTCTTCTGTATTATTTTTCTTTGGTTCTTGATTTTCTTCATTCATGCTCAAAGTCAAATATTACATCTATTCAGTAAGCTAAGTTAAATAGTGGATGACTTTTAACAAAATTCATATCCTCCCTAAGAGGTAATTTTACTTAATAAAATGGGGAATTCATAAAATAAATCTAAAATAGAACCTGACTATATAAACGGATTTGGCTGTTCATGGGATGTACCTAAGGACAGCCAACAGCAAAAAAGTTTGTAAAAAACTGCATCAGTTAATTTGACTTACATCTATTACTAAGCAGTTAAAAAACTTACTTGTAACGACGTTTTAATTAAGGCTTGGATGAAATATAGATACTTTAATCACGAACTATAGGGGTTGCAATGACTAATATCGTAGTGAATGATAACCATCCGGATACTAAAAAGCTTGTAATCAAATGTTTAGAAACAGCAGGATTTGAAGTTAAGAATGTAGAAAGTGGTCTTTGTGTTGAGCTAGCACCAGATAAACTCTCAATTAACTCTGAAAAGAAACAATTGAACCGCGATTGCTCTATATTTCCATCGATTCCCCGACTAGATGCAACTTTTCAGTTCATTGAATTAAATTATCATCAAAATATTCGTTTAAAAGAAGTAGCTCAAGCAGTCGGTTATTCTTCTGCTTACTTAACCGATTTAGTCAGACGGATGACAGGAAAAACCGTCAATGATTGGATTATCGAACGCCGAATAACCCAAGCAAAACGCTTGCTTTTAGAAACCAAAGATTCTATCGAACAAATAGCTTTGCAAGTAGGGTATCAAAATATCAATCATTTTTACTGTCAGTTTCGCGATCGCAATCACAATACTCCTCGTTGTTGGAGAGAAGCACAGCGCAAGTAAGTTAGATAGTTAAAATAGTTCCCAGCTTCTGAACCGGGAACGAGTAACGAACAAAAATTAGCGGGGTGTGCCAAAAACCTGTGTCCAATATGTTTTGTGGTAACAAACCCCAATTTCTCGGAATCCACGATCTAGAATATTGCGTCGGTGTCCGGGACTATTCATCCATGATTGGACGACTTGCTCTGGTGTACGCTGTCCTTTGGCAATGTTTTCTGCTACTCCTGAGTTTTTATATCCTGTGGCTTGAACGCGGCTAGCTAAAGTGGAACCATCTCTTCCCCGATGAGACAAAAAATTATGTGCAGCCATATTTCTTGTATGTTTTTCTGCTGCTGCTGCTAATTTAGGATTATTTTGTAATGGTGGTAAACGTCGTTTGCGGCGTTCTTGGTTAGTCAATTCGATTACACGATTTTCATAGTTACTGTTATTTCCACTGGGTCTAGAAGGTTTTCTCGAAGGACGACAACCGCATTCTAACGCAGCTAAAGCTGCTTCAGATGCCCCAACCTGTTTACAAATCCCTAGTCCTAAAGTTTGGACTATTGGTAAGCAATACTTAGGTGCCATCCAACTTAAATACCCAGGCAACATTTTACTCAATATCGGTGAAAGCATTTCGGCAACAGCATCCGTACCTTGATGACAAGCAGCTTTGAGTTTGTCCCGCATTTGGGGATTACTCTGTATTTTCTGCACCAGTTTTTGAATCAAAGGTGTAAAAACCTTTAATGCTCTTCGATTAACAGACTCTGACTCTGGAATATGTTCCAAGTAACTTTCCATTTCCTTACGGACATCCTCGAATCGAAGCGATTCTAGGTCATACTCTAGCTCTGATTCAATCCCAGCTAAATCCTCTGGCGAAAATTCTAAGTCCAGTTCTGCGGCTTCAGAAATAAATTCAATTTCTTCTAATAATTGTATAGTCATGATGATTACCTGTAATCGTTTGTACTAACGGCGACTTAAAAAATCTTTGGCTCTCACGCTGTAACCCCCGTATTCATGAATGTATTTAAGAATCGAAGTGCCATATTCATCATGAGATACTTTGTTACTTAACAACAGTTGCGCTACTCCACCGGGTCCGCGTAAATGCGCTCCTGCTAAAATACCAGAAAGAGTGATTGTAATTATTTTTGATTTGCCTTTGTCTTTGTACGTTTTTTTCTTACCTAGGAAGTGATAAATAGATTTTCCTTTTTGTTTGAGCGTATCTTTGAGTCGTCGATAATTGAGTGCAAAAGCTTCACGAATTGCCAATTCTTGGACGCGAGGACTATTCAAAAATTGGGCTTTGTTTTTGATACCCTTTTTCCCTGTCCAAGTACCTCGCCAATAGTTTTTATTCGCACCTTTGCCGTAGTAAACATTGGCTTTATAATAACTAAGGTCAATTAATAAAGGTTCGCCAAATTGATATTTTCCCATAAAACCCAAGGTATTTTCTACTTTGTATTGGGTTGGGTCACCGCGTTTTTTCCTGATTCAAATTCACCTAATGCATCAAGCATTTTTTGGAAATTTCCTTTACTACGACGTGGAGGTTTAGCTGATTCAAAAGAAATACTTTCTAAATCAGGGTATAACTCAGATTGAATCGATGCTAATTCCTCTGGAAGAAATTCTAGATATTCCAAATCTGCTGTAGAGAATTCTAATTGTATAGTCATAATTAATCCATTTATTGCAATTATTAAGTTGAAAAATTGCCAGTAATTGTCCAAATCCCAGGCTTTCGACTACGAGGATTTTTATTTTTATAAATTGGATTCCAGCTAACTAAACTCTGGTGTAATGCCCATTTAACTTGTTTTAAAATTTCGACTTGTCTAGCGTCACTTTGGCCTTTATTTCTACTTTTTTTGACAAGCTCTAGATAACTGTGTGGTACAAGTGCTGCTGCTATAGAGTTGTTCCCGATCTGAACCTGAATATTTTGAGCGGTTGGGGTTGGGACTTGGCGATCAATTCTGATTTTATTATTATGTTTAATAACTTCAGACTTAGCTGGGCCAGGTAAATGGTCGTATTTCAGAGACTTAATTGCGACTAAAGCATCCTCAAAGATGCCTTTCTGATAAGGTGGTGTACCAACCATATCCCCAACTCTTTTAGTTTTCAATTTGTTTGGATTAGGTTCGGTTTTTGGATTAGGTTTGGGTTTGACAACAGCTGTAATTTTACCTTTACCCTTACCCGCTTCTAAATAAGCTTTCATCTCTTCTGCTACATCCTCAAAAGATATATTTTCTAAGTCAGGATATAGCTCAGATTCAATTTGTTCTAATTCCTCTGGTAGAAATTCTAGGAATTCTAAATCCGCTTCAGAGAAAGATTCAATCAGTTCAATTGTTTTGACAATCATAAATTATTTCCTTAGCTATTTATTTACAATTACTCAGATTAAATGAATCAAGGTTTTTTCCTTGTTATTCTCTTCTTTTAAAGGAGAGAATAACAAAATATTTCACACTTCCGATATTATTTTAAAACAACCTTTCTGGCATTAATTTGCGGAACTTTGATAATGTGATACGGTTGGGTAATTTCTTCTGTAACTATTTCTCCGGGTTGGGGTTCGCGGAACTCAACTGTAAGTTCTAAAGAAGATTCATCAAGAGATGTAGAACTTGTATTTTCAACTGCAAGTATTTCTACAGAATAACCTCCAGTCGGTTTATTTCCTGCAAAAACAGCAATTACTTGATTGGATAAAAAATCGATTTCAGGAACGGATGGTGCTGGTATAGTATCAGAAGTAAACTGTTGCCAAACTTCTGACCATTCTTCCGGACTATCAATCAATCTTCTCTCGGCTATCTCATAACCGCAGTTTGTGCCTTTTTCGATGGTAGTAAAATCAAGTTTCATTTGCTTCTCCTTATTTATTTTAATTTGTAAAGCTATTTATTGAAATTGAAAACTGGGAATTTCATGCTGAATTTGATGAGAGCGAGTCTTAATTTCTCCCTTTGAGGTAGTATAATTTACATTCAAAGTCAGATTATACAAACCTGAATTGCTATGAGGAGCGACTTCTAGATCGAAGTTACAAGTAGTATCTTCACCCTCGCGTAAATTACCATAGTCTTGTTCGGCGGTTGTCACCTTAATTCCTTCAATATTGGAAACCAGGCTGACTTTTACTCCTTTCATTATTTCTTCGCTAGTGTTTTGCAAGTCAATATTAAGTTGCTCTATTAGCTTTCTTTGCTTCAGCGCTGATGTATAGGTAATTTTTTTATCCTCTGGCAAAGGCTGCTCAGCCATCTGCAACGCTTTGACGACATCAACTAACCCCTTACCTTGATAATTATGGCTATTAGAAGCTAGTGGTTTGGCTGTTTCCATCAGAATTTTCTTTACTAGCCAGGGTTTGAGTCGGGGATTACGTTCTAACATCAATGCTGCGATACCTGCAATATGAGGTGCAGCCATGCTGGTTCCACTCGATCTGACATAGCCTCCGTTTGGTTTAGCGGCTATAATTCGATCTCCGGGTGCGAGAATGTCTGGTTTTGGTCGATTATCTCCGGTTGGACCACGACTACTAAAATGCATGACTCGACTACCGTCACGGCTAGATGCTCCGACAACAATTAAGTCTCCTTTGGCATCTGCTGGAGATGTAATGCTTCTCAAACCGTGACGACCGTTGTTACCCGCGCTTTTCACCAAAATTAAGCCCAGTTTTGTGGCTTTGTCAGCGGTTTTAGCCCAGATACTCGTACCGTCAAGCCGTTTATCTGGTACACCCCAGCTACAGTTGGCAATTCTAACTCCATATTTCATATCCTTGATCACATCTTCAATGGCTTCTGCACCTTTGAAACCAGATTGGGAAGGCATAATTTTATAGCTCCAAATCGTTGCTCCCGGAGCTATTCCTTGATATTGAGAGCCGTTACCTGCAATAATTCCAGCTACATGAGTTCCATGTTTATGAGGGTTTCCCCAAGGCTCATCAGTATAGTTACGCTTGTGTACAACACGACCTTTTAAGTCTGGATGATTGATGTCAACTTCTCCATCAAGCACAGCTATGATAATTCCTCTTCCAGTACCAGCAAGTTTTTGGTTTCTAGCACTGACTACACCCACGACTTCTGTACTCTGATCAAGTTCTGCGATTAAAGGTTTATCAGCTTCAATGTATTCAACATCTTCACGAGCGGCTATTTGTTTAATCTTTTCAGG
This sequence comes from Richelia sp. SL_2_1, assembly GCA_012033205.1. GTDB lineage: Bacteria > Cyanobacteriota > Cyanobacteriia > Cyanobacteriales > Nostocaceae > Rivularia. Next base: position 47,426 of record JAAUSO010000001.1, on the reverse strand, counting down.
AGAAAGTTCTGTAAGAAAACCATTACCTAATCGCAGGTGTTGCTGAATTTCTACTCCTTGACTTCGGAATTCTTGGAAGACAAACTCTGTACTTTCATCTATTAAATGTTCGAGTTCGTCAAATTCACAGAATTCAAATTCTTCGTTGTATTTTTCATAGGTTTCTTGTAACTCTGCGAACTGCTCGCGGAAATCTTCAAAGGATTTAGGTGGTTTATAATGAACGATTACCCGTTGAGATTCTTCTGACTCGACATCACCAGCAGAGGTAGTGATTTGATATTCTAAAAAATTATCAAGTTTATCATCGATTTTGGCTCCCCATTTTTCGCGAATTTCGAGCCCAGCATTTTCTAATTCTTCTTCTGTAAGTAAAAAATCATTTTCTCTAGACATATTGATAAATAAGCCCCCTATAGTATTTAGGTGATTGGTGCTAATTCAAATAGAGATAATTAAAAATAATCAGCACCATTCACCCTGTTTTACAAGTTAAGTTTAGAAGCCACCGTTAACAAATTTGAATTTTTTTGTGACTCCATTTCCTCCATTTTTACCTGAATTTTGGGTTCCACATTTTTTGCAAATCGGATTATAAAGAGTACGTGTGACAGCAGGTAGATAAATAGCGGGAAGCCATTGTAAGAAAGTGGGAAACTGTTTTTTCATGCTAGGTAAAAGCAATTGAGCAACAGCATTAGAACCGCGTTCGCAAGCAGCTTGTAACTTAATACGAGCTTTGGGATTGTAGGATATTTTAGTCACCATATGCTTGACGACGGCTGTCATTACTTTGAGCATTCGCTGATTTACATCTTGGGTAGAGCTTTCTGCTTCGTAAAAATACGCTTCCATATCTTCAGCCACAGTCTCGAATTGAATACTTTCCAGATTTTCTTCTTGTTCAAATTCCGGCAAATATTCTAATTCTTCTGCCATAAATAAGCTTTCTTCTTCTGCTTCTGAAAATCCTTCTAATGATTCAACAACTTGTTCGATGATTTGTATGGTCATTATTTTGTCCTTTAAACATTTAGTTTGATTTCACATTTAGCAAGCGAATCGTAAACTTTGTTCGCTATATATAAACAGTAACTAAATATTTTCTGGTTGCTAATGAACTATTTTTAGATAAAAATATGCTGAATAATTAAGAATTTTTCGGTTTACTCTGGATATGATTATTTCGTTTTGCGTTAATCCTAAACTAATTATCCGAACTTCATATTAGGTAATCTTCTACCGGGAAAGGAGTAAATAGTGGATGAATTGTAACAATATTCATATCCTCCTTAAGAGGTATTTTAATTTGGGAATAGCGAAAAGAATACCGGGGATGATATTTAGATATTGTATTGATAAACCGCACACTCCAAGTGACAAACACGACTTAAACTGATAGTTTTATATTCAACCTGCATAAGCTTCTATCAACTGCATCTATAACAAAATAGTTGAAAGACATTTACACTATGTGTTTCAGCATTAACGATAATTAAGTAATTATATCAACTAAAAATAGTACCCTCTTAGGTACCAAAAAACTTTTCGTAATCTGGTTAGTTACAGTTGATTCTTTACTTAGTACACAAAACCAATTTAAATTATCAAGGAATAAATCGTGAACAATCAAAATTGTCAAGAACTCGGTCCTGAAACTAATTTGGAACGTCAGAAATCCTCTTTCTGCATCCGTCAAGAAGCCGCTCAAGTTGCTTTTCATAGAGACATCGCTGCACACATATGCAATGGGGAAGAACAAGACTATCGAAACGAAGATGGCTGTCCTAACTTTATCGCCAATTTCTCTAAAGGGTTAGTACATAACTATTTAGGTGAAGTAGACCCCAACGGTTATAAGGCATTTATCGCAGCCCTCAAGAGTGGTAAACCCGCAGATTTCGATGCAATTCCTTTAGGTGGTCTTCGTAAGTTGACCAATCCCCAGGCTGGACTAGCTTTTGACCTACAAGGTTCAGATAGCCATGCTTTAGCAATACGCCCTGCACCTCGTATTGATTCTGCTGAAAACTCCGCAGAGATGACAGAACTCTACTGGATGGCACTTCTACGGGACATCGATTTTAGTTTATATAATTACAGCCCCCAGGTTGCAGAAGCAACAGCAGATTTATCCAGATTATCCGACTTTCGTGGAGCCAAAGTCAAGCGTCAAACCAAAGAAGGTGTTGTTCACGAAGTTACACCACAAAGCCTGTTCCGGGGAATTGTTGACGGTGATTTGGTTGGTCCTTACGTTTCTCAATTCATGCTGAAGGATATTCCCTACGGTTCGCTGACTATTTCTCAAAAACAGAAAACAGTGGTGCCCCGAATCAACTATATGACTGATTATGATTCTTGGCTGCACGTCCAAAATGGTGGGTTAACGGGTTCAAATATTTTTGATTCCACACCTCGCTATATGCGTAATCTGCGAGATTTAGGTCAGTATGTACACGTAGATGCTTTGTACGAAGCTCACCTAAATGCTTGTTTGATACTGTTGGGAATGAAGGCTCCTGTAGATGAAGGAAACCTTTATAAAAAAACCAAAGCTCAAGACGGCTTTGGCACTTTTGGCGGTCCTCATATTCTCAGTTTGGTGACAGAGGTTGCAACCCGCGCTCTCAAAGCAATGTGGTTCCAGAAGTGGTTTGTACATCGTCGTTTGCGTCCCGAAACATTTGGTGGAAGGGTTCATAACCATCTCAGCGGATCTGCAAAATATCCAATTAATTCGGAACTATTTAATTCTTCTGTTTTACAGAAGGTTTTCAGCCAGTACGGCAACTATCTGCTACCCATGGCATATCCCGAAGGTTCTCCCACACATCCGTCTTATGGTTCCGGACACGCCACCGTTGCAGGTGCTTGTGTCGCGATTCTTAAGGCTTGGTTTGATGAGTCTTGGGTAATTCCTAACCCTGTAGTTCCGAATGAAGATGGTACTGAGTTAATTAGCTATAGCGGTACTGATGCAGCAACTATGACAGTTGGTGGTGAGTTGAACAAACTTGCTTCTAATATTGCGATCGCTCGTAATGGTGCTGGGGTTCACTGGCTTACCGACTATACAGAATCGATTAAACTGGGCGAACAAGTGGCAATTAGTATTCTTCAAGAGCAAGCACTGACTTATAACGAAGACAGTTACTTTAGCCTCACAAAATTTGATGGGACTAAAATCAAAATTTCTCGTGAAGGAATTGAAATGATTTAGTAGTCTTTTTGATTAATTCTAATTGGTTCGTTTTCCTCATAGCCTAGTGAGACGTAGCAGTGCTACGTCTCTACAATTCCTCGGAATGAATGCAAAGAACTACTATTTCAGGAGTGTGAATCATGTTAAGCAAAGTATCAGAAAGCAAAATGCACGCTGTGAGATGGATACTTGTAATTGGTTGGTTAATTTTAATTGTTTCTTTGTTTTACGACCCCATAACTCACATTCTCACTGACCCTAATAATCTCGCATCTCCTCTACGCGATAATCACGAATGTATCTTCGTCCAAGGTGATAGATGTATTCCTGAAAAAGCTTATCCAATTGGTACAAGAATTTTTTGGGGAATGATAGTTCCTGCTGCTGTTTTTATTGTATTTGTGTTTGGTCATGAGACTTGGCGGCGGATTTGTCCTCTCTACTTTCTGTCACAAATTCCCCGTGCTTTGGGTTTGAAACCACGGTTAAATATTGAAAAGAATCAATGGTTAATTCGCAACCATTTTTATTTACAGTTCTTTCTGTTATTTCTAGGTTTAAATAGCCGCATCTTATTAATTAATTCGACAAGATGGGTTCTCGGTTTATTTTTAATTGGGACTATTTTATCTGCCATCATAGTAGTATTTCTTTATGGAGGTCGTAGTTGGTGTCATTATGTCTGTCCTTTTGGTGCCGTACAAACTGTGTTTACAGGACCTCGTGGTTTATTAGGAAGTAGCGCCCATCAAGCACCGCCAAAAAGTCTTACCCAGTCCATGTGTAGAACTGTAGACAAGACGACTGGTCAAGAGAAAAGTGCTTGTATTGGTTGTAAATCACCTTGTATGGATATTGATTCCGAAAAGGCTTATTGGAACCAATTACAAAAGCCGGGACGAAAATTTCTTCAATACGGTTATCTTGGATTGGCAATTGGTTACTTTATTTATTACAGATTGTATTCTGGTAACTTCGATTATTACTTTTCTGGTGTTTGGACTTACGATAATTCATTGTTCGCTCTTTGGAAGCCAGGTTTTTATATTAATAATCAGTCGATTGCGATTCCAAAAATTGCTGCTGTTCCCCTAACTTTAGGATTAAGCATAATCATCTGCTATTACAGTTGTCACAAGCTAGAGAAAGTTTATAGGGGTTATTTAAAACGTAAATATCCCGAAATTAGTTCCCAACAAGTATTGCACCGGACATTTTCAATTATTACTTTTTTGGCTTTTAATGCTTTCTTTGTTTATGGAGGAAGACCGGAAATTCTGCGCTTACCAATGGTATTACAATTATTATTTAATGGGCTGATAGTTTTGGTTAGCACTATCTGGTTGGTTCGTAATTGGAAACGTAGTGCCGAACAATATCAAAGGGAAACTTTAACTCATAGTTTTCGCCGTCAATTACAAAAATTGCCTCTTGATATTGAGCAATTTCTGAACGGACGTTCCTTAGACAAGTTGAACGCAGATGAACTGTTTGTTTTAGCAGAAGTATTACCTCAATTTTCTGAACAAGGTCGGCATTATGTATATAGATTAATGGTAGAAGAAGCTTTAACGGAAAAATGCATTAGTTCCGATAAAAGTTTGCAATATCTAACACCAATACGTCAAAGATTGGGACTAGAAGATAAAGAACACTACCAAATTTTATCTGCTATTAGTAGCGAAAGTCCGGAACTTATCTATCCTCAACAGTCAGAAAAAACAACGAAGACACAAACATTACCTACAAAGCTGAAAAAACTTCAGGAACCACCAAATTCGGGTTGTGCGGAAACACAAATTCGGCGTAAAAAACGTTAAGTATTTATAAGTATTTATTTGTTTGAAATTTTAACCAATCATGAAAATTAAAGCAATCAATTATCAAACAAGTTCCTGTCAAGAGAAAATTCTCACACCAGAGATGGAAAATCTTAATAAGTGTATAATTGGCAGGCATCCTAATTGCGATTTAGTTCTTAATGCTCCAGAAGTTAGTCGCATACATGGGATGATTTATGCTTACCAGCAAAACTATTACTTTATCGATTTAGCCAGCAGTGATGGCTCGCGGATTAATAATCAAGAAATGGAGGGAACTCAAAGCTATCTCCTCAAGCCAAATGATGTGATTCACATTGGTGATTTTCTATTACTTATTGAAGAAATTCAGCTTGAGGAACATCAATCAAATCAATTTACAGCATGGCGATCGCCTGAATTAACCGCCCGTTGTGTGCGAATAATTAATGAGACACCTGATGTAAAAACCTTTACCTTTGTTGCCGAACCTGCTGTTGAGTTTACTTATCAACCGGGACAATTTGTCACCGTTGAATTGGAGATTAATGGTAAAATTGTTAAACGGGCTTATTCTATTTCCTCAACTCCTTCTCGACCTCACAGTTTAGATATAACCGTTAAACGAGCTAGTTCCCCAAACAATGCTGCTGATGCACCTCCGGGTTTAGTTTCTAATTGGTTGCATGACAATTTGCAAGCTGGTAGCCAAGTCAAAATTGGTAGTCCATTAGGGGATTTTAGCTGTGTAAATCATCCATCGTCAAAACTATTATTTATCTCTGCTGGTAGTGGAATTACACCAATGATGTCGATGTCGCGGTGGTTGTTGGATACAAACGCTGGTTCCGATATCGTTTTCTTTCATAGTGCTGGTACTACTGAGGATATTATTTTCCGCCAAGAATTAGAGTTGATGACATCGAGATATGCTAACTTCAAACTTGCAACTACTTTAACTCGTCAAGACTCAAACCCAATTTCTGGGGGGAAAATCGGCAGATTCGATCAATCTATGTTGCAGGAAATAGCCTCCGATTTTGCCGAGCGCACTGTATATGTTTGCGGCTCCCAACCTTTTACTCAACAGGTGAAAGCAATCCTCCAGGAACTAGAATTCCCCATGCAAAATTATTACGAGGAAAGTTTTGGTAAACCTTATAGTATGAAAAAAGACAATCAAATTCAATTACAAACTACCTTAACTCCAAAGGAAATAACGACTTCTCACACAGCAGAAACCTTAGTTTTAGCTAAATCGGGTGTAGAGTTAGTTTATGATAGCGCCGATACTATTTTAGAAACTGCACAAAGAGAAGGGATTGAATTACCTCATATGTGTAAAATGGGGGCTTGTCAGAAGTGTAAATTACGCTTGATTGAAGGAGAAGTCCGCTATGATCAAGACCCAGAATGTCAAGCAGGATACATTTTAACCTGTATTGCCCAACCTGTAGGAAGAGTTGTAATTGAAGCTTGATTTCACGGAATTTTACTTCAGAAAATCCGGAGAAAATGCCGGATTATTAACTTTTATTCTTCTGTAGTTCCAAGGAAATTTAAGATTATTTTCTCTGCTTATTTTCTCTGCGGTTGTGATATCAGTAATATTATGCAAAATTAAATATAGCAATCCTATTTGATTTGTGAAAAATCACGGTGTTCAGATGGGATCTAAATTCTCAGTAGGACAAAATAACTCAGTATACGAATTTAACGTTTTTCTATTTCCTATTCCCTAGTACTTTGTCCCATTAATTTTGATAGTTTGTAGCTCCGGGCTTGGTTCCCTTGATTTGAGGGATAAATCCCGGAGCTACGAACCCTTCAGCACTAACCCTTACAAATTATTCATAAATCGAACCGGATTACTATCAGCAACGCGAATTTGTATTTTAATTTACAGTGGTCGATGGCATCGTGAAGAAAATCTTGATTTTATCAGCGAATCCCAAGGATAGATCCAAACTGCGTCTCGATGAAGAAGTACGGGAAATTGAAGCAGGGCTAGAACGTTGTAAATACCGAGAACAATTTCAAATTATCTCTAAGTGGGCGGTGCGTTCTGATACTTTACGTCAAGCTTTATTAGATCATGAGCCGTCAATTGTGCATTTTTGTGGACATGGTGCTGGTACTCAAGGTTTGGCTTTGGAGAATAAGTCCGGGGATATGCAATTGGTGAGTACAAATTCTCTGGCAGGGTTGTTTGAACTATTCAAAGGTAAGATTAAATGTGTTGTTCTTAATGCCTGCTACAGTGAAGCACAATCTGAGGCAATTTACCAACACGTTGACTGTGTAGTCGGCATGAATCAAGCGATTGGCGATAAAGCCGCGATTCAGTTTGCTAAGGGTTTTTATGATGGTTTGGGTGCTGGTAGAACCTTTGAGGATGCTTTTGCATTTGGTTGTAATGCGATTGATTTAGAAGAGATTCCTGAAGCTTCCACCCCAATAATTAAAAGTAGGTATAGTAACCTAGATGACGAGAAAGAGGCAGATTTAGAATTACCACATCAACCACAAAATACTCAGGTAATACAAAAATTTCTGTTAGAAAATCCTGAAGGACAAGTACCCTTAGATTCTCCATTTTATGTGGAACGTCCACCAAATGAAGTTGACTGTTACGAAGCTATTCTCCAACCTGCGGCTCTGATTCGCATTAAAGCACCCCGACAATTGGGCAAAACTTCTTTGATGACACGAACTCTTCACCATGCTAAACAACATGGTTATCAAACTGTATCTTTGAATTTTCAATCAGCCGATGCGGAATTTCTCAACAGTTTGGATCGATTTTTGCAGTGGTTCTGTGCCAGTATTGCTGATAAACTCAATTTGCCCGATAAACTTAGTGAGTATTGGCAGGGTATTTTAGGTAGCAAAAATAAATGTACAAAGTACTTCGAGAGGTATTTATTACCGGAAATTAATAGTTCTATTGCTTTGGGTTTGGATGAAGTAGATCAAGTGTTTAAGCATCCTGAGATTGCTGCTGACTTTTTTGGGCTGTTACGGGCTTGGCATGAGCGGGCAAAAAACGATGTAGATTGGAAAAACTCGCCTTGGTGATTGTGCATTCCAAGGAGGTTTACATCCCCCTAAATATCAACCAGTCTCCTTTTAATGTGGGAGTACCCATTGAGTTACCAGATTTGAATCGATCGCAAGTGCAGCATTTAATACAGTTGCATGGATTGATTTGGACTGATTCCCAAGTAGAAAAGTTGATAAATCTAGTGGATGGACATCCGTATTTACTCAGAGTTGCATTGTATGAAATTGCCCGTGGTAGAATTACTTTAAACAGGCTTTTGGAAACTGCTCCGACTGAGGAGGGTTTTTACAGCGAGCATTTGCGCCGCCATCTACTAAATTTACAAGAAGATGAAGAATTGTTGGCAGCATTCAAACGGGTGCTAGCAGTTGCACAACCAGTGGATGTGGGAAACACTGCGGCGTTTAAACTCCGCAGTATGGGGCTGGTTAAATTACGGGGAAACTCAGTGATACCTTTGTGCGATTTGTATCGGCAGTACTTTGGCGATCGCCTGGGGGTGCGTTAGATAGGTTAAGGTTAGAGGTTAGCAATTGTAGGTTGGGTTGAACGGAGTGAAACCCAACATCCGGGTTGGGCTGCGCTAACCCTTAGCCCAACCTAGGAAGAGGTTTCTTAACTATGAGTAACGAAAACAAATCCAAAATCCAAAATCTAAAATCCAAAATGGTATGATTCACTACCAAGTCGGGGGAAGTCTTCCTCCAAATGCACCCACTTATGTTACCCGTCAAGCTGACGAAGATTTATATGCAGGCTTGAAGGCGGGTGAGTTATGCTATGTGCTGAATTCCCGGCAGATGGGTAAGTCGAGTTTGCGGGTGCGGGTGATGCAGCGCTTGGTAAGTGAGGGTTTTGCCTGTGCTACGGTTGATATTACGGCGATTGGGACTGCTGATATTACCCCAGAACAGTGGTATGCAGGGGTAATTGATACTTTGGTGGGTATTTTTAAGCTTTATGGGGATTTTGATTTAGAGGTTTGGTGGCAGCAAAATAGTTTGCTTTCTCCGGTGCAGAAGTTGGGTAAGTTTATTGAAAATATTTTATTAGTTAGAATTACTGATCAAATTGTAATTTTTATTGATGAAATTGATAGTCTGCTCAGCTTAAATTTTAAAGATGATTTTTTTGCGGCGATTCGTGCTTGTTATAACCAACGTGTTGATAATCCAGAATATCAGCGGCTGACTTTTGCTTTGTTGGGGGTGGCGACTCCTGCGGATTTGATTAGTGATAAAAATCGTACACCGTTTAATCTGGGAAGGGCAATTCAACTTAATGGTTTTCAGTTGCCAGAATCTGCACCGCTAGCCCAGGGTTTGGGGGATAATCCCCAAGAGGTGTTGAAAGAGGTGTTGCATTGGACGGGGGGACAACCTTTTTTGACCCAGAAGGTGTGTAAGATTATAGGCAGTGGGGAAGAAGGGGAGGGGTCAAGTCAATGGGTAGAAAGACTGATAATATCTCGGATCATTGACAACTGGGAAACCCAGGATGAACCGGAACATTTAAAAACTATCCGCGACAGAATTATTCGCAACGAACAACGTGCGGGTAGGTTACTAGGAATATATCAGCAAATAATACAGCAGGGAGAATTACCAACAGATAACAGCCCCGAACAAATGGAATTGCGGTTGACGGGGTTGGTGGTGAAGCGAGATGGTAAGTTACAGGTGTATAACCGCATTTACCAAAGTGTATTTAATGGCGAGTGGGTGGAAAAGGAACTGGGGAAACTGCGTCCCTATTCCCAGGTTTTGACGGCTTGGTTAGAAGCAAATCGCCAAGATGAATCGCGGTTATTGCGGGGACAGGCTTTGCAGGATGCTTTGGATTGGGCAAAGGACAAAAGCTTAAGTGATGTTGATTATCAGTTTTTGGCTGCGAGTCAGGAGTTGGATAAGCGAGAAATTCAGTTTGCTTTAGCAGAAACCGAGAAAAAGGCACAGCAGATTGTCGCCGATGCCCAAGGCAAAGCCAAACGTACTAATCGCATTAGTTTGAGTATTTTATCAGTGGCGATTGTCGGGGCAATAGGAGCGAGTTGGTATGGTCAAAAATTGATTGCCAATGCAGAAACAGCTACTTTTTTGGAACGGGAAGGGAATAATGCTTTAAAACTATTTGATAGCTACCAAATAGATGCATTAGTTTCAGCAATGAGCGCTGGACAAGATTTACAACAGCTAGCGGGGAAAAATACCCCCATCAAAAATTATCCAGTTACCAGCCCGATTGTCGCTTTACATGGCATTTTATACTATATCCAAGAGCGCAATCAACTCAAAGGGCATACAAGTTATGTCAACAACGCCAATTTTAGCCCGGATGGCAAGACCATCGTCACCGCCTCATGGGACAATACTGCCAAGGTTTGGGACACTAATGGTAAGCAACTAGCCGAACTCAAAGGGCATACAAGTTATGTCAACAACGCCAATTTTAGCCCGGATGGCAAGACCATCGTCACCGCCTCATCCGACAATACTGCCAAGGTTTGGAAATGGAAAGAATTCGGGGAATTGTTAAATACTGGTTGTGAGTGGTTGAATAATTATTTGATAATTAATCCCCAAGAACTACAAAAATTAGAAGTATGTCAAACTCCATCAAAGTTAAAAGCAGCAGCACCGTTTTTGGTGAAGGTGGGGGAAAAGGAAGCGCAAGCTGGGGATGTTAAAGAGGCTATTGTTACTTTTAAGACGGCTTTGAAGTGGAATCGGGAAGAAAAGTTTAAATTTGACCCCCAGAAAAAAGCCCAAGAGTTTGAGGATAAAGGGAAAGCGGAACGGTTGGTTAGTGAAGGAGAAAGTTTAGCACGAGAGAATGATATTCAAAATGCTGTGGCGAAGTTTCAACAAGCGTTAAAATTAGACCCCAGCTTAGATATCAAGCCAGCGGCGGAAGGTTTAGTTAGTAAGGCAAGTGAGTTTGTTGAAGAGAAAAAGATAAAGGAAGCGATTACGGCTTATCAGCAAGCCCAAAAACTTGATGCCGAAGTCGAAATTGATGCTGATACTTGGAATACTCTTTGTAGGCAAGGTAGTTTACAGGAATTTGCTGCATTGGTGATGTTTGCCTGTGAAAAAGCCGTAAAACTTGCTCCCGATGACAGTAATATTCGTGATAGTCGGGGTTTAGCGAGGGCGTTGACGGGAAATTATCAAGGGGCTATAGCTGATTTTGAGGCATTTATTGCCGAGACTGGTGATGAAGAAATTAAGGCGCAGCGGCAGGGGTGGGTGAAAGTTTTGCGAGAAGGTAAGAATCCGTTTACTGAGGAAGAGTTGGTGAAGTTGCGGGGTTAGGGATGATTACTGATTAAAAAAACCGCAGAGACGCAGAGAGCGCAGAGGAAAGAAGTAAAGAGAGATATACAGCAGTTTGCAAGTAGATGAGGTACAATTTCATATCCCAAACTTCTTGTGGGATGGAGAGCAGCGCGGTCTTGGGGGTCTCCCCCATGAGCGACTGCGGGGCATCCCTGCCCGTCCGAGTGTACTTTATTAAAATAAAATATGCTGTATAAGTAATTAAAATACAAAAGTGATTATTTCGTGTTGCTGGAGATACAAGGGTTTCCTGTTTTATACGAAATTTAGGTAAATATATCTTCAACAGCCCCAAGAGATTTTAAAACTGTTTTCTCAACGGTGGTTAAATCTAAATGAGGTAATAAATCTTTAAATACTCTTTCAAATAGCTCTGCGGGAAAAAACCAGAAGAATAAGTATGACGGAAATCAAAATTACATTGGTTACTAATGTGAGGAATGCTTTATTTTCGTAATCATATCTCTCCCTAAATTAGCTGCTGCACTCGTAAGAAGTTAAAATTACTGTTACGACATAAGAGCTATGCCAAGGGCTAGAGAAATTTCAATGGCTCAGTACAAACACGACCGCTTCTTCAAGTTTTATATCCAGTCTTTATATAAAACGAAAGGAGAAACTCTACAAAACATTCAAGTTCGTAATGATGAAGACCTCGAAATCGATTTAATGTTTATAGTCGAGCGAGAAAAGTCCGAGTGGCTTTCTGAAAATTTAGGTTTATTCGACTTGTTAATGCAAGAACATCCGACTCTCGTTATTGAACATTATAGTTCATATTTAGAAGAGACCGATATTAATAAATCTATTACTAGAAAGAATCTGTACTGGGATAGAAAGTACAAAGAACTGCTAGAGAACGCCAAAACCAAATCGGAATTAACAAGTCGAGAGCGACTGTCGAAGGAAGCAAAAAACAAATTGAAATCAAAATCCATTTACCTGGATTCTCACGGTTAATTGCAGTGAAAAACTATTAATATTATGTAACGCTCAACCAGCAGAAGAATTGGGTGTAGGTGTATATCGACTTTCACCAATTTTGCGGATGGGAATTGTGATTATCGAGCAACTGGTAGATAGTCCAGAAACGATTTGGCTGAAAATGTTGGGAAATAAAGAAACTGCTCAGATGGCTTTTGAATCAATCAAGCAGTTATCTCCAGATCGCAGGGAAAAAATGATATAATAAGTGCATGTATCAAATACTGTATTTACCTAAAAGATATACCTACTGATAGCTTAACTTCAGAAGAGGAAGATTTTATGAAAACGATGGAAGAAATCGATGCTTGGTATGAAGCTGAAATTAACAAAGCTAGGTTAGAAGGCAAACTAGAAGGTGAATTTCTAGGTAAGCTAAAAGGTAAGATTGAATCAGCAAGTACTATAATTCGGGCTAAGTTTAGCGCCTCGTCTCTCACGCCACAGATAATTAGTCAACTCAAACAGTTAAACGAGCAGCAACTTGATGATTTTATAGTACTCATGTTTAATTGGCAACAACTTCGTGAGATGGAGGAATGGCTCTCTATGAACCTACCCCACTAATAAGATTTTATGAATCCAGATGTGGATAGTATCTAATAGCCGAGACTGAGAATCAAAAAAGTAAAGCACAGCGGCAGGGGTGGGTGAAAGTTTTGCGAGAAGGTAAGAATCCGTTTACTGAGAAAGAGTTGGAGAAGTTACGGGATTAGGTATTGGTAAGATGAAAAATGAATCCCTATTCTCCCACAGCCCCAAGAGATTTTAAAACTGTTTTCTCAGGGGTGGTTAATCCAGTAATATTATGAATATTCATTCTTTCATAGGGTCGAATGCATCTCAAGGTTTGAATACATTCACCTGTTTTTAAAAACCATAATTTAATCGTCTGGTCTTCGCTACCACTAGCTAATATATTATTATCAGGACTAATTGCCACAGCCCATACTGGTTTATCATGTCCCGACAAAGTTCTTATATTTTCACCTGTATTCACATCCCACAGTTTTACTGTTCCGTCATCGCTACAGCTAGCTAAAATCCGATTATCTGAACTAAATACTACCATGCGAATTCTACGGCTGTGTGCTGGTAATGTGTGCAGTAATTCCCCGGTGTTGCTATTCCACATTTTGATACTTTTATCACAGCCAGCACTAGCAATTATCTTTCCATCCCGGCTGAAAACCACGCAATCCAGTTTATCTTGATGTCCTGTAAGCGTTCGTAAGCAGGTTTGATTATTTACATCCCAAATTTTGATTGTCTTGTCATCGCTAGCAGTTGCGAGTAAAGTACCATTAGAATTGAAACTCACTGATTTGATTCTACCTTCATGTCCGACTAAGGTATATAGACATTCACCAGTTCGATAATCCCAAATTTTTATATTGCGATCGCGACTACCACTAGCTAAAATATTCACCTGGGGATTGAAAGCAACTGAATATACCCAATCCGTGTGTCCCTGGAGCGTTTTCAAACATTCAGCGTCAGGATTCCATAGTTTGATGGTATTGTCATCACTACCGCTAGCTAACAGACAATCTGGAAGATGTGGAGGTGCGAAGGCTATTGAAGATACTATTTTTTCATGTCCTGTTAATATTGAGTTACATTGTCCCGTTTGCATATCCCATAATCTGACTTTCCCGTCTTGATAACTACTAGCTAATGTTTGACCATCGGGACTAAAACCGAGAGATAATACCCAATTACTATAACCTTTTAATGTTTTTAAACAGCGTCTTGATGAAACATCCCATAGTTTGATTGTTTGGTCTTCACTAATACTCAGTAATCTTTGATTATCTGGATGTAAATCAACCAACCAAACCCGCTGCTGATGTTCCCGTAAGGTTTGTAGACATTCGACCGTTTCTACATCCCAGATTTTTATCGTGTTATCTTCGCTGCCAGTAATTATGATTTTATCGTCGTGACTAAAAGCTATTGACCAGACACAACTGCTGTAATCTGGTAAGATTTTAATCAATTCACCCGTTTCGATATCCCAGAATTTTACCGCATTTCCATCGCTGCCCGTAACTAAACTTTTTCCATCATGACTGATTGCGATCGCAAGTAGCCAATTAATCGCAATATTAAAGATTTGTAAACATTCAGCAGTTTGAATATTCCACAATCTAACAGTATTATCTGTACTAGCTGTAATTAATTTTTCGTCAAAGGGATGGAAGCTGACAAAGCTGATATTATTTGTGTGTCCTTGAAAAACCTGCAAACATAGTCCGGTTGGGATATCGTGTAATCTAACGGTTTTATCATTACTACCGCTAGCTAAAATGGTTCCATCTCGGTTAAAAGCGAGGGATTGGATATTTGATGTATGACTTGTTATTGTTTGTAAACATTGCCCAGTTTCGACCTTCCATAGTTTGATGGTGCTGTCATGACTACCGCTAGCTAAGATTTTACTATCTGGAGTAAATGCTAGCGACCTTACCCAACCTGTATGACCTTCAAGTTGATGCAATTGTCGAATATTGTCAACTTCCCAAAGATATATTTGATTTTCAATTGCTGTTGCGAATAATTCACCCGTGGGATTGAATTTTGCTGCTAAAATACTACCTAAAGTGTTGGTAAATACTGATTTTTTGAAATTGCAATTAGCAAAATTTGTTTGTTGTAAATTGATTCCTTGAAAATTAGCTTGCCAAATATTTAAGTTAGAAAAATCATAATCGTTTAATTCTATATCCAGGTATCGCAGCAGATTAATAATATTACCCGCAGCATATCCTGGTTTTGGAGATGCTTCCGATTTGAGTTGGAATAAAATTTGATTTAAATGACTTTGAATAATTTCTTTTCTCACCCAAAAGCTGAATAATTTATCGACAAGAGGCTTTAGTATAAATTGGATTTGAGCATTTCTGAGGTAATCTTGAGTTTGGGCTTTAATTAAAGCATATTTATTGAGTATTTGAATTTCGTTCTGATAAATTTCTTGAGCAACTTGTTCGATTAATTCTTCAATAATTACATACTCCATCACCACTGGTTGCTGAGTAAATTTTCCCGATTGAGTTTCAATTAAACAACGAGATTGTAAAGCTTCTAAAGCTGCGAGTAAATCCCGTGTTTTCACAACATCAATAATATCGCTTTGCAAATCTTTTAAAGATACCCATTTCCGATTTATTGCTAACCAGTACATGATTTGCTTTTCTAAAATCGAAAGACGATGAAACTGTTGATCGAGTAAATAGAAAATCTCCCCGCAAATAATTGTACCTGCTTCTAAGAAATTAGTAATATCACCATCAAATAATTCTTCAATCGTCGTGGCAGCAATCTTCAAAGCGAGAGGATTTCCTCCATAACACTCAATCAAACTATTAATTTCGGTAGCTAATGCTGATAAACCTTTTTGTTTGAGAATCGATTCTCCTTCACTGTAATTTAATCCTTTTAAAGTTAACATCCTTACGGGTAAATTATCACCTTTTCTAGCGCTAAATCCCTTGGGTTGTTCTCTACTAGTAATTAAAACACAGCTTCGATGACGAGTATCTCCCACACATCTTAAAAGTTGTCCGTATCCTTCATATCCTACTCGATAATTACCAGAATTTTTATCGCTATCAAAAATTGATTCGAGATTATCCAACACAACTAAACAGCGAGCAGCACGCAAACAATCAATTAATTGAGATATTTGTTTATCTAAAGAATTTGCTAAAATAATTTGATGCTCTGACGATAAAAAACCGATTAAATCTTTTAATAACTCTTCTATAGAAGTTGCATTCCGTAAACTGCGCCAAATTATAAAATCAAATTTATCTTCTACTAATTCTGCTAACTTTACAGATAAAGAAGTTTTCCCAATTCCACCCATGCCAATTATAGTAATTAATCGACAATCATCCGTGACAATCCATTCCTCTAACCTTTTAACTTCCTCACTACGTCCATAAAACATCGAAACATCAATAGCATCTCCCCAATCCTGACGCTTTCTTTGATTTCTTTCCTCCGTGTCCTCTGCGTCTCTGCGGTTTTTTAATCGATCATCTTCTGCAGAGAGAAATTTTTCTTTTAAACTTAACCAACTCGGTAATTCTTCAGCGGGATTAATAAAAATAACAGGTAACCAACTAGCAGCGGGAAAATCATTTTCCAAACCTTGTAACCTGCGTCTAGCTTCCTGTACCGATATATATAAAGATTTTTCCTCAAATGCAAATGCTTGTAAAAAATAATTAAAAAATTCTTCCGCTACTCGATTTGGTACAGGTTCTCGCATCACAATTGTCGTCGGTATATTTAACTTTTCCAAACCATCAGCTAAACCCAAACCATCGCAAGAATTAAAAATTGCTAACTTCAAACCTTTCTCAATCGCAGCTTTCAAAGCTTCAGATAATTGTTCAACAGTTAAACTATTATTAGTGGTATTTTCATTAATATAAATTATTCCCGTTTTCTCCTCAGTTTGACTATGACCTGCAAAAATAGTATATCCCAACCTTGAGAATCCCACAGTTTGTCGTTAAATTCTTGTCGTAAAGGCTTGACAATTAACTCAATTTCTGAATCTGGTAAACTTTCTAAAAACCTCCGTTCTTGTTCTAAATTAATACCTTGAGAATTGCCTAAAATTGCCAAAATTCTCACCTTATTTCGGGGAAATTTTGACAACTGCAACTTAGAAGTACGTTTATATTCAGTTCTCGAAAAAGAAATTTCTGAGTGGGGATAATCTTGAAAAAAACTGCAACAATGCCAAGGTAACTTTTGGATAATAGTATCTTGAGTTTCGATAATTATTCTTATTTCGTCAGCAGGGTTAAGTAAAGCTCGTAGCTGTCGGCTAATACTAATAATTCCCGGTGATTCCAGCCAATTATTAATATCTAGCTGCAACTGCTGACATAAATCATAGAAATCTACTGTAGAGATATTGGTAATATCAGCTTGATCAATTTCGAGTTCATCATCATCCGCCGAATTCCGAATTGATGTTGTTAAACGATCGCACAAACTTTGATACATTAAACGCCAATTTCGATATAAATCGCTCAAAATCGGCGCAGGGGGTAAACTACCTTCAAACTTTTGCGGACGAGGATTATTTACTGACCATAAACCAGCAGTGACAACAGGAAAACCGTCGTATAAATTACCATATCCCAGATTGATGACAACTGAATGAATCATTGTAGATGCAGCAAAGCCGAGGAAAAACTGTTCTCTTGTTAAATAATAATCATAATTTGTATGAATTATCAGAATTATTCCGCTTAAGGTTGTTTGTACCTAGTAGTCTGGGAACCGTTGCATTACTGGGTGAGGGTAGGGAGAGCAGGCACTAGTAAATTTAATTTTGTAAAACCTCGATTATTCGTGGGTTAGAAGTCGGGTTTTTATGATGATTGTCTGTTGCAACCGGAATTTATCTGAAAAACCCGACTTATGAAGCGATTCGTCGAATTCACGTTAACTTAAAAATTTTTTCCAGCAAAATATTCAGCTAATTGTTCTACTAACTCTGGTGTAGTTAGTTCTAGTAGTACAGCATTTTCGATCCAGAACTCAATTGTCTCAAAATTACCGCGATCGCAACCCAAGCATCGTCATTGTTTTTCACTAGCTTGTCAATATTTAGTCAGGAATAGCCGCTTAGGAACCGCACCTTCACGGGGTGAATGTCACAACACGCACCGCACGTTGGTAGGTGATACTACAAAGCCTATTATTACCTTCCGGCATTTCTCAAAGTGTCACACAAGGGCAATAACGCTCCATCTCCCCATTCCCTCATCCCCTACATCCCCACACCATCGCACATTTTCTTCTCGCTCTCATCTTCAGGAGGATAAGTCTTAAAATACTCGCGCATAAAATCACACCCTTCCTTGAGTAAATAATCAACATCCCACTTCCACAGTTTAACCGTGTTGTCAGCACCTACAGAAGCCAGCATCTTACCATCGCGGCTAAAGCTGACTTTATAAACAAAGTTTGTATGTCCAATAAGAGTTTTTATGAGTTTTCCACTAGAAGTATCCCAAAGTTTCACCGTCTTGTCAGCACTTGCAGAAACGAGCATCTTACCATCCGGGCTAAAACTCACCCCATTAACTGTGTTTTCATGTTCAGCGAGGGTTTGAATCAGTTCGCCACTGTAGGTATGCCACAGTTTTACCGTCCCGTCACGACTAGCAGAAGCGAGGATTTTACCATCCGGACTAAAGCTTACCCCAATAACTTCGCTTGTATGTTCACGAAGAGTTTTAATCACTCTACCACTGTCGGTATTCCACAATTTTATCGTCTTATCACCACTAGCAGAAGCGAGGATTTTACCATCCGGACTAAAGCTAACTCCATGAACTGTGTTTCCATGTCCGATGAGAGTTCTAATCACTTTACCACTGTCGGTATCCCATAATTTTACCGTCTTGTCACCACTAGCAGAAGCGAGCATCTTACCGTTGGGGCTAAAGCTGGCAGCATTAACATAGTTTTCATGTCCGGTAAGGGTTTTAATTAGTTTGCCAGTTTCGGCATCCCATAATTTTACCGTCTGGTCACCACTTGCAGAAGCGAGCATCTTACCATCGGGGCTAAAGCTGGCAGCATTAACATAGTTTTTATGCCCGGCAAGGGTTTTAACTTCTTTGCCGGTGTCAGTATTCCAGAATTTTACCGTGTTGTCAGCACTTGCAGAAGCAATCGTTTTACCATCTGGACTAAAGCTCACCCCATAAACCGTACTTCCATGCCCAATAAGGGTTTTAATCAGTTCGCCACTGTCGGTATTCCACAATTTTACCGTGCTGTCAGCACTAGCAGAAGCGAGCATCTTACCATCGGGGCTGAAACTGATCCCATAAACCTCGCTTTTCTGCCCGGCAAGGGTTTTAATTGGTTCGCCAGTGTCGGTATTCCACAGTTTTACCGTCTTGTCATCACTTGCAGAAGCGAGCGTCTTGCCGTTAGCACTAAAGCTAACTGCACGAACCACGTTTTGATGCCCGCGTAGGGTTTTTATTTCTTTGCCAGTGTCGGCATCCCATAATTTTATGGTGTTATCACCACTTGCAGAAGCAATCGTTTTACCATCTGGACTAAAGCTGATCCTCAAAACAAAGTTTGTATGCTTGGCAAGGATTTTAATTAATTCGCCAGTGTTGGTATTCCACAATTTTACCGTGTTATCACCACTTGCAGAAGCAATCGTTTTACCATCTGGACTGAAGCTGATTCCATTAACCGAGTCTGTATGTCCGGTAAGGGTTTTAATCAGTTTGCCAGTGTAAGCATCCCAGAGCTTGATCGTCCTGTCACTACTTACAGAAACGAGCATCTTACCGTTGGGACTAAAGCTCACCCCCTGAACTACTTTTATGTGTCCGGTGAGAGTTCTAATTTCTTTGCCGGTTTCGCTATTCCAGAGTTTCACCGTATTATCAGAACTAGCAGAAGCGAGCATCTTACCGTTAGGGCTAAAACTCACGGCATTAACCCAGTTTGCGTGTCCTCCCAAGGTATTCGGTACGGCAAGGCTGTGAACTGTATTTAATAATGCTAGGTCTACTTGAGTGCGAGTGTTCTGATCTTTGATCCAAAGACTATCTGATTGTTTCTTGGCTTTAATTGCTTCCTTCATTGCATATAATTGGCTATTTGCAAGAAGGCGAGACTCAGAGCTTTGGATTATACCCATAATACTTTGCTCTTGGGCTTCTTGCTGTTGAATCAAGGCATATACAGTGGCTACACTCGCCAACCCTGCGAGGGTTGAACCAATTAAAGCAAACATTCTAGCTCTTTTTAATTGTCTATCTCTTAACCCCACACTCGCATTAATAAAGCGATTCGCTTCGTCATTAAACCCACCCAAAACTTGGTAAAAATTGTCGTCTTTCCGCAATTCCAAAATCTGCTCTAACTTCGAGCCAGTCCACAGTTCGTCTTCTGGCTTCTTATTTTGCCAACGCTTAACATCTTCATAAAGACGATTACGCAAAGCAATACCTTGACGATTATTCTGAATCCAATTATCTAACTTATCCCAACAAGTCAGCAGAATTTCGTGGGTAATTTCGATTGTCGAGTTTGATTTCACCGACTTTGACGAGCGGAATAACTCCTTTTTCGAGTCAGTCTTAGATAAGTCAGCATCACTCACCAGCAAATTCTCATTCACCAACTTTAACAACACATCCCTTTCATCATCCCTAAACTCAGATAAAAGCGCTCGTCTGCGAACAGGTTTCCACTCAATCCCGGATTCAGCACTTTCCCCAATCCCAACCAACTTCAGAAAAATTCTTTGTCCAGCCAACTTTTCCGATGGTGACAAATTGTCATAAATAGAATCTACGTGTTGTTGCAGCGCACCCGTTACACCGCCTAAATCTTCGTATGTACTAGCATTCAAAACCCGGTCATTAATACTACCAGTTCTGACTTCTTCTTCCCACAATAATTTTAAAGTGTATTGCAACAGAGGTAAGCAACCCGCTTGTCCTTGAACCTCAGTAATAATTTTATCTACCAATCCAGTTTCAAAAATCATCCCATGATGCGCCGCAGGTTGTTCAATTGCTAGACGCAACTCGTTTGACTGCATTTTCACAATCATCGGACGATGCTTTTGTGTCGCTTCCACAAGTTGCGGAAAATCGCTTAATCTTTCCAAAAAATCAGCGCGCATCGTCGCCATTATTTTGACACCAGGCAATTTTGCTTGACTCAATTTCATTAACCCATTGATAAATTCGCGCCGCTTATGTTCATCGCTGATAGTAAATAATTCTTCAAATTGGTCAATAAAAATCAACCAAAACTCCGAAGATTTCTTGAGATTATTTACTACTTGAATTAAAGTTTCTTCCTTGACTTCGCGTGCAAGATTCGCTTCAGCTTGCTGATATTTATTAGTGCGTAAACTGGTGTAAAAAGAATCAAATGGATCAGCATCTGGAGTAAATGTCAAATTAATAAACCCCGTCCGATATTTCCTTTCTAACCAAGGAATCAAACCCGCTCTTACCACCGAAGATTTACCGCTACCGCTTGGACCAAAAAGCAAGATTAAATTGGTATGTTCTAATTCATCAACTAAAGTAGTTATAAAATTATCACGTCCAAAAAACAATTCTTTATCTCTTGACTCAAATGTTTTTAAACCCTTGTAGGGAGAAGATATAATTAATACTCGACTAGTAATCTGCTTTTCCGAAATTTGTAAAATTTCGGTTTGATTAAAAGTAAGTATATTACCTTCACCATGTACCTGGACGTTTTTATTCCCTTGAGTTGCCTGTATTCCTCCATGTATTTCAGAATTTTCTACTTGTTGTCCGATACCGGAATTGTGTATAGGTTTATTCATAATTTTTTCCTGATAATTAAATTATTGTTACCATGCTCTGTATAGTAATATTACGAGGTTCCGCCTCTTGCTTGTCTTAAAGCACAAGATTGTGCCTCAATGAATGTATTCCCATACAGAGCATAGGAACGAGATAAACAATATTAAAGCCAACCATCAATAGCAGCCATAAAAATATTCACTAAGGATGATTGATTGACTCCTTGAAAGATTCCCTTCCTGCTACTTTTAATGCACCAACAACACGCGCTTTTAACGTGGGATTATTTTCAATTTCTTCCACAGCTTGAGCAACAACCATCATTTTTTGGGAATGAGTTTTACTTGGATTTTCTTGCTCTAACCGTTGTAAAAGTATTTTAATCTCATTTGCCGTTTCTACGAGTTCTTGCTGTTGCTCCGGTGTATTTATATTTTGAGCATTAGTCATATTTTGCTGGTTATTGCTTCCCTGTGACGCTATCATCCCGCCGTACATTGTCCCACCGCTAATACCTTGGGAAATACCGCTGTTAGATTCAGCATATTTTGGTTGTGTCATTGCTGTAGATTCCACGGTTATTTTTGATTTATCTAATGTCTCTTTTGTCAAAGCATATAGATTTTTTCTGGCTTTAATTTGTGGCGTTTTTGACTCAGGAATCCCCTGCAAATCAATAGCTCCACAACCAAATTCAAACGCATCTCGGTAACTCCTCCCAGCCGCTAAAGCATCATAAAAACCCGTAGCAAATTCGATTGCAGCTATATCTCCAATTGCCCGATTCATCCCAATTACGCAATCAATATGTTGATAAATAGACTCAGCTTGCACTTCGCTGTAACAAGCATTCAGCACAACACATTCAATTAGCTCCTCAAACAATTCAAATAACTCAGCCAAAGATTCGCTACTAACAAGCTGCATTTGTCCTAACTTGTTCTCCAACGCTAAACCATCGCTTCCCGCACCATGCCCGCTAAAATGAACGATATGGGGTAGATGCTCTAAGAGCGATCGCCGTAAATCGTTTACACGTAACGCCGACTCAGTAACAATTTCAAACTGTTCGCGATTTTTGCTGAGTTTTAATGCTGTTTTTATTTCCCGCACCTCTTCATCCAAGCGTAACTGATTAGTATTCTTGGGATTCGCCGATAATATTAAAATTTTTTTCATAGTCACATACATATAATTTGGGTTTTTAGGTATATGTCAATCCCTGCTTATTTATGGGTGCCAGCAAAATCAACTTATGCAGTTTTAAGTTTTATATAAATTATGCAGGTGAAATTAAGTAAGCCAAACCAAACCTCAACTATGTAAGCTTGATTAAGAGATTTGAGTGCGAATGCAATATTAGTTGTAAAATCAATATCGGAATGCAGTCGATGATAAATGGTTAAAGTTAATACTTAGAGTAAAGGTAAATAAAATGCTGCAAATTTTTCTGACATACTTAGTAAATTCTCGCTTTAAAAAAATTATTTGGCAAAAATGGTACAACTTATTGACATCAAAGCTTACAGATAATCGAGTCACTTTTATGAATTATGGGTATATGGATTTGTCTCCTGATATCAAGCTTTTAGAATTAAATCATGACGAGCAAAAAGAAATTTATTGCGCTCAACTTTACGATCATGTTGCCAATGCTGTTCCTTTAAAAGGATTAGATGTTCTCGAAGTAGGATGCGGCCGTGGTGGTGGCTCTTCATATATTAAGCGCTATTTACAGCCAAAAACGATGACAGGGGTTGACTTCTCTAAAAAAAATATTGCATTTTGTCAAAAGCATCATCTGATTCCAGAACTCACTTTTCGGATAGGAGATGCAGAACTATTACCATTTGAAGACCGTTTGTTTGATATTGTGATCAATGTAGAATCATCTCATTGCTATGCTGCGATCGAAAAATTTTTTGCTGAAGCCTTTAGGGTAATTCGTCCGGACGGTTATTTTTTATTTGCAGACTTTAGAGAAAAAAAGGTTTTAGATGATATTAAAAAATCTCTAGAATCATCTGGGTTCAAAATTGTCAAATCTGAGATAATTACTCAAAACGTTCTCAAAGCTATGGATTTAGATAATGAACGTAAATTATCTATTATTAACCAAGATATTTCTAAGTATTTTCAAACATTAGCGACTTGGTTTTCTGGATGTCAAAATACTCCAATTTATCAAGGTTTTCAAAATGGAGAGTTAGAATATTTCTGCTATGTTTTACAAAAGCCTTCTATTTAATTAGAATTCAAAATCCTCCTTAATGCTGATATCTCCCAAACTAATTTGAATACTAAACTTTTTCCCCGCTTCTCCTTTAAAAGGTTTTAATTGAATATAATTATCTTGAATTCTTGAAGTAACTTCTTGAAGGACTTTACCAGCTTTAGACAGCAAAATTAATTTGATATTGTGCGGTAAAAATCTTTCTCCACTCATAGGATATAGTTGAGCTAAAACACTAATTTTATCTTGATTTTCACTATTGTTAATATTAGAATCAACAGCAGAAAATGTGACGGGAGATATATTTAACAACAACGTAACCTTTTGATTACCCAAATCTATACCTAAGTCAATAATTTTCGCTCTTTTAGTATCTTTATCAATATTTCTAGTACTAAAAGCTAAATTCAATTCTGGATTATAAATCGAATCTATTGTTTGCCAACCTTCATCAACTACCCCTTGTAACCATTGACTTAATTTAGTAGTAGTTGAATGTAAGATTTTTGAGATATTTTCACTAACTTGAGTAACTTCATTTTTAACTATAGGTACAGCAAATTCTGCTGCTTGCACATAATGCTGATAGAGTAATAGATGGTTTGGTTCAATATCAAATAAACTCAGCGGTACTTGATAACAACCGTCACTGATAGACAATTCTAAATTACTTTTAACTTCAACTAACTTATTATGAGATAAAAACCCTCTAACTAAAACTTCTTCCTGCTCTTCCAATACCTCAAGTACCACGTAAAAATGAGCCGACAATT
This sequence comes from Richelia sp. SL_2_1, assembly GCA_012033205.1. Taxonomy (GTDB): domain Bacteria; phylum Cyanobacteriota; class Cyanobacteriia; order Cyanobacteriales; family Nostocaceae; genus Rivularia. Next base: position 22,671 of record JAAUSO010000001.1, on the reverse strand, counting down.
CTGGATTTGTAATTAACTGTTGTGGTATCATAACAGTCTCCGAAAGCAAATGTTCAGTTGCGATCGCGCAAAATTTATACTCATCTACTGTGAGATTTCCAGCAGTAGCAATAAAATTAATATCCCTTAGAACTACTTGATTCGGTAAACGTTCCTGTAACCAAACTTCTAAGGCAATTAGAGCTAATGTGTTAAGGTAAACCTGCCAAGCATCAGTAGCATTAGTTATCTGCGAAGAACTGATTTGGTTTGCCAACAAAAAATGTTCCTGTTCCAACCAGACGGTTTCTGGTAACAAAAGTCTTAAATCTTGAGAATAAATTGAATTAGGCATGATTTTACCTCCCCTACGAAGGTAAATAGATGTGAGCAAACAGGGCTTATGCAGTTGATGACGATTGATTTGGTTTATGGCGAGGGAAGCGGGAGCAAGGCAATGTCTTGCTCCCTACCCCCTGCTGAGAGTCCTCTCGATTCGGTAATCTTTTGGCAGAATAAGAAGTAATAACAAGAAAAATTAGCCAATAGAGAGACAATTTGAGCTAGATTCTTGAATATAACAACGAATAGCTTGAGCATATACACTAGTCATATTCCGATTTTTCCCGGATCTAATTTCTTCCGCAGCTTCTTGAAAGATTTCTCCATCAACATAAAATTCAATTTGTTCTGTTAAAGCTATCAAATAATTTGCTTCTGGTGGAATTTTAGTTAAACCTGTTTCTGCGGCTTTTTTCAAAACACTTTCTAACATCTGTTCTACCGTTTTAGCACGCACTTTGGATAAAAGTTCTCCAGGATTTAAAATTCGTCTAGCTTGGTCCCAACTTGTCATTCCTAACTTAGGAGTAATCTCTTTTAAAGACATTGCTTTATAATAGTACAATTCCAATCCCTGAATATATTTTTGAGCAAAAGGCGCATATTTTTTACTTTTTTGTAATTTGTCAATATTAGCTTCTACTTCTTGCTTAATTGTTTGAGTCAAAGTCGTATCAAGATGCTGTTTTAAAAACTGTAAAAATTCTTGTTCTTCTACAGCAACTAAATCAACGGATGAACTAGGTAAATCTGGTCTCGGTACATAATTACCACTTTCAGAATCATATATATCTAAAGATTCTCTGGAACTCCAAATATCGTACTTTCTTAGCTGTTGCACAATTTGCTGAAGTTCTTTGATCAACTGTACTGGAGTATTAATCAAAACTTGATGCTGTTGTAAGTAATTTAACATTTCTTGCAATTGAGCATTAGTTGGCTCGGGACATTTTTTGGCTCCCTTGATTTGTTTCTGCTGTCTGTCTCGACGGTAAACAGCATGAAAGGCTTTGATAATATAGCACTCTTGAATTGATAATCGTTCCAGTTGTTTGATTCCAGTTCGATTTAATAAAGCCCAATCGCTCAAATGCTGAAAACCGAACTCTGACAAAAACTTCTTCAACTCAGGATTTTGTTTGGTTTGCAAATATGCCCAATTATCCAAGCTCATCCCAGATTGTAGCTCAGCATTAAATGTTTGCAATACTGTGACTGAAAATAATTTATAACTAGAGGGCTTAATTTGATAATTGTCATCTATCATAAGTTGTGTTTTTCCATCTTGATCTAAAACAATTAGTTTTTGTCCATCATCATTGAGAACAAACGGTAATAAATCACGATAAGTAAATTGCTTTTCACCACTGAATAAAGAAGCTATTTTTTTACATTGCTTTAATATCGGTTCGGAAACATAGCATCTAAGACAAAGACCTGCTCTAGCGCTATTAAGCTTATTCATTTCAGAGTATTCTGCGTGAAAACACGACAACAAAACATTTTGAGTCTGATTATTTGTAACATCATCAATTTGATTATTGACAAAATCTTGAGCAACGGTCACTGGAATTTGTTTATACCCTAAATTTTCCGCCGCCGGATTAATTCGCCAAATTTTCCAATATCTTGATAAGGTATTCATAATTACTCTACCATTCATGCCAAATATGTTTTTTTAAACAATGCTACTTTTTATATGGGTATTGGCAGAAGGTATTTATGCAGATTATACATTATGGGTAATTGGTAATTGGTAATTGGTAATTGGTAATGGGTGAATGGCACGCTTGTTTAATTTAAATTCCTCTACTGACAAGAGTGCCATTCGGTAATTGTTTACAATTTATTGTTATTGTAAGCGTTTTAGTGAACCGGAGTATACAACACCCTTAGATATTAATCTAATTGGTGAATATAATATCGCCGGCGAAATGTGGAACGTTACGCCGATCTTAGAAAAATTAGGAGTTCGTGTTTTAAGTAAAATTACGGGAGACGCTCGTTATCAAGAAGTATGCTACGCTCATCGTGCCAAATTAAACGTAATGATTTGCTCCAAAGCTTTAATTAACATGGCACGAAAAATGGAGGAGCGTTACGGTATTCCATATATTGAAGAGTCTTTTTACGGTGTTGCCGATATGAATCGCTTTTTAAGAAACGTAGCAGCAAAATTAGGAGATGAGGATTTACAACAACGGACTGAAAAATTGATTGCAGAAGAAACTGCCAAATTAGACGAAAAATTAGCACCCTACAGAGCCAGATTAAAAGGCAAGCGAGTTGTACTTTATACTGGAGGGGTAAAAAGCTGGTCAATTATTTCAGCAGCAAAAGACTTAGGAATGGAAGTGGTAGCCACAAGCACCAAGAAAAGCACCGAAGAGGATAAAGCCAGAATCAAAGATTTGCTAGGTAAAGATGGTATCACCATGTCCAAAGGAAACCCCCAGGAATTGATTAGAGTAATTGGTGAAACTAATGCCGATATGCTGATTGCAGGTGGTCGTAATCAATACACCGCGCTCAAAGCGAGAATACCTTTTCTAGACATCAACCAAGAGCGTCATCACGCCTATGCAGGGTATGAGGGAATGGTGAACATGGCACGAGAACTAGATGAAGCTTTGTACAGTCCAGTTTGGCAGCAAGTACGACAGCCTGCCCCCTGGGATATGGAAATCAGTTAGGAGTTAGGAGTTAGGAGTTAAGACCTTTAACCTTTAACCTTTAACCTTTGACCTTTGACCTTTAACCTTTAACCTTTAACCTTTAACCTTTAACCTCTTACCTTTAACCTTTAACAATGGCTATTGTCGCGATTCCAAATAAACCAGTTATAGTAAATCCTCTCAAACAAAGTCAAACATTAGGTGCGGCTTTAGCCTTTCTAGGATTGAAAGGTATGATACCGCTTTTGCACGGCTCACAAGGATGTACCGCTTTCGTAAAAGTGGTATTGGTGCGGCATTTTCGTGAAAGCATTCCTCTTTCAACTACTGCAATGACCGAAGTCTCGACTATTTTGGGTGGAGAGGATAACGTTGAACAGGCAATTCTGACTCTAGTAGAAAAAGTAAAACCTGAAATTATTGGTCTGTGTACCACCGGACTAACGGAAACTAGAGGGGATGATATGGAAGCAATCCTCAGAGATTTTCGGATAAATCATCCCCATTTAAACGAATTACCAATTTTGTTAGTCTCCTCACCAGACTTTAAAGGAGCATTACAAGATGGATATGCCGCAGCCGTGGAAAGCATGGTTAAACAACTTCCCCAAAAAGGTGAAATTAGACCGCAACAGATAAATCTATTGATAAGTTCAGCTTTTACCCCAGGGGATTTACAAGAAATTAAAGAAATTGTTACTGCTTTTGGATTAATTCCGATTGTTGTACCCGACCTTTCCGCCTCCTTAGATGGTCATCTAGATGATTCTTATAGTCCGATAACAGGTGGTGGTACAACTTTGGCACAACTGCGTAAAATGGGCAGTTCAGCTTTTACGATCGCGATCGGTGAGAGTATGCGGGGTGCTGCGGAAATATTGGATCAAAGATTTACAATTCCCTATGAATTGTTTGGGGAAATGACTGGATTGGATGCTGTAGATAACTTTTTACAAGCATTATCAGACATTAGTGGTGTTAGAGTTCCCGAAAAATATCGTCGTCAACGTCGTCAATTACAAGACGCGATGCTCGACACTCACTTTTTCTTTGGTCGCAAGCAGGTATCCTTAGCGTTAGAACCAGATTTGCTATGGTCAACAGTTAACTTTTTGCAATCAATGGGAGCAGAAATTCAATCAGCAGTCACAACTACACGTTCTCCTAACTTAGAAAAACTTCCCCTAGAAAAAGTGATTATTGGTGACTTGGAAGATTTTGAACAAGTTGCAGTGGGTTCTGACTTATTAATTGGTAACTCTCAGGTAGCGACAATAGCTCGAAGCCTAAATATTCCTCTTTATCGCCAAGGTATTCCTATTTTTGACCGTTTAGGTATTGGTCAATTTACTAAGGTTGGCTATCGAGGAACAATGCAAATTATGTTTGACATTGGCAATATTTTCTTAGAGCAAGAGGAAATGAGTGTAAAGCATTAAAAGAGTAAGAAGTAAGGAGTAAGAAGTAAGGAGTTAGGAGTAATTAAATTTTAATTTTTAACCTTTGACCTTTGACCTCTAACCTTTGACCTTTGACCTCTAACCTCTAACCTTTGACCTCTAACCTTTAACCTCTAACCTTTGACCTTTCCATAGGACTAATAAACATGAAAATTGCCTTTACGACAAGTGATAACGTTCATATTAATGCTCATTTTGGATGGGCAAAAGCGATTGATGTTTATGAAATTTCTGACCAAGGTTATGAGTTTTTAGAAACTCTTTCTTTTGGAGGTGAACTTAAAGAAGATGGTAACGAAGATAAATTAGTACCAAAACTTCAAGCCTTAGAAGATTGCACAATTGTTTATGTTTCGGCGATTGGAGGTAGCGCTGCGGCTCGATTAATTAAAAAGGGTGTAACTCCGGTAAAAGCGCGTTCCGAGCAAGATGAAATTAAAGATGTTTTGGAACGATTGGTGCAAACTCTTAAAGGAAGTCCTCCACCTTGGTTGCGTAAAGCTTTACAACAAAAAGACCGTAACTTTGAAGATGAATTAGAAGAAGATGTAACAGTATGAATACAAGTAATAATGTAAATGGTACAGCAACAAGCGATGTCTTAACTTCTCCTTTTATTAAGGCATTAGTCCAGCAAATTCGCGGTTTAGATACTTACGGTACTTATCGTAAATGGTCGGACGATTTAATCATTAAACCCTATATTGTCAGTAAACAAAAGAAGCGTGAAATTTCCGTTGAGGGTGATGTTAGCCCGATGACAATATCGCGGATTAATGCTTTTTATCGTGCTATAGCAATTCGCATCGAACAAGAAACTGGTTTGCTATCGCAGGTTGTATCTGATTTAAATCATGAAGGATTCGGATGGATTTTGGTATTTTCTGGTCGTCTTTTGTTAGTTAAAAAGACTTTGCGCGATGTTCATCGTTTCGGCTTTAATTCTTTCGAGAAACTAGCAGAAGAAGGAGAAACCTTAGTACAAAAAGGCGTTGAATTAGCTCGACGTTTTCCCGAAGTAGGAGAACTTTAACAGTTATCAGTTATCAGTTATCAGTTATCAGATATCAGTCACGTTTACAAAAGCGGGTTTAAGTCCCCCAACGCCGGTGTTTACTGTTCACTGATTTAAATTATCTCAGAAAACCCGGTTTTTACCAAAATATTGTTTAGTTTGAACAAAATACGCTTGAGATAATCAAAATTATCTGTAAAAACAAGCGGAAAAAGCAGAAACAATCTCTATGTGAACCTTATTAAATTTAAAAATAATCCAAACTAAATATTGATGGAAAAACCGGGTTTTTCAAAATAAGGTGTATTAGTTATAGCTCTAGTCAATTACTGGCGGAAATTTATTGTTCGTTTACTATTTACTGTTTACTGATTACTATTAACTTCTCAAATAGAGTGGAGATGTCTATGGCTCAGAAAGAAGAAATAACAAATACAAATATTGAAGAGTTAAAAACAAAAATAAAGCGTCTTAATAGTAAAGCAGGTCAAATGAAAATGGATTTACATGATTTGGCAGAAGGTTTACCCACAGATTATGAAAATCTGATGAACGTAGCTGAAGCTACTTATAAAATATATTGTCAATTAAATGAACTTAAACAACAAGTGAAAAAGATGGAGAAAAACCAATGAGTAGCAGTTTATCAGAATTTAATACATTGGTAAATGCAGAAGATTATTTTAAGTTTTTTCAAATACCATATGACCAAAAAATGGTGAATATAAATCGTCTGCACATTTTGCAAAAATTTTCTGAATATATCAAGGAAATTGATGCTGATAATTCGCAACTTAATGATTCACAAAGATTAAGTAAATATCGGGAAGCATTAGAGAAAGCTTATCAGGTATTTATAGAGTCAACACCCCAACAAGAAAAACTTTTCAAAGTGTTTCACCAGAAACCAAAAAATGTAGTCAAGCTGACAGAAATTGATTCGGATTAGGAGGTAATAAAGTGGTAAACCTAACACCTACCGAGTTGGAACGCTATCGTCGCCAAATGACGCTTCCTAGTTTCGGTGAATTGGCACAAAAGCGTTTAAAGTCAGCTACGGTTCTGGTTACGGGTGTGGGAGGATTAGGCGGTACTGCTGCACTTTACCTCGCGGTTGCAGGTGTAGGACGATTAATCCTGGTTAGAGGAGGTGACTTACGGCTTGATGATATGAATCGTCAAATTCTCATGACTCATGATTGGGTAGGAAAGCCAAGGGTATTTAAAGCTAAAGAAACCCTCCAAGCTATCAATCCTGATATTGAGATAGAAGCGATTCACGATTACATCAATCCGGATAATGTAGACTCATTAGTCCAAAGAGCCGATATGGCTTTAGATTGCGCTCACAACTTTACAGAGCGTAATCTATTAATGAAGCTTGTGTTCGCTGGCGTAAGCCAATGGTAGAAGCAGCAATGGATTCAATGGAGGCTTATCTAACTACAATTATTCCCGGTGTAACTCCCTGTCTCTCATGTCTATTTCCAGAAAAACCCGATTGGGATAGACGTGCATTTTCAGTTCTAGGTGTAGTTTCCGGTACTCTAGCTTGTCTAGCAGCTTTGGAAGCTATTAAGTTAATTACCGGATTTAGTCAGCCTTTATTGTCACAGTTACTAACAATCGATTTTACCAGAATGGACTTTGCTAAACGTCGTTCTTATCGCGATCGCGAATGTCCGGTATGCGGTAACAATGCACCTTGGAGATATTCGCAATCCCAACCTCTGGAAACTACTAGTAACTACAAATTCTAGTTTCTACAGTCGATACAAGCTCAGGCAATTCGGACATCATTCTCTGATCAATTTTCATCCCCTAAGTAAAAACAACCATTATCTACAGGAGGAACACCCATGACCATTAGTTTGACAGAAAAAGCAGCACAACGCCTAAGTTCGTTTTTACAAGAAACAGCAACAGATAAAAATCAAAAAGCTAAAGGTATCCGTGTCTCTGTAAAAGATGGTGGTTGTAACGGCTATGAATATGCAATGAACATCACCAGCAAACTGAGTGATGACGATTTAGTGGTTCAACAACACGACATCACAATTTATGTTGATGCTAAAAGTGCGCCGTTATTAAAAGGGATGGTAATCGATTTTATCGAAGGAATGATGGAAAGCGGCTTTAAGTTTACTAATCCCAATGCAACCGATACCTGCGGTTGTGGTAAGTCATTTCAAGCAGGTGATTCTACACCCGATGGTGTACCTTGCAATCAATAAATTGTTAATAGTTAGTTGATAGTAGTTAAGGGATAGTTGATAGTGGATAGTGGTTAATGGATAATTGATATTTATCAGTTACCAGTAACAACCATCAACCAACAACTATCAACTCTCAACAAATCAGAACTTATACGTCGTTTGAGGAGAACAGAGACATGGCTAGTTACGAAGTTAGATTGATTAATAAAAAGGAAGATTTAGACACCACAATAGAAGTTGACGAAGAAACTACTATCTTAGAAGCAGCAGAAGAAGCAGGAATCGAATTACCTTTCAGTTGCTCTTCCGGCTCTTGCTCAAGCTGTGTTGGTAAAGTAGTTGAAGGTGAAATAGATCAATCAGACCAAATCTTTTTAGATGATGAGCAAATGTCCAAAGGATTTGCCTTACTTTGCGTCTCCTATCCCCGCTCTAACTGCACAATTAAAACTCATCAAGAACCTTATTTAGTGTAATTGATAATTACTAATTGTTAATTGCTCAATTTTTAATTAATATAGCGACTTGCCATCATCGCAAGCCGCTTTTTTTTAATCTATGCCAACCATTACATCTGTGGCTTTGACTACAACATAAGCTTCTTTTCCTAAAGAAAGATGCATTTGGTCTGCGGATGATTTTGTAATAATAGAAACTACTTCTACTCCTGGTGCTATTTCTAAAGTTACCTCAGTATTAACAACTCCGGGAATAATTTTTTTGACCGTTCCTTTTAAGTGATTGCGAGCGCTAATTTTCATGGTTATATTTTGCTTGAATTTGGGTAAATAATTTTTAGCTTATTCACTTTATCAAAATTGCATTCTTTAAATCAGCATTTTTTACTTTTATTCACGATTAATCAATACAGTCTAATTTTTTAGATCATAAATCAGTAGTTGAGTAAAAATAATTACTTGATTTTAAAAGGAAGCAACTTTATTTATTTGTTTATAGAACTACCACTAAATGGGACTTAGTTGAGAAAATTTATTGATGAATGCTAAAAAATATTTAACAGACTTAAAATATCGATATTGCGAATAATTATCGTATTTTAGTTTACAAAACCATTGAACAAGAGGAAATGTTTGATAGATTACAACATAAAAGTATCAGTGGCTGCTTTTTTTTTTTAAATGTGTTTATTATAGGTCTAGCTCAAAATATAGATACCCCAAGCGTGAGATGTTGCTTTTTGGATAACGGACAATATGCAAGTACAATTACTACCTGTGGAGTACAAGACCATATCATCAAAGTCTTGTGGGATGGATATTCCTTTGCTCCTAACTACATTACCTTTCTTATTTCAGCATTGAGAACGGAGATAGAATCATCAATATCTATTATCAACTATGTCCAAAATAGAACGTTTTTTGTGCTAAGGTAAGGATTTAATTAAGGAAAGTAAGATTAATCTTCATATAGGTTATCTATAGATTAAAGCAATTTTTTTCCAGTATCATATACTAACATTATTGGTTGTATATGATTATAATAGTTGTGGAACTATTAGATGTGGTGTAAATATTCTCCAGCTAAATATATATTTAGCTAATTTTTTTTTTTTAATTTATTTTAAATTATGGCTTGTCTGGCAGTAATTTATAATAACAAAAAACTAGAATATTTAGCTACAAATCAATTTAGTGTTTGTGGTATTGTGATTGAAGTTTGCAAGAAAAATTACACGGAAGAAGACATGAACAATAAGTATTTCTTTCAGAATGATGATTTGGGACCGTTTCAGCCATCATCAGCAGATATTGTACTACGTCAGCAGTTGGAGAAATCTCTAAGTAAGTTCTTTTACGATAATTGCGATCGCAAAATTCGCGATTTACTATCGGTTTGTCGGTGGTATGTGACTACCCAAACCTCTGCAATGATTTTAGTAATTGAGTGTCCCGATCAAGTTACCAACTGGCGGGTATTACAAAGAATGGTACCAATGGCATCATTATTGAATAATATCGCGAGCAGCGCTAAAATTCGCATTTGTCCCCCTATCAATCAAGGAATACCTTTTGAAATGAGGGTAGATGAATTATCTGTTTATCGAGAAGACTCAGCTTAAAACATTACTGTCACACTCTAGATTATGTCCAATAATTGTCTTAATTTGTTCAAACACGAAATCGGCAGAATGCTTTACAGCAGCACTCAACTCCCAACCAAAATCAAGATTTGCGGCTTCAATTAAATAAACCGTCACACCGATGGGAAAATCATCTTTAAAGATTTTTTTTCCGGCAGCTATTGCATTATCCCAGCGAAAATCATGTAAGTTATAACTGGGTTCTGGTATTGCTTCTAATTCTTCCCCTGGAAGTTTAAATACAGCACCTGGTTCGGAATTTGTCGAACTCGCATCAATAATTATTAGGTGTTTGCTACCTCTTGCTTTAAACATGACTTCCATCCCTGCTGTTCCGCAGTCGTAAATTTTCACGTGAGGATGAGGATATGTGGCAAGATATTGCTGTAGGCGTTGAGCAATAATTACACCTACAGCATCATCATTACGATTAAGGTTGCCGCAACCAATGATTGTGAGGTTTGTTTGGTGATTCGTCATTTATAGTCATCTTTTCTAATTCTGATTATCCTTATCTGTAAATACTTCGATTAAAAATAATTCAGAGAATATGGATTTGTAATTAAACAGACAGATTTACGCAAAAATTGACGACAATTTTGGAAGAATACGGCGTTTGTTTGCGTTTTCCTATTCTACATATTTTTAGAGATTTTTTTCTATTTTGAAATAAAAAACTCAAAAATATTTTTGATATCATTTATAGATTGATTTTAAAGTATACAGATTTACAAAAATCTGGTGTTTAAAATAATTTTTTATTCATATCTTGCACGTATAAAAATCTATCGTTAAAATAATTACTAATTGTTTGACTTTATTTTTACCGCCTGAGACTGCAAGTCCCAGTCTGATAGTAGAAGTCCATTAAAATGGACTAAAAATATAAAAATATTACAGTTTTACGTTAGTTATATTTTTTATTATTTAGAGGATGTTTTAAAAGTATTCGGCGCTTTATTACCGCTAGTACAAAGGCAAAGTCCAGTTTGGACTTATAACCCACGGAGGTGGGTTTTGCTTGTGTAGCTAAGCCACTGCTCGGCTATGGTTTCCCGACTTGTAGCAAGTGGCGTTGCTCCCGTCGCCAGTTAGAGTATATAATTAGACTTTAAAAATATTCTCTTAGCTGTGCAAGATATAAGAAATTTATAAACTAGTTCCCAACCTTAAGACTAGAAACCACTCAAAACAACACCCAAAACGTAAAGACGCAGCAATGCTACGTCTCTTTAGAGTTTTAAAGTATTTAAAATTAGATACTTTAAACAAGGTCGGTTGAGTAAAAAAGCATCCCAATTGATAAATTTTAATTCCGTTGAAACTCTGTTAACAGTTCTTGTTCGGAATCAATAGTAACAGATTCCAAATATGGATAAATATCAAACCGAGAAATCTCATTTTTAGCTGTTGACGATTGAGATTTGTGGGAGGGAACTCGTAAAATCCAGCAATTATTGGTATCGTCTATTTTCTCTAACCTTTGATTGCAGTTAGCACCTTCACCATGAGGAATCAAACCTGTAAGTACAATTATTTTCGGCTTGATAGTACCAAGTACATCAAGTCCCCCTAATTTGGCATTTTCTTGGATTTGTTTTTCTAATTGCTTTACGCCGTCGAGGATATAAACTGCTTGTTTATCAGTATCTGTTTGTCCTAAAACGTCTTCTGAAGTAACTAAAATCTTAAAACCCATGGGAATTCGGGAAAGAAAGTTGGACAATACTTGATTATCGGCACAATCAATCAATTGTTCTAGTAATGATAGAGTTTCTTGCGCTCTACTAGCAGTATTTCCCCAACCAGGTTCAAATCCAAAACTGCGTAATTCAAAGCGAAAGTTTTCATAAGATGTGTGGGAAGGATATTTATCTAAAAGGTCAAGTACTCGCTTGACTTTTTCAGATAACTGCGATTTATTTTTGATACGTTCGTTGATTAATAGCTGTTGACCATTATATTTATGCTGGCGTAAGAAATTAAACAAAGTTTCTTGCCAACTACTGGAATGGTGATCAAATAATTTACTTGATAGGTAATGACTGAGGGAATCAACTCGATTATCAATTTTTTTTGAGCCGCTTAAACTAGAAGTGTAGTCATAAAAAGATTGAAAATCAATTTCCAACACTTCTCCATCTTGAGAAGAATCGCTAACGCCAAGTTTACTTCGTAAGTTTGATAATTCTTCGCTATTTATAGATTCTACAGTCATATCTAACCACAAACGATAAGCTTCTTGAGCCGCTATTTGGGAACGAATCACAAAATAAAGACTCTCTTTGTCTAAGATAATTTCTTGAGTGGAGTAAATTAATTTACTTAAATTTGAATTACGAGATAAATTTTTATCTTCTCCATTAATGCTGCAATACTGATAAAAAATAGTCAAAATATCGTCACGGAGTAGATAATGCTTTTGAGATTGACGTAATAAATTAGTGAACTCACGTAAATTAATATTTTCGTGACTAGCTATGATGTTTTGAATTAAATTAGACATTTTTATTTAGCCTCCATAAATTAACAGATAAAATTTTTGTCAGATACTTTTCAAGTATATGTAGCAGAAAGTATGGGAAATGCCTCATCCGCAATCCACCTGAAAGCAAATGCTATTAATAATCAGCATTTACAGCTTTTATATTTATCTTCTTAGAAGGAATTACTCTTGCTTCAAGAAGTGTAAAATATGTGATTTTTCTATGCTGTCAGAGAATAAAGTGTCAAACAGCAATCGACTTAAATCAAACAGTTTTTATGTGATGATTTCTTAATCGGTTTTAACTGACTTCAGTAGAAATAGTCAACGTTTTAATAAAAGTTTAAACATTTACTGATGGTAGTTCCACGAACAGCATTTAATATTAGTTTACTGCTGCGAGACTCTATAGGACTCATTATAAACGAACTTAAACTACTTTGGGAGCAATCCTTTGATGATATTAATCCATAAACCCATGATTTTAACTAATATATATGGTCAAATGATTAACACGAATTAATCGATTAATACAAGTGTAGAAAATAACTAATTTAATTTGATTATTTTTTCGTTATTAGTTGAAGCTACTGAGTTTAACTTGAAAACCCGGTTTTAAATTGAGTCTTTACGAATAAACCTCACCCCTTCTCTGCTCCAAAACATTGAAGAGAGAAAAAGGTGAGGTATTTATTGTCTAATTTTGAATTGTATTCAAGCCGACAATTTGACATTATGTTCTTGAGCAATTTGAGAAAGTTTCTCTAACTGCTGTTGAGATGCTTTAGTTAACAACTCTTCTGTTTCTGTTTCGTCACTTCCTTCAGCAGGAAATAAATGTTTAACGTAAAGTGAAATAAAATCAACCATGGCAGGTACACCAGATAAAGAATGGTTATCAGCTTGTTTTCCGGCAAATGTTGCGATTAATCCAGTTCTAATATCCTTTCTTGTCGTATCCATAAATTGACCGACAAGTTGTGGAATATAATCCTCTATCGGTAAATCTTCTAACTTGGTTTCATCGGGAGTAAATTCGTATCCTGCCTCCCTAGCTTGTTGAGTCACGCACCACTGGGTAAACTCTTGCAGTGCTGGTTCAGGAAGATTGGAAAAATATTCGTGTAATGGTTTGGACATAGTTAATGTTGGTAATTGGGGATGGGTAATTGGTAATTGGGGATGGGTAATTGGTAATTGGTAATTGGATTTAAATAAATAATCACTGTTGACTAGCAACCACCAACAACTAACAACCATTTATGCAGTCCGAAAACGCGCTAATTCTTCACCAGTTTTTGCATCATGAGCGTGAACGGTACATACCAAACAGGAATCAAAGGAACGGGCTACATGACCTACTTCCACCGGGTCTTTTGCATCAAAAATAGGTGTACCGATTAAAGCTTCCTCGATGGGACCACGTTTTCCTTCACCGTCACGAGGCCCGATATTCCAAGTCGAAGGAGCCATGATTTGGTAATTTTTAATCTTGCCACCTTCAATATCTATCCAGTGACACAAAGCTCCTCTTGATGCTTCTGTCGCACCCCAACCACGTCCATCCTGTTCTTTCGGTTTAATGTACCAAGGGTCATTCAAACGGAATTCTTTTAAACAACGTTCGGCTTGACGATAGAGCTTGACAAGTTCGTGGACTCGTGCTAGCTGACGTAGATGAATACTAGCACCACCCATTTGTTTAAAAGCATCGAGGATAAACCCATCATAATGCTGCCAAGTTTCGCCGTAAGTACCACCTGCTACCAATTGACGCGCCAAGGGACCTGCTTCTAAACGTCCATGATCGATGTGAGTTACCGCAGTTCCCCAGGAATAGGCATTTTCAAAATCCTTAACGTTGTTGGTGGTGGGTCGAGTATTGCGATCGTAAGGGTGAACGTCTCCCGTACCTTCGTCATACCATGAATGGGTGGTGTTTTCACGGACAAAACCATGATTCATGGGAGTGTGAGTATCGGTAATACTGTCATACACCCCACTTTTCATAATTGTAGCGGCATTTCGTCCTTCAACCGTGGGTTTTTGATATTTGACTTCATGAGGTAAATATCCCCAGCTCACATATTTACCCAAGCCCGCACCATATTTATGTAAACCAATATCCAAACCCATCCGCCAATAAAAACCTAAATCGGAATTAGCATGATTTGGGCTTTCATCCAACCAGTTCATAAAATCTTCATAGGTTTGGATTTCTTCATACCGTTCCAAAGAACAACCCAACCAAACTGCTTCGAGCCAATTGGTACGGAAATATTCCAAAATCGACCAAGCGCGGGTAACGTCAGTCAATGTCGGAGCGCACATCACTCCACCGGGAACCATATAACTGCTATGGGAGCGCGTTCGCAATGCTCAAAATGTTCGTAAAGAACTTCTAGTAGTAGTTTGAGTGATATTGACAAACAATTTTTTGTCGATATTTGAGCTTATAAATAAGAGAATATTTAGGGAATGAGCCAAGAGAAAACCTCACCCCCTTCCCCTCTCCTTGTTAAGGAGAGGGGAGCAGTACGGCGGGGTGAGGTTTATTTCATCTACATAAAAAACCGACTCATTCACCGATTTTGAATAGCAAAACACCACAGACAGTAGCTATAGGGAATGGCAAAAATTAAAGCGACGGAATTACAATATCAAGAAGTTTTTGAGCAAAAGTTAGTCGAAGCAAATTCTAATTTAAAAAGGGATAGAGTTAGAGTCAGTATTAAACAAACTGGGAATTCTCTACAGTTACGAGCAACTCTACCGTTGAAACCAGATGATTATAACTGTTCCGGTAAAGGTAGAAAGCAGTATGATTTGTCTTTGGGTATACCAGCGAATTTAGAAGGACTCAAAACCGCAATTGAAGAAAGTTACGAGTTAGGTAAATTAATTGCTCGTCATACTTTTGTATGGAATGAAAAGTATTTAGGAATCAGAATTAAAGAAAAAAACCGCATAAAAACCATTGGAGAATTATTAGATAAGTTCGAGGATAATTATTATAAAACTCGTCAGAGAACTATCACAAGTCAAAATACTTTTGCGAATTATATATCGGTAATTAAAAGGAATTTTTCATTAACTAATTTAGCAAGCAAGAATAATTTTGAATCAGTAATTAATAGTTGTAAAGGAATAAAAAAACGAGTTAATTGCCGTATCGTCTGTTTTTATCAAAACCTTTGATTTAGGATTCACCCTCGATATAAAACGGGATAACGTTACTCCTAAACACCGAGATATTCCCAGCGACGAGAAAATTATTTATTATTATCAACTATTTGAAAAATTTGCCTTAAATAGGAAAAATACAAATCACAGCGATGCTACTGAAACCTGGGAAATGTGGCGTTGGGTATATGGAATGTTAGCAACTTTTGGTTTACGTCCGAGGGAATTATTTGTTAAACCAGATATTAATTGGTGGACATCTGTACAAAATATCGATTGTACTTGGAAAGTGGATAAAGATACTAAAACAGGTTATAGAGAAGTTATTCCTTTTGTACCTCAATGGATAGAATTATTCGATTTAAAAAATCCTAAAGCTTTAACAATATTAGATAAAAAAACTTCTCAAATTACATCGGTACAAAATATTAATTGGATGCGGAGAGATATATCGAGATGGTTTAGAAAAATTGGGATTGACTTTCAACCCTACGATTTACGTCATGCTTGCGCGATTCGCTCGCATTTACAAGGAATACCCATCAAAGCCGCAGCAGATAACTTAGGTCATACCGTTGACGAACATACTAAAACCTATCAGCGTTGGTTTGGTATGGAAAATCGTAAAAAAGCCTTTGGTGAGGTAATTAGTCAAAAGTCACTGATTGAATTGCAGAAAAATGAAATATTAGCGTTAAGGATGGAGAATGAAAAGTTAAGGATGGAAGTTGAGAGGTTGAAGTTTCAGGGAATTCATTCAAGTAGATATTATTCGATAAAAAGAATATCCTGAAAAATTCCCTTTAATGTTTTGAATTGAATATTTTGTTCGTCTAGTCGCTGTAGTCTTCCCGGTTTTCGCTATGCTCAAATATAGCCAAACTACGCAACTCGACGTTTCATCCACAATTCATCTCAACACCTACTCCCTTCCCGGCAGAAGATTACCGATAAATAAACCGCCCCAAACACAGAGAGCGCATTCGTAAAGAGATAAAGAGAAATAGGTAATTTTCGAGCGGGATAGGAGTAATAGTCAAGTAGGTGTGAGATGAATTGCTATTTTAAGTAAATTTAAGTAAATTTAAGTAAAAATTCCATTGTGTCCTGATTCATATAGTGATAATACGTACAATTTGATCAGGAACATTTAAATCAAATTTTTCTTCTGTAAATTAGATTAGACCGATGTGTAGAAAATTGCTGTAAGCTGCCTGCGTAAGAAAGATCAGGGAAACTGATTTAACGTACTTGAAGAGGAATTATTACGATAATCGCTTTTCATTCCAGTATCCACGCACGTAGGGATATGGCAGTCACAGCCTGTATTGTTTTTACATCATTTCTGGATAATCTTAAATCTTAGTTCTTGACAATAAGAGTTGAGTATGATTTTATGTATTCATGCAAACGAATATCTATACCTAGATGTTCGTCTCATGGGTACTATCTCTATTCCTCAAATCGATGCAAACCCAGTATTCTGGTCTAGCGTTCATCTGAGATAGGAGATTTGATTTCAGGTAAACGCTGGTTCAGCATACTGGGTATGCACTGGTGTGAGGCTTGGAGATAGTGGGCTTGAGACGTTGATCAACAGGTTGCAAGTTAGCTATTTTCCTCACAATTGGGGAGATTTGCTGATTATGCTTGATATTCCGATGCTAATAAATATTTAGCACAGGAAATTCAAGATGACTTCTAAGCAAAAACGAGCTAGAAAGACTCAACTTCTCAGCGAATATGGTTCCTGCTGTTGGTGGTGTAGGTGTTGCTTGCCTGCACAAAACCTCACCCTCGACCATTTAAAACCGAAAAGTCGAGGTGGTTCAAATTCCTTAGAGAATTTACGACTGGCTTGTTTCCGATGCAATAAATCTCGCGGAAATAGCCTCTATCCACCTCGACGGTTGTTCGACGTTTAAATCAATTTTCGGCGTTGCTGAATTAGAGTCAGAATTTTAAATGTAGAAACGCCAGGTTATCCTGTT
The DNA here is from genome assembly GCA_012033205.1 of Richelia sp. SL_2_1. Lineage (GTDB taxonomy): Bacteria > Cyanobacteriota > Cyanobacteriia > Cyanobacteriales > Nostocaceae > Rivularia. The sequence continues at coordinate 5,224 of JAAUSO010000001.1, read as the reverse complement.
TCTGAAAGATTCTAAGATTACCAAAAATCCTTTTCATACATCTTTTCAGCAACGCCCAATTTTCAGTAGTTAATTTAATCAGGAGGAAAAATGCACAAACTATTAATGTTTAATGACGAGAAACTTTTACGTCGATCTCTAACTCATCGCTCATATATCAATGAAAATCCTGGAACAGTTGGAGATAATGAGCGTCTGGAGTTTCTTGGTGATGCAATTCTCAATTTTATCAGTGGTGAATACCTTTATCAACTTCATCCTGAAATGGGAGAAGATGAGATGACACGACGAAGAGCAGCACTTGTAGACGAAAAGCAATTAGCTAGATTTGCGGTTGAAATTGGGTTGGATTTTAGAATCCGATTAGGGCAAGGTGCAATCCGTGACGGCGGTTATCAAAATCCGAATCTTTTGAGCAGCACTTTTGAAGCAGTGATTGGGGCTTACTATTTAGATAAAAAGCGAAATATTGAAGCACTGCGTCCTTTAGTGGAACAACTATTTGATTCTGTGCCTGAAGGTGTTATGGTAGTTCGCTCAAATATAGACTCAAAAAATAAGTTCCAGGAAATTGTCCAAGCAAATGGAGCAAAGAGTCCGCCGAATTATGACACAAAAAAAATTAGGTGGAACAGATCATGCTCCAGAATTTTTTTCTCAGGTTTATGTAGATGGTAAATTCTACGGTGGAGGTAAAGGTCGTAGTAAGAAAGATGCTGAAAAACAAGCGGCTGTTGATGCTATATCAAAGTTAAATAAACGAAGATTTCTATAAATAGGTAGATTAAAAAATGAGAACTGAAAATATGTTAGATAATATTTCATCTGTTGGGCAACGTTTGGGTTATACCTTCAAAAATCAGGATTTACTCGTTCGAGCGCTAACTCACAAGACATTTGCACAAGAACAAAAGCAGCGGGGTCGAAATTGTGAAGATCAAGAACTTTATCGAATTTATGGAGACGCAGTTTTAAAGCTAATCTTAGTTGAGATGCTGATTGACGAGGGTAAAAATAGCCGTGGGTCGATCACAGAGGAAAAGAGTAAGCTTGAAAATCGAAAAAATCTGGCACAGATGTTTCAAAAGATGCAAATTACACAATTTATTCGCTTTGGAAAAGGAGAAGAAAAGCAAAATATTTCTAACCAATATTCAGTTTTAGGAGAAACATTTGAAGCACTAATTGCAGCAATTCATCTTGATAGCGGAAGTTATGAAATAACCAAAAAAGTAGTGATTAATTTATTCAAGGAAACAAAGGAAACAGTGGTAGGACATTCTAATTATCAAGTGTCTAATCAAGACTCAGAGCTTGATGAAATTGGTAACACTTGGATACATTTTAATGTTTGCAACACTTGTGTTAATAGTGATATATGCGCCATCATCAAGATGTGTTACTTAGATGTAAATAGTAATTAACGGAGTAGTTCCTTCAGGGGCGACTGTAAGTCGCACGCCACTTGCTACCAGTCGGGAAACCATAGCCGAGCAGTGGCTTAGCTACACAGACAAAACCCGCCTTAGTGCCGGTTATTTTATAAAGTTCACCTTGCCGTGGACTTGCTTATATTAGTAGTTCATTAGTTGTGAAGGTTGTAGAGACGTTATACATAACGTCTCCCAACAATTCGAGGGAAAACGAACCAATCATAATTAATGTGGTGGAGTACTAGATTGCGATCGCAAATATTTTACAATTGAATATTCTCAGTAGGGTTAAGCAACTAAATTACTCAACTCAAAGTCTTACTTATTTGTAACGTAATTATTTCTATCAATACTTTGTAATTGTCTATGAGTAAGAATATCAAAGCAATTGCGATCGCAATATTAATACTTACTTCAATGTTGTCAACTTATGTTTTTTATTAGGAAAATTTCCGTATGCAGGAGCGCAGACATTAATAGGAATCACCGAGGGACCGGATATCAATGTCCCATACAATCATAAGTATGGCATCCTGGGATACAAACTTGCTCGCAACTATTATCAAAATGGCGAAATTACCGAAAGCCGTGTTGAATCTTTTAGTGCTGTGCGATTTGCTTTGTCTATCTTACTGACAATCGGAGTTTGGGGAATCGCTGCATTAATAATTTATAAATCTTCTATAGGAAATCAAGTCATTACAAATGAACACTAAATCTAACCATAAATCATCTAATTATCTGTTGAAGACTATTTACTTGATTTCTCTAGGAACAATAATATTATTACCTTTTGCTGTTGATGCTGTACCAAAAAAATCTAACTCCGTTTCTCCTTTTTGTAAAACTTTATCGGAAAAATTTAGTCCTTTTGGTGCTGCTCCTGATTTATCAGTAGCTTTAGGTAAAGCAATCGATAAAGGAGGTAATTTGAATCAACCTTGCGATATGTTTGGTGAAAAGTGGCTACCGCTTAACTTTTTGCTATCTACAGATGAAGCACTTGCTCAGCGTTTAATTCAACGAAGGGTAAATGTGAATGCTCGTGATGGCAAAGGAAATACTCCCCTACATTATGTCGGAAAATCTGAGAAAAATGCGCGATCGCTATTAGCTCAGGGAGCAAAGGTGAATGTCCGTAATCAGAATGGTGATACCCCACTCCACAACGTTTTTGGAGAGAAAACCGCTGCTGTAATCAAACTTTTGATCGATGGCGGTGCTAAGGTTAACGTTAAAAATCAAGAGCAAATGACACCGTTACATTTTGCTGCTAATTCCGGAAAAGCTGATATTGCCGAGCTATTAATGCGTCGTGGTGCAAATATAAATGCTCGCAGCAATCAAAATTTTACACCACTGCACTACGGGATATCTCATCTAGAAATCGCCAAGAAACTAATCGAAGCAGGAGCAGATTTAACTATCCAAAATCGTCAAGGGGCTGTAATTCACTCTCAAAGTATTGAACCAGCAGTACTACAACTCCTACTCGATAGGGGAGTTGATGTGAATCTCCGCAATGCTCAGGGACAAACTCCGCTCCATGTGCATCGCTTCCAACCCTCTTTAGTGAAACTACTACTAAATCGAGGAGCAAAAGTTAATTTACAAGATGTTGAAGGTAAAACTCCTCTTTATGATGTCAATCTGGAAGTAGCTCAACTACTGGTTGCAGCCAATGCAGATTTAAATATTCAAGATAAATTAGGTAGAACACCTCTGCATCAAGCAGTATTGGAGGAGCAAAGTTTTTTTGGACCGGAATTGGTCACATTATTCCTCAGTAAAAATGCTAGATTTGACATCAAAGATAATCAAGGTAAAACTGCTCTAGACTTAGCTCGACAACTGAATAAAACCCAAATCATTAATTTGTTAGAGCGGCATATTGCTACTCAAAACGGTAAAAATTTAACTACGAATACTTCTCAACTTCAGCAATTCCTCAAATCCAAAAACTGGGCTGCTGCGGACAAAGAAACCCGTCGGCTATTATCACCCGAAAAAGACCCCTACGGACCGAATCCTGCTAGCATACCCTTGGAACTGATCCGAGAAATTGATCGAGCTTGGCTAGCCGCTAGCGATGGACGATTTGGCTTCAGCGTCCAAGCCAAAATTTGGCGACAAGCAATGGCAACCCATCCCAAAAACTCCGAAGCAGGGGTTAATGCTTTTCGCGATGCCGTTGGTTGGAAACTCATAGTTCCCCGTACCGAAAACGATTTTATCAGCAGCGACTGGTTGAATGAATCCGAACTCAATTATTCCTCAACATCTGCTCCTGTAGGGCATTTACCTTGGGCAGGTGTTTCAGATGAAATGGTACAATCGGTAGCAGTCCCTCCCCCTGGACAACACTGCGGTAGCTGTACCATTGATGCCATGTCTTTGCGATATCAGCGATTTTACGGATATTTACCTCAGCTTTTTATACGGATTGAAGCAGCTTTGAATACTCCCGTACCGAAAAAATAAACTTCGCGATGTCCCTAGAATATAACCCAGCACAATCAATGTTGGGTTTTATTTTATATTCTTCGTTGGCGCTGTCTTTGCATACAACCCAACCATAGTTAATCTTCTATTAGGAAAGGAGCAGTTAAAACGGACTAATTTCATATCAAAAAACATTTGAATTTACTAGTAATTATCAACACTGAAATAATCACAATTGCGTATTTATATAGAGAAAAAACCGGGTTTTATTTTCATCTAGAGACAATAAATATACATATCTCAACTATTACCAACCGTAGATAAATTAGAAGTATTAATGATGCGCGTTTAGCTACTATTCCTGATTTGAAAGTTTTGGTTTTGGATACCCTTCAGAATGCATAGGAGTAGGGTCGTAATCCACCAGATTATTTTGTTAAATAGTAGTGGGTTAACGGTCTTCCTTACGTCAGCATGACATTTTAAAATTATTTGAGATTATTTTGATTAGTTCCGGACAAGCTTCATAGTATGTATCAGAACGGCGAGCAGATAGCAGTTCTAACAAATTGACCATAGCGATACGCGGAGCGTGATGTCTTCGACATATCGCCAATCTTTTAGAGGTTGAATTAGGAGTGCTAAGGAAAAATTAGGTAATGATTTTCCACTCAAATTACATCTACTTTAGAAAAATGAATGATTGATTTGATAATCGGTTGTCCAATTTAAGGAAAAGCCAGGGAATCATCAAAGCTCTATTCTCAAACTCCTAACACATAAACAATTCCGCCATTTCTTGCCATATAACTGCTATGGGGCCATTGCCCGCCAAATAAAGCGTATATTTCTACAGGTTTACTAGAAATGGTGATGCCAATTTCATAAGACTTACCTGTAAAAGGTGCAAAACGGCGACAAGCTTCTTGATAAAAATGACTGTGCCGATACTTTTTATTAGTTAAATCGATCGCAAACAATCCATAGAAATAGCGAGGAATACTTTGTATAGTTTCGACAATTTGACCGAGATTTCTCGCCAAAATTGCATTACGAGGAACTTCAGTTTTCCAGGCAGTATCTAAAGCCCAAGCCGCACTAGTTAAATGAGAAGCACCGCAAATACCGCAGACACGAGGTGTCACAATCAACCCAGCTTGCGGGTCTTTACCGCGTAAAATTACTTCAAATCCGCGAAACAATTCCGCATGAGTCCAAGCATTGACGACTTGTCCGTCGTCGATATCAACTCTGACATCTAAATCGCCTTCAACTCTACCCAAAGGTGAAATGTCTAATGTTTGTATCATAGTTGTTAGTTGATAGTTGATGGTGGATAGTTGATAGTT
>JAAUSO010000349.1 GCA_012033205.1 Richelia sp. SL_2_1 | reverse complement strand
AACTCCCAACTCCTAACTCCCAACTCCCAACTCCTAACTCCTAACTCCTAACTCCTAACTCCTAACTCCTAACTCCTTATGGACACCCAAAACTTAATTCGTGCCGTCACAGAGGCTGATTCACCAGCGCGAATGGTGACAGCGGTACAAAAGTTAGTCGCAGCAAAAGATACGACAGCAATACCGACTTTGATTGCAGTGTTTGGGTATAACAATCCCGCAGCCGCAGTCATAGCAGTTAAAGGATTAACAGAGTTAGGAGAAGCAGCCGTACCGCAATTGCTCGGACAGATTGATGATTATAATTATGGCGCACGGGCTTATTCAATTCGGGCTTTAGCAACAATTGGCGACCCACAAGCCTTAGACTTATTATTAGAAGCTGCTGCAACAGACTTTGCTCCTAGCGTCCGTCGCGCTGCTGCAAAAGGGTTGGGTTCTTTACAATGGCATAAACTGGATGAACCACAAATGGCGATCGCACAAAGAAAGTCACTCTCTACCTTGCTTTCAATTACTCAAGATGCAGACTGGGCAATTCGTTATGCTGCCATTGTCGGTTTGCAAGAGTTAGCAAAAATTCCCAGTTTAAAACCGGAAATTGCGGCAAGATTTTCTCAAATGCGTTCAAACGACGCTCAAAAAGCAGTTCGCGCTCGTGTCGCCTTAGCTGAAGAACAAGTTGCCAGTTAATAGATGTCCACATACATAAAATAACAAGAATGTCAATACCAGTACTTGAATATAAACCGAGTTCTCAAAATCAGCGTGTCGAAGGCTATGAAGTGCCTAGCGAAGACACGCCAATCATGTATAGATTGACAGATGCCACCTCAGATCAAGACATTGATCAAATCATCTGGGCGGGTTATCGGCAAATATACAGCGAACACTTGATATTAGAATCATATCGGCAACCCTTTTTAGAATCGCAAATGCGAAATCGGGCGATTAGCGTCAGTGATTTTATCCGGGGTTTGGGAAAAACAGACGTTTACCGCGAAGAAGTAGCAGAAAACAACTCCAACTACCGCTTAGTTGATATCAGCTTCAAACGGTTTTTAGGACGTGCAACCTATAATAAGCAAGAGCAAATAGCCTGGTCAATTATCATTGCGACCAAAGGTTTGCATGGATTTATTGATGCATTAGTAGACAGCGACGAGTACCGTCAGAACTTCGGTAACGACATCATACCCTACCAACGCCGCCGCTATAAAGGCAGACCATTTAACTTAGTAAATCCCCGCTACGGTGCAGACTTCCGTAACCGTATGGCTGTTCGATATTTGGGAGGTAGTTCTTACTATACCGCCCGTACATCGGGAGGATACGCAACAGGAGACGAAATTCGCAAAGTCATTCCCAGCAACTTTATGTCAATGGCTGGCGGCATGATTACCAACGAACGTAATTATCAAAGAACCATTGCTAGAGTAACTTCTCAAATCCAAAGCATGGAGATTCCCGACATGACAAGGGAATCTAGCACACCTCAACCCAGCGTCAAACCCGTAGAAGTTGCTTTACCCTACCGTTACATACCCGGTAGGAAGACTACTTGAACAGTTGACAGTTGACAGTTGATGGTAATTTTTGACCTTCAACCTTCAACCTCTAACCTTCAACCTCTAACCTTTAACCTTTAACCTTTAACCTTAAATAATCATGTCAATTCCACTATTAGAATATAAACCGAGTTCTCAAAACCAGCGTGTTCCTGGTTATGAAGTTTCCAGCGAGGATACACCGAGAATTTATCGGTTGGAAGATTCTCCAGAGTATAGCGATATTCAACAATTAATTTGGGCAGGATATCGTCAAGTATTCAGCGAACACGAAATACTCAAGTTTTACCGTCAATCCAATCTAGAATCTCAGTTGAAAAATCGAGCGATTACCGTGCGTGACTTCATTCGGGGTTTGGCAAAATCCGAAGCATTTCGACGCTTGGTAGTTGAGACAAACTCTAATTACCGTGTGGTCGAAATTTGTCTTAAACGTCTTTTAGGACGTGCGCCTTATAATAAAGACGAAGAAATTGCTTGGTCAATTAAAATTGCTACCTTGGGTTGGGGTAACTTCGTTGATGCTTTGATTGATTCGGAAGAATATCTGAGTAACTTCGGAGAAAATACGGTTCCTTACCAACGTCGTCGCTATAAAGGTAGACCATTTAATTTAGTAACTCCTCGTTACGCTGACTATTGGCGCGATAAAGAAGAAGATAGTCGTTACAATGGGGCGATATTAACAACTTCTTGGATATGGCACGTTCAGCTTCAATTAAAACAGTTACTTATACCCCAGTTAACACCGCGAATATTGATATTCCGGATATGACAAAGAAAACTTTACCCGAAGGAATTCCGGTTTCTATCAGTACTACAGCAAGTTTTCCTTTGGGATAATGACTTAACTTTGACCTGAATAGGGGAAAATAAGTAATAAGGATTGAAGAATAACGCCAAAATTTCATGCTTAATTCTTCAACTTTTTAGTTGCATCACTTAATAAAATTAGAGGATAATTACAAATGGCATTGCCATTACTTCAATACAAACCCACCACTCAAAATCAAAGAGTCAAAAGCTTTGGTAAAGCTGACCAAAACGAAGATACACCATATATCTATCGTTTAGAAGACGTAAGCTCCTACACTGATATTCAAAACATCATTTGGGCTGGATATCGTCAAGTTTTCAGCGAACATGAAATCCTCAGTTTCAATCGTCAAAAAAACTTAGAATCTCAGTTGAAAAATGGTTCCATTACTGTACGGGATTTTATTCGTGGTTTAGCCCAGTCTGAAGCTTTTTACCGTATAGTAGTTGAAGTTAACAACAACTATCGCTTAGTAGACATCTGTTTGAGACGTTTATTAGGTCGTGCGGCTTATAACAAAGACGAAGAAATTGCTTGGTCAATCAAAATTGCTACCTTGGGTTTTAAAGGCTTTGTTAATGCTCTCATGGATAGTGAAGAGTATACTAATAGCTTCGGCGATAACACTATACCTTACCAGCGTAAACGTATGGAAGGTCGTCCTTTCAACTTAGTAACTCCTCGCTACGGTGAAGATTTCCGAGAAACCGCTGGAACCGTCAAAACAGATTGGCGTTTTACTTTGGAAAAATTCTACTCCGAAAAATCCAAACTCCAGAGATTATCTGAAGGCGATCCCCGTAAATATGCTGAGATGGCAGCATCTGTAAGTGGTAAAGGTAACTATGCTCAAAGTATTAAAGCTTCCAGCCTAGATTACTTAAACTTAGTACCTTCTCGCGGAACCGGCAAACGTTTCTAAGTTATCTTTTTCAAGAAAAATACTTTTTTTATACTGGATCTAGTTTTTGTTTTGATACAAAAGTTATTTAGCAATTTCTTTGTTAAATAGTTGTTGGATTAAGCAAAAATTAGATCCAGTAGTTTTTTGTCGCTCTGTGAGAAGTCGGGTTTTTATGAGTTTTGTGTTGTGGTATAGATATGTATTCTAAAACCGACTTCTGATATTTTGCGTGAGCTAGAGAAGTTCGGGTTTTATGGAGTTTTGCGTTGTGGTACAGATAGTGTATTCTA
>JAAUSO010000016.1 GCA_012033205.1 Richelia sp. SL_2_1 | reverse complement strand
AATACCTTGAATTTCTCCTTGAACAGTGCTGTTATATTCAAATTCAAGTATGGTATCTACAGTAATGTTGTAATCAATAGATAGCTTTTTCCAAGAATTACCTTGTACTTCAAACTCTTTACCATCATCAGAAATATTCAGAATTCCTGTTTTATCTTGGTCAGCGTAAGAGTCTAAAGAGTCGAAGCTTAATGTTGGTATTTCTCGAATCGGTTGAGTTTCAGCAGTGGGAATTTGACCATATTCATATAATCTTAAATTACGGAATTGACTGTGAGCATCAGCATTTCTAACATCGTGGTCATTAGCGAATACTAAATAATTGAATTGACCACTCATATAATCACCGACACGGATTTGATAAGATTGCCAACCAGAGTTAGTTTGATATTCAAATCCAGGGATACCCCAACCTTTCTGAGTTCCTGCGAGTTGGAATATATTCTTAGCATCTGTACTAGTCAATTTATTGTCAACATCAAAACCAATACCTTGAATTTCTCCTTGAACAGTGCTGTTATATTCAAATTCAAGTATGGTATCTACAGTAATGTTGTAATCAATAGATAGCTTTTTCCAAGAATTACCTTGTACTTCAAACTCTTTACCATCAGCAGAAATATTCAGAATTCCAGTCTTATCTTGGTCAGCATAAGAGTCTAAAGAGTTGAAGTTTAATGTTGGTATTTCTCGAATCGGTTGAGTTTCAGCAGGTTGTTGAGTTGGAGTTGATTGAGTCTTAGCTTCTGGAATCGGTTGAGTTTCAGCAATGGGAATTTGACCATATTCATATAATCTTAAATTGCGGAATTGACTGTGAGCATCAGGATTGCTAACATCGTGGTCATTAGCAAATACTAAATAATTGAATTGACCACTCATATAATCACCGACACGGATTTGATAAGATTTCCAACCAGAGTTAGTTTGATATTCAAATCCAGGGATACCCCAACCTTTCTGAGTTCCTGCGAGTTGGAATATATTCTTAGCATCTGTACTAGTTAATTTGTTGTCGATATCAAAACCAATACCTTGAATTTCTCTTAAGACGGTGCTGTTATATTCAAATTCAAGTATGGTATCTACAGTAATATTGTAATCAATAGATAGCTTTTTCCAAGAATTACCTTGCATTTCAAACTCTTTACCATCAGCAGAAATATTTAGAATTCCAGTCTTATCTTGATCTGCATAAGAGTTTAAAGAGTTGAAACTTAATGTTGGCATCTCTGAGGTAGATTTATTCTCAACAGGTTGTTGAGTTGGAGTTGATTGAGTCTCATCAGCAGGTGCTTTATAAACCTGATTAATATCCCAACCTAAATCCTCTAAAATGCCCAAAGTAATCCCACCAGGATTGTGAATTGCTTCACCTGAGACAAATAAAGGTGTCATTAAAGCATCCACATGACCTTTAGGATATGTTTTTTCGTCAAGATGAGCTACGCTTGAACCATATTGCCAACTACTAGGTGCGTATAATTTTGGATATAAACCACCATTAGCTTCTGTTGCATTTGCACCATTAAAAAATAGATTGTTACTGGTTAATTGCTTGCCTAATTCTTGCGAATTATTAGGGAATGAACTAAGAGTTTGATTATTACCATTAACTACAAAAGTTTCAAAAATTGTGTTTCCATAACTCCCTATACCATTGTTGTAGGATATAAAATCCGTTAATCCGAAACCATGTACAAACTCATGCAAAACAACAGTTGTAAAATCGTACTGGGTTGTTGGAGTATTTCCGTCAGTACCAAGATACCATTTAGAGAAATTGCTATTTAAGTAAATTTCAATTTCCGGTTTATCCCCGTTTAAATCCTTTCCAGCTAAATGATTAGCTAAGGCAATGGGATAATAAGTATTCTCTTTAGTGGCACCTGTAAAATTTCTGGTAAAACTATATGGTGAAGCCGCACCCAGAATATTTGAACCATATGGACTCAAATCTTCCCAGTAAGCATTAACTTGCATAGGAATGTCCGATTTTATCCATCCTTCCCAGATATCTACTACATATTCAAAAGCATTTTTAGCTTGTTGAGAAAAACCGTGATAATTAACATTTATTGTTGAACTTGGAGGATTGATAAAGCTAGCAGATACAAAAGTTTTATTCTGACTTAAAGTAGAAGTACTACCAGCATAATCATGACCATGTTCATGTTCATCATCATCACCATGATTGTGACTTGCTAGCAAATCTTGCAATGAAAACAGTTTATCTTCTTCTATAGTTAACTGATTATCACTATCTAAATTAGAAAATTTTAAACCCAAATAATCGCTATTCATTTACATTTTCTCCAAAAAGTAAAGATACAAATCCTGATAAAAAAGTATTTAATTAGTCACCATGCATTGATAAAGATATCCCATAACTGCTTGTGACTAATTTTGATGATTTTTCCCTAGAAATAATTATTGATTTAAATAGTATTACTAGATTTTTATCTGAATGCTAAAAAATCAATATATTATTCACTTGTTAAGGCAATCTTAACCACTTGAATTAGATATTTCTTCAGAACAAGCACTTAATTGAAGCTGAATAGACGAAGATTTAAAAACCTAAAATTTAAATAAGTTTTGATGATTTTTTATATTTAATAAGTAAAAAAACTTAATTTAATCGATTTTTAGTTGTATAACTTAAATCATTAAGCATCAAAATACGATTATTTTAAAAGCTTGAAATCAGCAATTTTAACTTTTACTCAGTGAAGTTACTGATTTAAAAACAACTTTATATAGACTATATTTATTTATAATTATGTATCTAAAAACAAAGATTTTTTGAAGATGGTGTTTAACTTGTTTTCTAGAGACGTTGCAGTGCAACGTCTCTACTTGATAAATGGTATTAGTTTAAGTAACCCAACTTACTTAGCCTCTACCAACTCTTTCCGACTGTAATACTCCACCTTCTCATAAACCCCAATAATACTTTCACCAAGTTCAAAAAATAACCCTTCTTCCTCATCCTTAGAAAAATGCAAATTGGGGTATTTCTCTGCAAGTTGAATTGCATTCATTGCTTTCCCTTCCATACCATCGGGTAAAAGTCCGGTAGAACCGATATAAAATACTAAAGGTGAAATTTTATCTCGGTAAATGTTTTCTACATATTCATCTAATTGAATTTTTAGTGCGGTTAGTGCTGTAATTCTTTCTTGTTTTCCTAATTTGATAATTGGAATGGGATAATATTCCTTGTTCTTAACCCCTTCAACTTTTTCTAAAATACTTGCAACTTTACCGTTATGTTGAATACCTAAAAAGTCATCAAAAATTGGTTTCATCAATTCATCGACTTTAGTAATTTTGATTCTAGAAGAAAGTGACTTTTGACGAACGGCTATATTTTTTCTCAAAGTCATTGCAAACCTAGGGTTGCTGAAAATTTCCCCAGTTTCGGTATCGTAAACCTCATATCTTCTTTCCAAGAATTTATTTGCAGAATACAGTTTACCTAAGTTGAGAATATCTTTATTACCAATATCAATTTTATATCTAACTCGGCTATCAATTGTATTCTTAGCTTTAGTTATAGGAAAGTTAAGGTAAAGATGCTGCGATAAATAATGCTTTTTCAATTCATCCAATTGTTCGGGTACAAAGGTATCGGATTCTTCTTTTAAATGCGCGGAAATAATACTCGCCAGAATTTTTATTTCTGCAATTTGCTCGAATAAACCATCAATATTGCTGTATTTCCCATCCAATGGTACTAAGGGTAAATTTAAATCAATTGTATAGCAACAGCGAAAATTAAATGTCTCATCTGCAATTACACCTTTTTGTTTCAATACATCAAAGGTTTTCTTACTACTAATTTTCACTTTTAGTGATTTTACATTTACCTCACCATCACTAACTATTGTATAACTGTTATAACTTTTTAAATCATTCGCTAATAAACCGGCAATTTCAATAATCGGTGTTTTATCTTCAATTTTGATCAGTTTTACCTTACGAGTGATAAGCATATTTATCGTCGCAGTATTCCGGTTCATTTCAAAACAACCCATTCTCACATATTCACCATCATCGATATATTCTGTCATCAGCCAAGGTTCAACTAAATTACCGTTTATATCTCTACTCCCTCTCAAATTTTTAACGCTTTTGTATTGATAATTATCTCGCAAATCCTTGAGATTAATAATAATATGATGACGATGTTCTGACAAAATATTGATTAGTTCTAACAACGAAATTCTCTTGTTTGTTCCCATATCAATAAATTGCGATCGACGAATTTCTTCAGCATCAAATATTGCTAATTCAACATCGCTTTCAAACTTAACAAGTTGTTCTTTAGTTAATGCTTTTCTATGTCTTGCGATGAGATTTTTGTTGCAAGTACTCAACAAAGTATATTTTGCAAAGTTTAAATTACCTTCCACTAAATTAGCCTTCACAAATGCATAAACTGCTTGATGATTTTGCACAACGGGTATTTCTAACTGCGCGTAAGTCTCTTGATTAATTTGCTTATACTTATAAATAATTCCCGTATCTTCTAGCTGCAAATCGTCAAATTTTAAAATTCCCGCAGTACATTTAATTTTCCTTGGACTTTCAGATAGAAAAACTTGATAGCTATAATCTATCCCTAAAGGTTCTTCTATTTTAGTCGCGGAATTACTTAATAATTTCAAACTTTCTAAACTAACTTTATCTACAACATAATAAGCTTTCTCTTTACCTAAAAAGTCGTAAACAATAAACTTAATTTTGTTTTCAACAGCATTTTTCATCTTTCTACCTACCTTTAATATGCACAAAATCTTCATTCATTCAAAAGATGACGATTTACTTTGATTAAAAATATTGCTAATAGTATGTGGCGTTGCAAAATCCGAGTATGAATTTAGATTTTAAGACGTTACACTGTAACTTCTCTACACGAGTTTCAGTTATCCATTAAATTTGATTAATACTTCTTTTCAGCAACGCCTAGTATGTAAACTCTAAACTAGAGAAGTCGGGTTTTTAAAAATATCTGTAATACAAGACAAACCTGATAAAAACCAGACTTCTCACCAACACAAAAGATAAAGGTTTCACAGCATATCCCCTAAGGAAAAAGGATTGAAGATTCCGAGTAGTAGCACTCTGCACGCCGTACAGGTAAATAATCTGGATTCAAGAAATTACAACGCATCATCGCACATTTGTGACTCCCTAGCAGATGATTACACTTGCGTAAATCTATGATTTTTATAAACTCCCCCATACTTTTATAGTACAAATAAACTATATAAATGTCAAGTCATAGGGAAATGCATCTGGGTAATTCGATATTATTTGTCTTAATATAAGTTTAAATTAACTAGAAAATTAATTTTTTAAGTGAATTTGCGAGCATAAAATAGGGAGATTCAAAAATATAAATTTTAGATAACTATATAATCAATTAGCCAATAATTGGTGAATAAAAACTTAGCGATACCTGTCAATATCTTTATTAATACTTCTATCAAAAGTATGATTAATAATTTGTAGAAAACTATCTAAGGGGTAATTTTTTTTCAATTGATTAACTAATAATTTTGTTCTGAAGATTGATGCAATCATTAGATTTATTGTATTAAACTATATCAGAAGAATTAAATCAGTAAACAGTAAACAGTGAACAGTAAACACGGGCGTATGGTGTTCTATTTAAAGCAATACTCAAACGCCGGACACTTTAATACGGCTCCCAACTTAAACTTTCCCAAATATAAAAGTGACTGATAACTGATAACTGATAACTGATAACTGTTAATAGGGAAGACATTATTTCATCCCCAATTAATAAAAGTTTCGTAACCTTAGAGGAGATACAATGAATTTTAATCGTTTTAAATTAACCTCAGTGCGTCCATTACGTTTTGTCGTTGCAGCATTCATGTGTGTAATGCTGTTATTCTCCAGCACACTTCCCGCTGCTGCAATTGGTACTTCTAAAAGTTCTCCTAACAAAGGAGCAGAGCAGTTAAATGAGATTCAACGAAAAACTGAAGAATTAACTGAAAACAATGCTCCTTCAAACAAAAGAGTGATTGAAGAATCGAATAAAGGATTGAACGAAGTTCAAGGGGCTGCTAACGCTGAAAATATGAATAATCCATCCAACAGTCAAGGTGCTAAAACTGTAGAAGATAAAGTAGAGAATTTTCTCGAAAAAATTACAGGTGATAAGTAGTAATTTACTTAAATGCTTTAACACATAAAATATAAATTTTGGTCAAGTTAGAAATCTAACTTGACCAAAATTTTTCTAACCAATTAGTTAATTGATTTGTAATTTGTAACTTTAGTTATATTTGTTTTAGTAAAAAACCAACAAAAAACTGTTAAAGCATCGTCTTTTCGGATGGTTTATTGAATTTAATTCCCAAATTAAATTCACCCATAGATATAAACAATAATTCCACCCTAAGAATGTTTAAAAAGAGTCGGTATTTTTTGTATTATAAGATTTGTAGGGTAGAACATAATAAAAATAGGACATTTAAAATGACAGAAGCAAAAGTTCCAAAAACTGATAGTGAACCAAATCAAGATGCTGAGTTAATAAAAGAAGCTATTAGCGAAGAACAAGAAAAAGCTACTAATGTTGATTTTGACAAAGATTACCAAGCAGCTCAGCAATATAACACTGGGAACATGAGTAAAGATACAGAAGAAGAAGATAACGAAGTTACTCCTTCACTTTAAGAAAATCGAGAATGTTTTATCCGAGCCTTACTTGGAAGCTCTAAAATTATGAGTTAAAGATTAAGGCTCTTAATGGTTTTTGATTATTGTCGATTATTTAAACTCAAAAGGTAAACGAATATCAAATCGCTCTCAAAGCACAAATTTGCTTACCAACAGGAGTATCTATCACGATTGTCTCTAAACCAAAAACTTGTCGAATATTTTCTGGATTCATCACAGTATCGGTATCTCCATCAACCCAAATTTGTCCGTTTAATAGCATTGCTAAACGATTGCTGTATCTAGCTGCTAAATTCAATTCATGCAATACGGTGATAATTGTTAATTCTTGTTGTAAATTTAATTTTTTCAGCAATTCTAATAATTGTAATTGATAGCGTAAATCTAAATATGTAGTTGGTTCATCTAATAATAAAAATTGGGGATTTTGAGCTAAAGCTAAAGCTAAAAAAGCTCTTTGTCGCTCTCCACCCGATAATCGTTCTACCGGACGATTTTTAAATTGTTCAATTCCAACAGCATCAATTGCTGATTCGACTTTATCTCTATCTTGAGCATCTAATTCCCATTGCCACCAATTTTGATGGGGATTACGTCCCAAACCTACTAATTGATAAACAGTTAACCCTGTAGGAACGATTTGCTGTTGCGGTAATAATGCCATTTTTTGCGCTACTTCTATCGCACTTTGATGATGAATTGCTTTTCCATCTAACAATATTCTCCCTTTTTGTGGTATCAGTATTCTACTAATAAGCTTGAGCAAAGTTGATTTTCCAGAACCATTTGCACCGACTAAACTCAACCACTCACCACGAGCAATATCAAAATTTATATTACGAACAATTGCTTTTTTAGAATAACCACCAGTCAGATTATTAACATTTAGTGACATAATATTTATTAGGAATAAAAAATCAAAAACTCAACTATTAATTGTTAACTGTTTATAGAAACAAGAGGCTTTCTTGCAAGAGGCAAAAGACAACTGTCAACTGTTAACTGTTCATCGTTCCCGAACCACGATACAATAACCAAATAAACAGAGGTGAACCCAATAAAGCTGTCACTGCACCTACAGGTAACTCGACTGCTCCCAGACGAGATAGTAAATCTGCAAAGGTTAATAACCATGCACCCCCCAAGGCTGAAAGTGGTAAACACAAACGATAGTCAGTACCTACAAGCAAGCGCACTCCATGGGGAACTACTAAACCGACAAAACCAATTAATCCAGCGATACTCACCGCACCCGCTGCTAAAAGTGTAGCTACTGCACCAATTAAAATCCGACTACGTACCAAGGAAACTCCCAAACCTACCGCTAAATCGTCTCCTAAAGCCAGTACATTTACCCATCGCGCTAACAAACATCCTGCAATTAATGCTACTAACATATAGGGAGCAGCCATTTTCACTTCACTCCAACCGCGTCCGTTTAAGCTACCGATTAGCCAATTTAACGCTTGCTGTACTCTACCATCCTCAGCTAAAAGTAACAATGTACTTTGAAGCGCACCTAATAACGAACTAATGGCAACTCCTCCCAGTATCAATTTCTCAACCCTAATTCCTCCCTGCCCGCGACCGAGGAAGATAACTACAATTGCAGTCAAAATAGCTCCAAACCATGCTGCAAGAGGAATCCATGCCGTCCATATTTGCAAAACAATCATTGCGATCGCAACTAATCCCGCACCCGCAGAAATACCAAGAATAAATGGTTCTGCGAGTGAATTTCGCAACATTCCCTGTAATAATGCACCAGACATCCCTAAAGCTGCACCTACTAGCATAGAGGCAAGAATGCGCGGCATTCGCAAATCCCACAGAATTGTTTGTTTGAGAGGATCGCCTTTATGTAATAATGCTTGCCAAATATCTGACAAACTCATCGCAACTGCACCTTGAGATATCGATAGCGCTAAAGTTAAAATTAAGGCAATACTTAATATTGCAACAGCTAAAAGTAAGCGACTATTAATTATATTTTGATTAGCTTTGTACATTTTGTTTGATTCTATTATATTTACTGATATATCTAGCAAGTTACTTTTAGCGGTAAGCAATATAAAGATATTAATATTATATTAATAATCCCTGAAATTAATTAACTTATAGAACTTCCACCAAGGACGATGATTAATATTAGTAATTCTAGTTTTTGCTTCAAAATCCAAACAATTAATTGCTTCTTCTGTACAAGCTTTCATTGGATGTAAAGCACATTTTAGCCGATAGTCATTAGTGAAAAAATCACATTTAGAGCAAGGAATTTGGTGTAGCTTTTTGAGATTATTTGTACCATGTTTTAAGGCTTGTAACACACTCACGATAAACATTAATACCATCGATACCCATAAGCAAATAAAACATATAGTTAGCATAAATTATGCCCTAATAAAATTTAGTAAAATTAGTAAAACTTAGATTTTGCATTATAAAATGGTTAAAAAATCAACTTTGATCGCAATTTTTTCTCACTAAAATACTCTCGGACATATCTTTACCCAAACCTATAGGTTGATTTTGCAAAACAACAATTACAGAACCAGTTGTAGTACGACTGATTACCTGAATATCTGCCCCAGGGATTAAGCCCATATTTCGCAAATCTTCAGCACAATCTATAGAAAGTAGTTCTACAATCGAGACAATATCACCCGCTCTAACCTGAGAAAGAGGGATAATATCATCAGAATCTAAAAAATCTGACAAACTAGAATTCTGATTCAACTCTCCAGCCGAATTTCCACAAAAAAATTTAAATTTCTGCCATTGTTCAGATTCAGATTTTTCTGGACTTTGATCTAAATTCTCGTCACTGTGCAAAACATACCCCCTTATTAAGAAAATATATTAATAATTAGTTGAACCATCATCTTAATTTACAATTTCTCTAATAATTTATCACTAATAATTCTCAATTTGTAGTAATTAAATCACTAATTATAAAATAATACTCTAAAAAATATCAATTATTTTCCTTGAATACAAATAGAGGTAAGTATTGAATATTACAATCAATTATTTATTTCAGAGGTTAGAAACTGTTGCTTATTTACAGCCAATCTAAAAAATATTATTACCAAAGCTTAACAACCCTGGAAGTTAGTTGCAGATTATTAATAATACTGTAACTCTTCCAGGGTTGAATTCCATGCTTAAATTCCCAGGCTCAGCCTGCAAGAATACAGAGCGGAGCGGGTTTTGTTGAGAATGGTGCAAGAAGTGTGTCTTATGAACCAGTATAGTATACAAGAAAAATAGTTGATAAAAAATTTCAACTAGATTATATTTTCATACATCAGGGCATATTTTTTACAAACTCTGTGTTGACATCAGCAGTCGGCACATAATTCTCACTTAATTAACCTAACCTTTACTTTTGCAAAGGATTTAAGAACATCATGGATATTTGCATTTTTACATATTGCAGATAGCCTCGATTCGCTATTGATGCTGCTTAATCCTTAATCAAACCATTTACTTGTAAGTTTGCTGTTGCTGAATTTACAAGTTTTTTTTTAGTTTTTTTACTTTTGAGAAATCTTCTGTTTTCTTTATAAGATTATTGACAAATCTATTCAATAACTCTAAAGTAATATTCACCACTCTCTTAATGGAAATATTTCTGTATAAGTCCTGAAGAGAGTATAACGATTGTTGTAGCGAAAGCATGACGGGTGACTGTGGCTGAAAAGTTTGTAGCTATTCTTACCATTAGGTCTTGATGACAATGAATCTCAAAAATTTGTACGTATTGCTCTTCAATCTTGTATTGTTGAATTTAGGAATCTTACCTGCAACGCTGGCTGAATCTGCATCACCCGAAATTAAAAATTTAGAGGAAGTTGAACAATTCAGTACTAATGCTCAAGATTTAATTGGGGAACCACAAACCAAAGAAAGTAAAACTTTGGCACAAGCGGAATCTGATCAAAAAACGGAAAATCAAGAAGCTGATATTGATATTACGGTGACAGGAACGAGGAGTGAACGTCCTGTCAAAGATACTCCCGGAAACATTACAGTAATTCAATCAGAGGATGTCGATAGACAGTTAGTAAACTTCCTTTTAATAGCTTGTAATTCTACAACTACTGAAAATAGGTCAGAATTTTCAGCTAATGTAACTCAAATTCAAGAAAATCAAGTCTCCAAACCTGAAATTGAAAATGCTAAAAGAGTTGTTGCTTTAACATCATTATCTGCTGATATTATTCACCGACTTGATGCTACAAAACTAGTTGGAATTCCCGGTAGTAGTTTGCTCAGAAAAGATAAACGTTTTGAAAAACTACCAGCAGTTAGTGAAGGTAGAACACCTCCAAACATCGAAAAAATAGTTGCTCTTAAACCTGATTTAGTGATTGGTGCGGTTGGATTTCATGACCAAACATTTAAAAAATTAAAAGATTTAGGAATTACAACTTTAGCCAGTGAAACAAACAGTTGGGATGCTTTAATTAAACATACACAAGAACTAGCTGAAGCTACAAATACAGACCCAACAACTTTATTAGAAAAATACGATTCATTTTTGAAAGACATTCCAAAAAGTAATAATTCGCTTCTTGTATTAGTTAGCAGTCAACCAGTTTTATCTCCTAATAAAAATAGTTGGACTGGAGATTTACTGTCAAAATTTAATGTGAATAATTTAACAGCGGATTTACAGGGAGAATCCATAGGACAAGGTTATGTCACACTTTCCGAAGAAAAAATAGTGCAACAAAATCCAGAAATATTATTAGTAGTAGACCCTGCTAATGCAGGAGTAATTACACAATTAAAATCAAAGAATTTCTGGAATAAACTTAAAGCTGCTCAAAAGGAACAAGTTTATGTTTTTGATTATTATGGACTGGTAAATCCTGGTAGTATTGATAAAATCGAAGAAACTTGTAACCAGTTGAAGAAAATACTAGAATAATTCGGAAATTAAATATGCGTCAATCGAAATCCTTGTAGAGAGGCGATACAATGAGCGTCTCTACATTCTTTTTCGGAAATGTCTAATAGCCGCATCCGATTGGTGAAAAGTCGGGTTTTTATCAGGTTTGTCTGATGCTATGAGACTTATCCTAACAACCCGACTTCTGTGGTCATGCTCGCTTGTCAAAGTGATGATTGTAGGTTAATCTCATCGTAGCTCACTTCCCCTAACGGGATGGCGTATTTGGTATTTATTTATCTGCTAATTTTACCCATTCTTCAGGAAGCATATTGGCAATCAACTCGAAAGCACCTTTACCATCAGGCTTCACAACATAAGCCATACCCTGTGGATCTGGATAAATCCCTGTTGCGGCTTCAAACAAGTCATCATGACCGACAATTACAGTATTAGTCGCTTTTGCCGGTACAGCCGTTAACATCGGTGTTAACTGAGCTTTCATCTGAGCCGTTTGTTCAGGTGTATAGTCTTCTGCTTTGGGAAAGTTGAGGTCAGCATTTTTCTCGTATTTACCAAAAGCTAAGTCTGCGGTCTGCCAAGCCCGACAATACTGACTGGAAATCACTTTATCAAAAGGAATGGTATACTTGCGAAACCCTTCCCCAATAGCTTTAGCTTGTTTCCATCCCGCTTCACTTAGCATCCGTTGAGTTGAACAATCACCCATCACTGCTTTTACTTGGTCAGCATAGTCTTTTTCAGTTTGGGCATGGCGAAAATAAATTACATGACCCCCTTGTTTTAAAGCATTCAGAAGGGCTTGACCACTAAGTTTATCCTGAAAATCTGCATTGGCTTTTTCTCCCTCACTGATTTTTTCCTCACTTGCAACAGGTTGAGCAGTGGTTTCAGGTGCTTTTGTGTCACCACTTATTGTCTCACTAGGAGTAGAATTACATCCAGCCAGAAGCGCGATCGCAGCGATAATAGATCCACTTACAAGGGCATGATACTTCGATTGTAGCGATTTCAACATTTTATGTTTGCTGTATATTGAAAATATTTATTAATAATACGACAAAAATATACAATTACAATAATTCTCAATACATACATAAAAGATTTAATCAATTATCTTTGTATCTGCTTCTAGAATTTCAGGATAGATTCTTGGCATTAATTTATCCAGAGTTAAACTAATCATCGGAGTCCCATTAGCATAGTGCCATAATTGTTCAACTTGATCAACATGATGATTTTGGTGGCCAGCTTTGATTTGCGGTCTCTAAAAAAACTGACTTAACTAATTGTCGATCTGCCTCCAGATGAAGAAGAAACCTCAGCATTGCTCGAATTTATACAGATTGTCCTGCTTTCCTGAAACAATATCTGTAACTCACGATACTCATTTCAGATCCAAATTAATGGTATTATTTCTCATCTGCCTTTGAAAATTTTAATTTAAAATCCAAAATTGACATGACCCTTCTCATAAAAGAATCAGCAGATTGCGATCGCTTATTGCCTTTAAATTCACTAGATAATCAAAGCCGTTTTCAACCAAAAACTTACGAATTTCAACTGCATGACCCCAAAGGAATCAGTCATGGTAAGAGACGTTGGTTTCATTTGCGTCCAGGAATCTCTCTTTTGATAGAAGATTACAAATTGCAAGAAAACTTAGTTATTGAAACTTCCCCAACTCAATCTTGTACTTGTTTAGAATTAGGTTTTAGTATTTTTGGTCATGGTTGTGGTATCAATATAAACTCAGGACAAAATTTTATATCACTTGACTTAGATACATATGCAGATGAAGGTAACACAAAGGAATGGCAGGCACAGGAAAGAATTTTAAAATTAGATATTCATATCGAATATTCATTGTTTGAAAGTTTGGTCTTGTCTCCTAACGATAAATTACCTGACAATTTCCGAAATATTATTGACAAAACAAATAGCGATACAAATTATTTTCAAGTTGGTAGGACAACACCGCAAATGCAAACTATTTTGCGGCAAATTTTAACTTGTCCTTATCAAGGTTTAACAAGACAGCTTTATTTAGAAGGCAAAGTAT
Organism: Richelia sp. SL_2_1; assembly: GCA_012033205.1. Classification (GTDB taxonomy): domain Bacteria; phylum Cyanobacteriota; class Cyanobacteriia; order Cyanobacteriales; family Nostocaceae; genus Rivularia. The sequence goes on along the minus strand of JAAUSO010000016.1, from coordinate 55,141 downwards.
TAGAATTAATGGCGCTACGTTTGGAAGATTTGCAAGATTCTAAGCCGTTAAAGTCAAATACGAATCTCAAGCCTGAACAAATCGATAGTATTTACCAAGCGAGAGATATTATCATTAAGAATTTTAGCAATCCACCGTCATTATTGACACTAGCGCGGCAAGTAAATCTCAATGATTGCACTCTTAAAAAAGGCTTTCAGGAAGTATTTGGTACAACTGTATTTGGTTATTTACACGATTATCGCATGGAACGAGCCAAAGAATTATTGCTAGAAACCAAGCTCACGGTAAATCAAGTTGCACAAACCGTGGGCTATGCTAGCCGCAGCGCTTTTGTGAGGGCTTTTAGCAAAAAACTTGGTGCTAATCCTAGCGTTTATTCCCGAAAAAATTCCGTTTAGGGAACGATTAAATTCCGTCTTGAGAACATACTGGGCTTCTTTTTTTTCTTACTTCCCGTAAGATTACTGATAATAGTTATTAATAAGACCGTAGTTTGCAGTCCAAAAAATTGTTTGAGCATCAATCGTCGGGTGGCTTCGGTTACAGGCAAGTATTATTATTTAATGTGGGGAGATAGATGAAGTCAGATAAATTGTTTCAAAGCCTGCTGCTGACAAGTGCGATTGTTTTTCTAATTGCTACTCCTGCGAAAAGTGAAGAATTACAAGAAGATAGAATCAGTAAATCTGGAGTACGTAAAAAGATTACTGTTACAGATCATAAATCTTTGGGTTCTCGGATACGCCGAAATTTCCAATTGCCAAGAGCAAGTTCGGAAAAAAGGATAAAGTTGGGTGAAACAGGTAAAAATATTCTCCAACTTAGCGAAATCGAACTTCCTGCAACTAGCGCTCAAATGTTGGTGCAAACTCCAACTCCTTCTCAAGTGAGTATTGTACCAATTACCGGAGTTAAGACGAATTCTACAGATAAAGGCTTAGAAATAATCTTACAGACACCTCAAGCAAGACAGCTACAGGTAGTAAATCGCAGCAGTGGTAATGATTTTATTGCCGATATTCCTAATGCTCAACTGCAACAAGCCACCGGAGATGCGTTTAAATTTACTCAAGAAAAACCACTAGAGGGAATTACTGAAATTAGAGTAACTAATTTGAATGCGAATACCGTCAGGATTGCAGTCAAGGGTGAAACAGGATTACCAAAAATTGAATTATTTGATAGTGGAGAAGGTTTGATTTTTGGGTTAGCACCTACTGCTTCTACCGCACAAACCCCAACACCAAAACCAGAAGAAGAGAAGCCTACTACAAGTGAAACTCCATCAAAAAAACCAGCACAACCAACAACAGATAATGATAAGCCAATTGAATTGATAGTGAGTGCGACACGTACTGAAGAAGATGTTCAAAATGTACCACGTTCGGTGACGGTAATAACCCGCGAACAAATTGAGGAGCAAACTACTGTTAATCGCGATCTAACATCGATACTTGCTAATACAGTTCCTGGTTTAGGTCCAAGTTCTGAATCACAACAAAGTTTTACTCAGACTTTGCGAGGAAGACCACCTTTAGTATTGGTAGATGGGGTACCAATTACCTCGAATATCGATAATGATACTTCAGTTGCAAATTTACGTCGGATTGATACTGCGGCAATTGAGCGAATAGAAGTAATTAGGGGACCAAGTGCTACTTATGGTGATGGAGCCGCAGGTGGGGTAATTAATATTATCACTCGTAGGCCAAACCAAGATAGGGTTTTATCAGAAGCAGAAATTGGAGTACGTTCTGTTGGTAACTTCAAATCTGGTAGCTTTGGCAACTTTATTAACTACGGGATTTCTGGTAAGCAAGGTGATGTTGATTTTGTTGCTTCTTTGACCCGTGATAGCTTTGGAACTCCATTTGATGCAGAAGGCGATCGCATTCCTTTGTTTGCTGACTCGGAAGCAGATAGTGCTTCTATCAACGTTTTTGGTAAGCTAGGTTTTGATTTAGGTTCGCAACAGCGATTGCAAATTAGTGCAAACCATTTTAATGATTCTCAAAGTCAAGAGGGACAGTTAGATGAGACTCCTGGAGAAGATATCCAAAAAGCACGTTTTCTAGATACACCAATTGATTTTATTGATTCTGCCGACCCTTTTAACCGAGGAACTGTAATTAGTCTCGACTACAGTCACAACGATATTCTCAACAGCTCCTTCAAAGCACAAGCTTATTACCGTCAAACAAAAACAGCTTCTAGTCTTTTCGATAACCGTATATTTAGCCCCGAAAGTCCCTTAGGTATTGGTCGTTCGGTGGTGAGTGCAGAAAGATTTGGTGGACGTTTGCAGTTGGATACATCTTTATCTAATAATTTGAGTTTGCTATGGGGTGCAGATTATTCTAATGAAGAGAGCGAAGGTAATTTTGATGTATTTGATGCTGATGAATTTGACAATAGTGGTGGTATAAGAGCGCGAAAAATTGGTTCATCAATTCGGATTGCACCTTTCGATATCGAAAACTTAGGTTTATTCTCTCAGTTAAAGTGGGATGCAAGCGAACGTTTATCTCTTAGTGGTGGAGTTCGTTACGAAAATTTCAATGTATCGGTAATCGATAACTGGGTGGATGGAAGAAATGGAGCATCTGCTCAAGGTGGGGAGAAAAATTTAGATGATGTGGTATTTAATGCTGGTGTAGTTTATAAAGCGACTCCAGAAGTAAGTGTATTTGCTAACTTTGCTCAAGGATTTTCGCTTCCGAATATTTCCCGTATTGTACAAAGTCCCCAAGAAGGTTTCAATTTTGTTGAAGATGTGGAACTATCAGCACCACAAAAAGTTGATAGTTACGAATTGGGAATTCGCGGACGGTGGAACAATTTTCAAGCTTCTCTAGCAGGATTTTACAGTTATTCAGCTTTAGGATCATCAATACGATTTGAAGACTTTAACACTGGTCGTTTTAGTATTTTACGTTCTCCCCAGCGTAATTATGGAATTGAATTAGCAGTAGATTGGCAACCAAGCGACAAATGGAAATTGGGAAGTACATTGACTTGGAGTGAAGGAGAACGGGAAGAATCAGAAGAAAGTGGATTTGTTGCCATTACTGGTTATGAAGTTTCACCTTTAAAACTAACAGCATATTTGGAAAATGAAACTTTACCAGGATGGAGTAACCGTCTGCAAGCATTATATGTTGGAAGTAGAGACCGCGCTTTTGATGCAGAAGTTGACCCGATTGGTATAGATAGTTATTTACTGATGGATTTAGTTAGCAGTTTGAAACTTGGTAATGGTAGCCTCAGTTTGGGCGTTCGGAACTTGCTGAATAACCAATACTTCAATATTAGCAATCAACTTAACTTTGGCTTTGACCCTGCTTTTGCTATAGCTTCAAGGGGTCGAACTTTTACTTTAAATTATCGTTGGAGTTGGTAAATATAATTGGTAATTGGTAATTTTTCTAGTTCCCAGGTTCAACCTGGGAATTCAGTTTTAGAGGCTTTACCTCTAGTTAATTATATTAAGTTGTAAAGCTAAATATACAATATTTAATATCCTTCACCACTAAATAATTTACCAAAACTAAAATTATTTATTTCTAATATTCTCTATTCCCTATTTCCTCTTTTTAACTAATGACAAAACCACCATCCAAACTTATAAAATTATTCTTATTAACAATCATTACATTTACCATAGTTACAGGTTGCAATAATTATTCACCTCAAAAAAGTCAAACTTCAAAAACTAATTCAGTTACATCTGAGTGTAGAGTAGTGAAGCATGATTTAGGACAAGCTTGCATTCCTCTTAGTCCTCAACGTATCATCGCTTTAGATGAGAACATGATGGAAATATTACTAGCACTGGATTTAAAAGTAGTAGCAGCACCAGAGCCACCGTTAACAGGTAGTAAAAGACAAAAATTTACCAACAAAGCCAAAGATATAGCGACTCTAGGGAAAGTAGCTCAGCCAAATTTAGAAAAAATAGTGCAGTTAAAACCAGATTTAATCCTAGGTTTTTCTTTTGGTGTAGAACAAAATTATAAATCACTTTCTAATATTGCTCCCACAGTTGCAATTGATTATGTCCAAGCTGGTTGGAAAGATGCTTTAGTGCGTATTGGTGAAATCACAGGTAAAAGTAAACAAGTACAACAATTATTAGATGAATATCGACAACGGATAGAAGTATTACGGAAAAAGTTGAATAATAAAGATAATCTAAAAACAGTTACTGTCAGCCGCTTTTATGCACCCGGAGGAATCCCAGAATTTCGCAACAAATTTTCATTTCCCGTCAGCGTTATTTCAGAAGTGGGACTATCTATTCCAGAAAAACAAAGTCAAATTAATACTACTTCAGACTATCCTTATGTATCAGTAAGTTTAGAACGTATAGATTTATTTGATGCAGATATTTTATTTGCAGCATTAGACTATAAAGCAGAAGAAAACTTCCAGAAATACCAAAATAGTGCTTTATGGCAAAAGCTGAATGTTGTACAAAATAACCAAGTATATACTGTTGATTCAAGTTACTGGATATTTGGTAATATTCTCTCAGCAAATGCCATTTTAGATGATTTAGAAAAATATTTATTGAATAATAAAAATCTCAAAAATGAAACGCCATAATTATTTCCATGACAAAACAAAAAAATCCTCACCACCTGCGTCCTTTCATAATCATTTGGTTTGGTCAGTTAATATCAAATATTGGTAGTTCCATGACCTATTTTGCGATCAAAATTTGGGCATGGGAACTGACAAATCAGGTAACTACAATCGCTTTATTGAGTTTTTTTGAATTAATTCCAAGTATTTTCATTACCTTGGTATCGGGATTAATTGTAGACCGTATAAACCGGAAATTTTTGTTGATAATTGCTGATTGTGTAGCGGCAATATCTACTATAATTATCGGCTATTTCTATTTTACTGACCACTTACAAATATGGCATATTTACGCAACTGGTGCGGTAAATGGAGCATTTAGCGAAGTTCAAGCATTAGCTTATTCGTCCTCAATTTCCATGCTAGTACCCAAACAACATTACCAAAGGGCTACTAGCATGAATTCTGCAATTCATTATAGTTCAATCATCATCGCCCCAGCATTGGCAGGTTTTTTATATTACATAGTAAGTTTGGGTGGCATTTTATTAATTGATTTTATTACCTTTACAATCGCGATCGCGACCATTTTGAAGGTACGTATTCCTCAACCAAAAATAACAACTCAATCTGAGGAAAGTACTGGGATTTGGCAACAAATTATCTTTGGTTTTCGCTATCTGATCAGAAATCCCAGCCTTTTAGCGATGGTAGTCGTTGGTTCTTTATTTTGGTTTGCTCATGACATCGGTGCAACCTTACACTCACCGATGATTTTGGCACGTACCAATAATGACACCAGGATATTAGGTACTATTTCCTCTGCTGCTGGATTAGGAGGAGTAACAGGAACTGTGCTTTTGAGTATTTGGGGTGGTTCCAAACGGCGGATTAATGGCTTTCTTTTGGGAATGATGGGTGCTGGAGTCAGTAAAACGATATTTGCTTTGGGACAAGGATTAATGATTTGGCTACCCGCTCAATTTTGTTCCTCTCTCAATTTTCCCATGTTGACAAGTTCTTCAAGGGCTATATTACTGAGTAAAGTTAAACCGGATATACAAGGACGAGTCTTTGCTACCGAGTCTATTATGCAACAGATTGTTTCGGCGATCGCGGTTTTTATTGCTGCTTTGCTTGCCGACCATGTTTTTGAACCTGCTATGATGCCAGGAGGTAATCTTGTTCCTTTATTCAGTAATGTATTTGGTAGTGGAAAAGGTGCGGGAATGGCAATTTTATATGTAGTTTCTTCTGTTAGTTTATTGTTAATTGGTTTGAGCGGATATTTTTTTCCACAACTGCGGAATGTGGAAACTATTGTACCAGATTATGATACTGAAGATGATTGATATAAATAATATTTAATTTTTGAGATTATGAACAATTTTTTCTGTGCAGAAGAATCTTGTGAAGTAAAAGAAGACCCGATTGGCTGTGCATTAAATCGCCGATATTATGTCTTAATAGAGTTTCCTCCACCTTGGGCATCTGACCCCTTAGATACAAAAGCCCTTTCTGATAAATTCAAACATTTAAAAGTAGCTATTAATGAAGATGTAGAATTATTTTTAAGGCTGGTATTTATGGTGAATGTTGTAATACTGAATTAGCTGAAACTCCACAATTTAAAATTACAAATTTATTGAAAGTTTAATTATTAGTAGTAGCTATATTATGTTTTTTAACGCAAAGGGACGCAAAGGTAAACGCGGAGTCACGCGGAGTTTATTTACTTACATTTTTGATTCACGTCAAATTAAGTTATTTTTATTTAGTATCCTCACAGCTTTAATTGTCATCGGCTGTGGAATAAATACTACTGGAAATTTCAGTTCAAATACTCAGAATACAACTTCCCAAACGCGAGTTGTGAAACACGCTATGGGTGAAACTAAAGTACCACTAAATCCCAAACGAGTAGTTGTCTTAGGTGGATTAGATCATGTTTTGGCTTTAGGAATAAAACCAATTGCAGCCACCACCTTACTCTACGATCAATATCCGAATTATCTGCAATCAAAGACTGAAGAAATCCAGAAAGTTGGAGTTAATGGTAGTGCCAATTTAGAAAAAATTTTATATCTTAAACCCGATTTAATTTTAGGACTTAATTGGGATGCCGATTTATATCAGCAGTTATCTCAAATTGCACCAACAGTTTTGGCTGATGGAGATAAGAGTTGGAAAGAATGGCTAACAAAATTTGCCCAAGCACTAGGTGAAACGGAAAAAGCAGAAAAATTGCTGCTTTCTTACGAGCAAAGGATAAATACTTTACGTCAAAAAATGGGTAATAACCTTTCTGAAACTCAAGTATCTTTGGTGAATTTTTGGAATAACTATACTCGTATTTACATGAATGATTCTTTTGCTGGTTCAATTATTAAAGAAATTGGCTTACCTCGTCCGAACTATCAAGATAAAGATAAAAATAGCGAAAATATTTCCTTAGAACTAATTCCACAATTGGAAGGTGATGTAATTTTTTTGATTCTAGGAGAACATAATCCATCCAAGTTGAAACAATTTACCAATCACCCGTTGCGGTCGAAATTAGAAGCTGTACGGGAAGAGCGGGTTTATAAAGTTTCTAGCGATACCTGGATTAGTTCCTGGGGAATGATTGGTGCAAATCTAGTTTTAGATGATCTGTTCAAATATTTACCACTATAATCAATAAAGGGGGAGCAAGATGTTCCCCTTAGACAACAGCACATTTTGGATTTTAAAAACTTAAAAGTATCAGAAAGCGATGGTTATGCCTTGATCTAAAAGATGGCAAAATATTGATCCACCGACTAAGATTGCTAATAGCGATCGCGGTAATCTCACAGTATGAATGATTAAATGTTCTCTGGAAGCATCGAAAGACAGAAATGATTGATAAATCGTATCCAGAGGAATTTTTGCCGCACCCAAAGTGACGCTGAAAACAACACAGATACTAAGCACCAAACATCCGATTATTAACCCTATTACAGATTTTCGGTTTGATAATATATACATATGTTTTTTTGCGAAAATTTATTTATTTAACTTTGTTTTGATCGGATTTAAATATACGTGAATTCGATGCTGAATCCTCGATTAGTGTTTCCCAACAAAAGAAACTTTCAAGAATTGACAATTGATCATTAACCTCTCCCAATACCGGGTAGAGGATTGGAATAAAGAACAATTTATAATTGACAATTATCTATTATCAATTGGTAAAACCTGAATTTTTCGTGGGTAAAGAAGTCGGGTTTTTATGAGTGTTATAAGCTTGTTATGGATATTGCTCGTAAAAACCCGACTTCTGTGAGATTGTTAACTGTTCACTGTTAACTGATAACTGATAGGGGGTACTCACAGATGCATATTTTGATGACAATAAAACCAATAAGAATACGGTTGGTTGATTCAATTAATCTCGACGAGTGGCGATAGCTAAAGATGCACCCTTCACCCGTCGGACTTTATCCATAACCTCAACAATTTTACCGTGATTCACCCCTTCATCAGCATTCAACACCACCATTAAAGGCTGTTCGGGTTTGACTTGTTCTTTCACCCCCGCTTCTAATGTTTCCAAAGTAATCGGCTGCTTGTTCAAAAATAAATTTCCAGTCTTGTCTACTGTCAAAGTCACTCTTGCTGGCTCAGCTGCTTGTTTCGCGGTGGATGCTTGGGGTAAATTTACTGGTAATCCTTCTTGACGAGTTAAAAACAATGTTGACATCACAAAAAATGTCAAAATTGCAAATATCACATCTATCATGGGGACGATATTAATTTGCGCTGGTACATCAGGTTCATCAGGTAGACGCATAATCTTTTATTCCTCTTTCGTAACGACGACGGTAAAGCAATTCTAACTCTCCACCGTATTCTTGAATCAATGCCATTTGTCTTTGATACATTGCTCGAAAGGTATTGGCAAATAAAAGCGTGAAAATTGCTACAATCAATCCCGCAGCAGTGGAAACCAAAGCTTCACTAATACCACCAACGACATCCGTTGTTTGAGAACCACCCACATTACCAAGATTTAAAGAAGCAAAGGAACCAATTAGTCCTAATACTGTACCAAGAAGACCTAATAACGGTGCCAGAGAAATTATAGTATCAAATATAGTTTGAAAACGTTTGAGTAAAGGAATTTCCGCTTGTGCTTCACTTTCCAATGCTAAACGAAACTCTTCCGGAGTCGGTTCTTCTAACTCTAAAGCAGTCAGAAACATCCGAGCGATAGGTAAATCTGCGTTCTTTCTCAATCCATCAATTGCACCGACGATATTGTTCCGACGATAGAGATTTAAAACATCTCGTACTACTTTAGTTTGACGATTATTTATTTTCAGCCAAAACCTTATTCTTTCCACAATCAGCGCTAATGCCAATATTGAAAAACCCAGCAGTGGTATCATCACAATGCCACCTGCGGAGAATAGATTCTGTATTCCCATGTATAGCTCTCAAGTACATTAATAAAAGTCACTACTACCGTCAAAAGGCGCAGATGACAGAACTTATCAAATCAACTTATAACAGATGATAATAAATGTCAATCTATTTGAGGTATTAAAAATCAACACAAAATTCAGTCTCAAGGTATTTTTACTTTATTAAAGAACGTGCTGTACAAAGGCAATTATCAATACTATAGATATTCAATAAATGCAATATCAAGACTTTGAGCGTTTTTATTCTGACAATGGTATTTGCGATCGCAATGTAATTTGAACTTGAAGTTAAAGGTATATTTAATCTGATAATTGCAACAGATTATTAAGTAATAATTTAAAAAATTGATTGACTTTTATAATTAATTATTCTAAAATTCTAAGTTAATGCAAAAGTATATCAATTATTAATAGATTTTAACCATGAGCTTTGCAAATACAGTGCTACAACAGCGAGAGAGAGAATTAAAAGCTCTACGAATTTTTTTAGCGTGTAGTTTAGCCGGCTCGCTACTATTTCATATTGTGTTGTTAGCTTCGGGTATTGGCAGGCTGTTAAAGAGAATTCCCCAAGTTGAGGAGGAACCAGTTGAAATAACTCTTCTTGATATTCCTATAGAAGAAATAAAACCAAAACCAGAACCGCAAAAAATCGAGCCTAAATTAGAAAAAATCCCAAAAGAGCCAGAAATAAAGCCTCCTGTTCCCGATATAACTAAAATTGAACCGGATTTAGAAATTCCTAACCCCGAATCTCAAATTAGCGGTGGAAGTCCAACTTCTTTACCTGAACCTATACCGACACAACCCAGAATTACTCCCGAAGCACCATCCGTAACAGAACCCCTTCCGAAACCAAAACGAATCCCTTTTGAACCATTCAAAGAACCATTATCACCAGTTATTCCAGAACAAAATCCACAACCAATCCCTGAGAATAATATTCCTACACAACCGGAGCCGGAATCTAGAATACCACAGGAAATTCCTGCTCCTGTTGAACCTCCCATTGAACCACCAACACAGCCAAATCAAGCTTCCGAAGATTTAAGACGTTTACTTGCACAAGAACGAGATTCTAGAACAACAGTCGTTACTCCTCCAGAACCACCAATACCGCAACCGAAAACTTCGGAAGATTTAAGGCGTTTGCGTGAACTCGCAGAAGAACGAGATTCTAGAACAGCACGAGAACTTCCTGCCCCCGTTGAACCTCCCATCGAACCACCAACACAGCCAAGTCAAGCCTCGGAAGATTTAAAAAATTTGCTTGCACAACAACGAGATTCTAGAACAGCACGAGAAATTCCTGCTCCTGTTAATCCTCCCATAGAACCACCAACACAACCAAGTCAACAAGACAATCAAAACTTAAGAGATACTCTTTCGGGAATTAGAGAAAACCGAGATACAGCACCCTCCTTACCTGATTCTTCTAGTAATAGTAATAGTAATGCTTCTACCGGCGAAAGTAGCGATAATGCTCCTAGAAGAAAACGACCTATTACTGGAGGTAATGAAGTTGCAACTACACCCAGTACTAATGATACTAATAATGGAAATGGATTAGGTAAAGGAACGGGTGATTTAGTTGGTGATGGCGACGGACGTGCTGCCTGTCGGCGATGTAATACAAGCTATCCGTCTTGGGCAAAAGCAAATGAAATAGAAGGTAACGTAACGGTATCTGTCGATACTGATGCTCAAGGTAATGTGATTAATGTGGACTTGGTTAGTGGTAGCGGAAACAGCAGATTAGACAATTACCATTTGAGTTTAGCCCGTAAATGGAAACTCAAACCTAGTTCTAATGGCAGAAGAGGAGTAACAATTATTACGAGATACGAAATTCAATAAAGTTTATTTCTGGTGAAAAATAAAGCCAGTGTGATTCACAACTACAAATTCTCAAATTCCACTGGCGATCGCTAACTCTATTGTAGTTGGGCTTGGTTCCCTCTGGATTCCTGGTGGATGAGGCGAAGACAGCGCAACTACGAACCTTAAATTACCCTTGATAATTAATGATTTGGACTAGTAGTTGCTATATTAGATAGAAAATGTAAATTTACAAACAAAACTCAATAACGGCTATTTTTTGCAAACAGAGAAAATCGATTGAAAAAGGTAAAATAAAATGAAAACAATTAAATCTACTGACTTTGATTTGCATTGGAATTGTACACTTTCTGATTATGTAACCGCTATAAATTGGTCTGCTGATGGTAATACTTTAGCGATGACTTCTGCGGGTGGGGAAGTGAAGTTATTAGTAGAAAAAGAATTGATAGCTTTGCAAGAAGTAACTAATACATCTATTGATGGAATGAGTTTTTCTGCGGATGGACAATTTCTTGCAGTAGGGGGACAAGATGGTAAAGTAAAAATCTGGAGTACTTCTAATAATCAAGTTGTTGCTACTTTGGAAAATGCACCGGCTTGGGTAGATAAATTAGCATGGAGTCCCTGCAACAATTTACTAGCTTTTAGTTTGGGACGTTATGTACAGGTTTGGGATGCAGACATTCAAGAAATTGTTGTCAGCTTAAACTTTGATAATTCTTCAGTGCTGAGTATTGAGTGGAGTCATGATGGTAAATTTCTGGCTATTGCTGGTTATCAAGGCGTGAAAATTTGGCGTTCTCATCAATGGGATGAAGACCCATATTTTTTTAGTGTACCATCCGCTAGTCTTACTGTAGCTTGGTCTCAAGATGGTAAATATATTGCTTCGGGTAATATGGATCGAACTATCTGTGTATTGCAAACAGATTTTATTATTAATGCTAAACAAGCCGAGCCTTGGTTAATGCATGGTTTTCCTGGTAAAATTCGTCATTTAGCATGGTCAAAAGTTAGTACATCTAAAAAAGAACCATTATTAGCATCTTCTAGCGCCGAAGGTATAGTTGTATGGGAAAAACAAGATGACACATCTTTGGGTTGGGGTGCGACTGTATTAAGCAATCACAGCGATATTGTCGAAGCAATAGAATTTGCACCCGATAGCTTGATGCTTGCTTCTGCTGCTGCTGACGGTTGGCTTTGTTTATGGAAGAAAGCCAAGAAACTATCAATTGTTCTCCAAGGTGCTAATAACGGCTTTTCTTGTGTTGCATGGCATCCCCAAGCAAGTAAAATTGCTGCTGGAGGTCAAAATGGAGAAGTCATAATTTGGTCTAAAGCTAGTCGTGGACTTGGTTTTTCTTGAAAATTAAATTTCTCCAAAAAACAGTTATCAGTTAACAGTTATCAGTTATCAGGTAACAGTTATCAACTAACCACCATCAACCATCAACCATCAACTATCAACTATCAACTGTCAACTGATTACGCTGACTTCGCTTGACTTTGAACAACATGAGATTTAATAATAGCTTTGAGCATTTTCTCACTAGCCATTCTTGCACCCGATAAATTTCGTGCTGTTGGTCCAACTTGTAAAGCCGCTAAACCACCCATAATAAATAATGAGCAACCTTTCCACTGTAAATTACCATCTAAAACTGGTAAACCATTCACCACAGGAATTGGATATGACTTGCTAACTTCTTCTAATAAAGGTTCGCAATTGACATCAAAACGTGTTCCGGTAGATAACCAAATGCGTTCGCATTCATATTCGCTTCCATCAGTAAATTTCACCAACCAATGATTATCTGTCCATTCAGCTTTAACTACTTGAATATTTTCCTGAATTTTCAGCTTACCATGACGCACTTGTTGTCGCAGCTTGATTCCCATTGCAGGTGTCATCGAACCACCGTTACGTGCTTGTTGAATCATTTGAAAACGTTGTTCAAAATTTGATTCCGCAAAAAATCCTTTCAAATATTTCGGTCCTAACCAACCTGCATCTGCATCAAATATCTTTTCTTGCAATTGTCGTCGCATCGATATCTGCACTTCTGCACCGCGAGATATCGCACCCACTGCTAAATGTCCGCTGGTTAATCCTCCACCAATAATCAATACTCTTTCACCAGCTAAATATAATTGACGTAAATCTATTAGATGAGAATGAATTAGTTTATCTTCGGGATATTTTGTATTTATCTGATTTACCCAATCTGGTATTTGTATTTGACTGCTACCAGTTGCTAACACCACCCGACGCGCTAGAATTGATTCCCCTGAACCCAACCATAAACGAAACCGCGACAATAAGGGATTATGTAATGGTTGAATTCGAGTTACTTTTTCACCTATAACTATATTCTCTAAATCGCAACGGTGAATTACATCTTGACAAAAATCGTTAAATAACCGAGTTCCCGGTAAATCGTAGGGCGGGTAAAATTCATTTCCACGAGACTCAGCAAACTTACGTAATGCAAAAGGATTCGGATCTGGATGATGAACAGCAGGAGAACGTAAATGTGCTATTTCCAATGCAGCAAATTGATGCTCCCACTGATTCATCCATTTCCCATTAGGATCAAACACCGCAATTTTGGAATGGATTTTTTGCCTTTTTTGTAGTAAATGAGCAACCAAAGTCAAAGCATGAGGTCCAGCACCAATAATCGCTAAGTCGATTTTCTTCAAAAGGTGTGGTGGATTACTTTCCATACATTTTTCGTAATGATAATCGTTATCATGATAGCATTTGATTTTGGTAATGGGTAATGGGTAATTGGTAATTGGTAATTGGTAATGGGTAATTGGTAATAGAAAATTACTAGTATCCGAACCTAACAGTATTACTCCCTTCCCGGCAGAAGATTACCGATTAAAAAAACCCTTCTAGACGCAGAGTACGCTTCTTGAAAGAGGTTTCATAGAAATAGGTAATTTTCGAGCGGGATAGGAGTATGATCAAAATTAATTTTTACTGTATGATAATGATAATTATTTCATGTTAAAAACTTACTTCACATAGTGCAATAGCTGCTGTATGATAACGATTATCATTTATTGTACGATTCTCATAAGTAATGTTTAGAAAATTACCTCTTAATGCAATTGCAGCATTAACTTTAGCTATCGGTATAATTAGCTGTGGTGGCAATGAGCAAGTTAACTCCAAATCTGGCACGGAAAATGATTCTGCGGTGAATACCAGCGCGACTACGGGAGAACGTCCCTTGGTTGTAGCCACTACAAGCGTACTTTGCGACTTAACCAAACAAGTAGCTGCTGAAACAGTTGATTTGAAGTGTTTGGTAGATGCAGGTTCAGATCCCCACACATATCAGCCCAAACCTGATGACCGTAAAGCAATTGAACAAGCTAAATTAGTTTTGTACGGTGGTTATGATTTTGAACCGAGTATCATCAAATTAGTTGAAGCGAGTAGTAATACAGCCCCGAAAGTAGCAGTTCATGAAGTTGCAGTACCCAAACCGATTATAGGGGAAGCACATGACCATGATCATGAGGAACATGAGGGAGAAGAAAAACATTCTGAAGAAAAAGCACCAGACCCCCATGTATGGCATAATCCTCAAAATGGCGTTCAAATGGTAGAAGCTATTCGTAGTAATTTAGAGAAAGTTTCTCCAGATAATGCTCAATTATATGCAACTAATGCGGAAAAAGTGACCGGAGAAATCAAACAAATCGATAGCTGGATTCAAAAAAATATCGCTACAATACCTGCAAATCAACGTAAATTAGTTACCACCCACGATGCTTTAGGTTACTATACTCAAGCATATAATATTGAGTACGAAGGTGCTATCGAAGGTTTGAGTACTGAAGCACAACCAACAGCAGCCAGAATAGCTGAACTAGTAAAACAAATTAAGCAAGAGAACGTACCGACAATTTTTGCTGAAAGTACTCATAGTTCTAAACTGATTGAAAGAGTTGCTCAAGAAGCGAATGTGAAGGTTTCTGAGCAAAAATTATATGCTGATGGTTTAGGCGAACCGGGAACAGATGCTGACACTTATCAAAAAAAGCTAATTGCTAATACTAAAGCCATTGTGGAAGGTTTGGGAGGTAAATATACGGCTTTCTAGAAAGAATAATTGACAGTGGAAGCTAAGTAGTTAATAATAAGTCTGATTAACTTTTGGTTATGCTATTAGTAACTTTTTGATTGTATCTTGTACCCCATAAAAACCGGGTTTCTTAGTAATGTATAACACATAAAATCTTGATATTGAGTAAAATTACTCGCATCAATATTTAATTAATAGAAATCCGGTTGTTGATTTTTTGATTTAGGGTGTATTCCGTTTCCGTTTAGTTTTCCGATATCTAGTTTATTCGTAATCATTAGTCGATAAACATCAGGGATTAAACCCGTAACATCTGCATATCTGTATTTTTGATTTTTCTAAATTTTTCTAAATTTACGTGTGAGGAGAGAATTAAGCATCATGAAGAAAAACTTGTGGAAGTTTCTACTAGTTAGTCCCGTCGTTTTTGCAACATCGTTATTCATTAACAACACTGCTATTGCAGAAACTGAAATTCAAGAAGAAACATTAGGACAAGTTACTTCTGTTTCTCAATTTTCTGACGTACAACCTACAGATTGGGCATTTCAAGCACTACAATCTTTAGTAGAACGTTACGGTTGTATTGCTGGATATCCTAATGGTACTTTTCGCGGTAATCGAGCATTAACTAGATATGAATTTGCTGCCGGTTTGAATGCTTGTTTGGATCGAGTTAACGAACTAATCGCAACCGCAACCAGCAATACTAGCAATGAAGATTTAGAAACCATTAAAAGATTGCAATCAGAATTTTCTCCTGAATTGGCGACATTACGCGGTAGAGTAGATGCAGTCGAAGCGAAAACTGCTCAATTAGAAGCCAATCAATTCTCTACAACTTCCAAATTAGAGGGAGAAGTAGTTATAGCCGTAACTGATGCTTTTGAAGGTAATTTAACAGACAACAACACGACTTTAGGTACAAGAGCGCGGATTAATTTTGTTACCACTTTTAGTGGTAAAGACACTCTGTATACCCGCATTCAAGCTAATAATGTTCCCGATACCGAAGTTCCTCTAGCTTTTGCTGGTGATGAGGATACTAATGCTTATTTAGACGCATTATGGTATAGTTTTCCCTTGACTAAATCAACCAACGTCATTGCGATCGCCAATGCAGGTGCAGCGGATGATGTGGTAGATACAGTCAACCAATTTGATGGTGATGGTGCGGAAGGCGCTTTATCTAGGTTTGGTACTCGTAACCCGATTTATTATCAAATGGATGGTTCTGGATTGGGAATTACCCAAGCGTTTGGGGATAGTTTATCATTGAGTTTGAGCTATTTAGCTAGTAGTAATAATGATCCCAGTCCAGGAAACGGTATATTTAATGGTCCTTACGGTGCTTTAGCACAACTTACCTTTGAACCGAGTAAGCGTTTTAAAGTCGGTCTTACCTATATCAACGCTTATAATCAAGGTTTGGGAATTGGTAGTGATAGTGCAAGTTTGAGTCCCTTTTCTAACGTAGCTGCGGTTGATTCTGACCCTGAAACTTTAGACGTGCCGTATTCTAGCAATTCCTACGGCGTTGAAGCAACACTAGGTTTAAGCGACAATTTGGTGTTAGGGGGTTGGGTTGGCTATACAAATACCCGTAATTTAGCCACCGCAGGAAATATTAGCAGTCGTGGTAATGCAGATATCTGGAACTGGGCTGTGACTTTGGGATTACCTGATTTGGGTAAAAAAGGTAATTTAGCTGGAGTAATTTTTGGTATGACTCCTAAAGTAACAGATTCTACCATTGCTGGTTTAGATAAAGACCAAGATACTTCCTATCATATTGAAGGATTTTATCAGTATAAGGTCAATGATAATATCAGCATTACTCCGGGAGTTATTTGGGTGACAGCACCCGGTAACGACAGTAGCAATGATGATGCAGTAATTGGTACTCTTAGAACTACCTTTACTTTCTAGTAGTAGGGAATAGGAAACAGGTTAAGAAGTCGGGTTTTTATGATTGTTTTATGGTGTTACCGACATTGATTGTAAAAACCCGACTTCCGTGGGGTAAGAAGTCGGGTTTTTATGATTGTTTTGTGGTGTTACCGATATTGATTGTAAAAACCCGACTTCTATGATTGTTCTCGTAGCTTACTTCCCCGAAGGAGTACTCACGTTAATTCAAATATTTTACCAATATTTTACTAATTAATTACAAAGCTGAGATTTGGGGCTGTTTTGTTGTCAAATCAAGAAACTTTATTTACCCCCGCGAACATTTTCTTAGTGTTCGTGGTCAATACTATTGCACAGATCAAGTTTAGGGCAATGTGCTTTTTTTTTGAGAGGTGCAGTTTAAAAAACAACTTTCAGTTTATTTACATGACATGAATGGATTGTCGCACAGCAAACAATTTCTAATATCTTACAAGCGATTGATGGTTATAATCCTCAAATGGAAATAATTCTATTGGTTAAAGATGGTTCCCAAATTGAGGTCGATATTCTCCCGTAAAATACTACTCGCAGGTGCGTCAGCGATAGAATGAGTTTTCTGGTAACTTCTTAAAAAAAATCAAGTGATGGTGACATGATTCAAGTGACAACCCCAATCAATCCAATCCAGTGTAAAGTTAAAATTCAATAAAATTATGACTAGCAATGTATCTCAATTTAATCCAGCTACCCCAAGACCAAAGGTAATTATTTTTACTTGTATACTACACTTAGCAGTATTGTTAGTATTTTTACCCCATACATTTAGTTGGGCTGCTCTAGGGGTGGCAGTGTTTTTACACTGGATAACCATCGGTTTGGGAATTTCTTTTGGTTTTCATCGTTTGGCTACCCATCGCAGTTTACAAACTCCCAAATGGTTGGAGTATTTTCTAATTTTATGCGGTACTTTGGCTCTTCAGGGAGGTGTACTTGGCTGGGTTGGATATCATAGAGCGCATCATTTGTATTCCGATCAGGAAAAAGACCCTCATAATTCCACCCAGGGTTTTTGGTGGAGTCACATCAGTTGGTTAATGCACTCGGTGCCGATGAAAACTGAACTTCCCCGTCTTACTAAGGACATTGCTGATGACCCATTTTATCGTTTTTGTCACAGATATTACATCGAGTTGCAAGTTGCTTTAGGGGTTATCCTGTATTTGATTGGTGGATGGTCTTTTGTAATTTGGGGAATCTTTGTACGTTTATTTGTCGGACTTCACTCTACGATGTTCGTGAATAGTGCTTGTCATATGGTTGGCTATCGTAGTCATGATTCAAAAGACCGCTCTACTAACTGTTGGTGGGTTGCTTTCTTGACTTTTGGCGAAGGTTGGCATAATAATCATCATGCTTTTCAATATTCAGCCCGTCATGGTTTGCAATGGTGGGAAATTGATGTGACTTGGATGACCATTAGATTACTACAATTCCTCGGATTAGCAACTAATGTCAAAGTTGTGCAGAAGTAAAATTATAAGGAAGCTCAAGATATGACTCAAACCCAAGCGCCAAATCGACAAAATCGAGAAATCATTACCCCTTCAAGCCAAAATTGGAGCGATCGCATTTCTCGCTTACCCAGTGGAGAGCGCTATCTCTACCAACTTTTTAGCTTTATTCAAGAAGGAAATCTCACTGTTACCAACCCTGAAGGTATGGTGTTCCATTTTGGTAAGGAAGATTTATCACCAGCTCTGAGTCTTCGTATTCATAATCCTCATACCTATGACCGGATTTTGGCATTTGGCGCTCTTGGGTTTTGTGAAGCTTACATGGATGGTTGGTGGGATGAGGAAAATGATAATCTTGTTGAACTCATTGGATTATTTTATCGTAGTAATGTCTACTCGAAAGCAAGTCAACGGATCACAATTCCATTATTGTTGACGGTGATAACTCAACGACTGAAAACAGTTCCCACTCGCATTCAAAATAGTCGTAAAAATGTACAGTATCACTATGATTTAGGAAATGATTTTTATCAGCTTTTTCTTGACTCAACTTTGACTTATTCCTGTGGTTATCGGATTCGAGAAACTGATTCCCTAGAACAGATGCAGCTTCAAAAGTACGAATTAATTTGTCAAAAATTAGCGTTGCAACCGGGAGAATCACTGATTGATATCGGTTGTGGATGGGGTGGAATGCTGATTTATGCTGCTGAAAATTACGGTATTTCCGGAACAGGTATCACTTTAAGTGTAGAGCAAGCCGCATTGGCAAAAGAAAGAATTGCTGAGAAAGGTCTTAGTGATAAAATAAATATCGTTACGAAAGATTACCGAGAGATACAAGGACAATACGATAAATTTGTCAGCATCGGAATGTTTGAACACGTCGGTAAAGACAGTTTCGCGACGTTCATGCACAAAGCATCAGAACTTTTAACTCCTAATGGAGTGGGTATGTTACATACAATTGCCACCCAAAGTAACGAACGCAATGGCGCTTGGAGTGCTAAATATATTTTTCCTGGTGGGTATGCACCCCAGCTTCATGAATTGATAGAGGAACTTCGCGCTGCTAAGCTACCAGTTGCTCATTGCGAAAATCTCAAGCCCCACTACGCGGAAACTATGAAGCGCTGGGCAATTAATTTTACCAGTAATCGAGATAAGATTGCCTCATTAGGAGCAATCTATGATGAGCGTTTTTTGCGTATGTGGTATCTTTATTTACAATCTTTTGAAGCGTCTTTTAGATACGGTAGTCTACACGTTTATCAACTACTATTTTACAAAGGTAAGCAATGGCGGTTGGATTTTCCTTTAACATTTACAAAATTCTAATCAAAACCTGGGGGCAAGAAGTCGGGTTTTTACGACATCTCTAATATCGACGAAATCCCCATAAAAACCCGACTTCTATAAGAGTCATTTGCTAACTGAAAACGATTATCATTCACATATGAGTTACAATTAGCGGAGTAACTTATGGTTTCTAAATCTCAATGAAGTTTCTATGACTGTACCTTTAATTAAGGTTGTTGCTGGTCTTGCGGGTTCGGGAAAAACTGCTTGGATTCATCAGCAAATCCAAGATACAAAATCTGTAGATGATGATAATATCATTTATTTCAGCCCCGGTACTGGTAACGTTTCTATCGATAAAAACCGAATTGCTGCCGATTTTCCGGGGATACAGGTTTTCAGCGACACTCAAGAAGTTGAATTACTCAAGCGAATACCCGAAGCGAAAGCGGTTTATATAGAATTGGGTTTTTACTTGGATTTAGAAAGTTTATCACCAATATTAAATGATTTATCTTACGGTACTGTAGCTGTTTTACCACCGCATCTCAAAGATTCTGAATATCACGCTTGGGCTGATGAGATTATTTCAGGAATACCGATTAAAACGGATTCATCTAAGCATTTATGGAGAGTTGGAACTGATACTCAGGTGATTGATGAAGATAGTTTGGAAGAGTTTTGGTATGAATTAACTCATGGTGCTTATGGTAATGTTAGCCGTGCTAAGGCAATTTTTGATGTTAATGATGGTAGAAGTATTTACTGTGATTTTGTTGCGGGTATACCCCAAGCCGGTTTTTTAGAATTAAATTTACCTCGTCATTTGGAAGGTAGACCACAGCGTTTTAGTGGTATTGAAGTGGTAGGAGAAAGTTTGGATGAAGTGATGCTCAAGCAAACTTTATCTGATTGTTTTTTATCAGATTTATTAGTTAAGCAGTTCCAACAACAAGTTAAACAGATGTTATTAGAAGGTATGGAAGTATGAAAATAGCTGTTATTTCATGTATTCACGGTAATATTGCAGCTTTAGATGCTGTTTTATTAGATATAGAGCAACATTTTGCGGAAAAAATCTTTTGTTTAGGGGATTTAGTTGGATATGGTCCTTATCCTAATGAAGTAGTGGAAAAAATCCGTTCTTTGGAAATTCCTACCTGTGGTGGTTGTTGGGATGAAGATGTGGTTGAGGGTTTGAATGCTTGCGATTGTAGTTATCCTTCTTTATTAGCAGAAAAACGCGGTATTATCGCCCATGAATGGACTAATAAGCAAATAACACCAGAAAATCGTGATTTTTTAGCTCAATTACCTCATATTCTTCAAGAAGATAACTTGGCTTTTGTTCACGGTAGTCCCCATAGCAACCACGAATATTTATTACCAGAACTCGATGCATTTGTGGCATTAGAACGAGTAATTTCATCAGGTGCAGATGTGCTTTTTTGCGGACATACTCATGCACCTTATTTCCGTAATTTAGATTCTGGTCAGTTAAAAGTTCGAGTCGAAAGCAAAAGTTTATCTGAAGAAAAGAGCTTTACAGCAAGCTTGAAAAAGATTATTAATGCAGGTTCAGTGGGAGAACCAAGACATGGGCGACCTAATGCAACTTATGTGATTTATGACACTGGCAATCAGGAAGTAATATTACGAGAAGTTGCTTACGATTATCAAAAAACCTGTGCAGCAATTATTGAAAAAGGATTACCACCTATCTTTGCTTGGCGTTTATCACGTGGTATAGAATTTGCTGAACGTGCAGATGATCCAACTCATGTTTGTACTCGGTGATGGGAAGAGGGGGAGACAAGGGGATGGGGAAAAATTAACTGTCAACTGTCAACTAACTCTTTAATCTAAAATCTAAAATCCAAAATTACGATGATGAAGTGGGCAATTTTAAGCGGTATTGAAGGTAATTTGACGGCTTATGAAGCGGTGATGACGGATATTAAACGTCAAAGTCGTTATATTGAGGCTTTATATATTTTAGGGGATGTGGTTGGACCGACTCCTGAATCTGAGAAACTAGTAGAACTTTTACATAATTCACATAATTCTGAGTCTGGGTTATCACCATTAGTTTGTAAGGGATGGTGGGAGGAGCAATCTTTGATACTGCATGGTTTATCTGCAACTTCGGAACCTACTGATTTATTGCAAAAATATGGTGGTGAAACCGTAAAATTACTATGGGATAATGTTTCTCGTCATACTGTGGAGTGGATACGAAATCTCGATTTTGGCTTTTTTGAGTTGGATGCTTTATTAATTCACGGTACAACTGTATCTGTAGATGAAGCATTAACTCCGGAAACTTCTCCAGTTATAATTTTAGACCGAGTAGCGCGGATGCAAGCTAATAATTTATTTTGCGGTCGTTCTGGTCTAACTTTTCAATATAATTTAGAAGCTGGTTCAATTAACACGGGAATAACTACTCTTGATAGTCAAGTACCTAATCACACTATCAATGTGACTCCCCGGATGGTGGTAGGTGTCGGCAATGTGGGGAGAAAGCCAGGAGAAGCAACTTATACTCTTTACAATCCTAATAATAATCAAGTGGAATTCAAAACTGTTTACTATGGAGTAAGCAAGGGTTTTGCAATGAAAAAAACAACTGCTAATTCTAATTAAACGTGAGTTCGACAATATTCACAGAAGTCGGGTTTTTATTAGTGTGAAAGTGGGTATTACAGATATTTATCGTAAAAACCCGACTTCTACAGTCAACAGTTAACATCTAAATGACAATGACAATCAGGCTTTTCAATTAAGGACTCCATCAAAGTATTAAGTGCTACTGCGGCTAATAAACCCCCGCCAATAGTGCCAACAGTGGTAATATAATCTACATCAGAAGACATTAACCGACGTTTGGCTGCTGGAGCATGACTAAAACCGATGGGCATTCCGATAATTAATGATGGTTGTAACTGCTCTTGTTGGATGAGTTTCAATACAGATATTAATACTGATGGTGCGTAACCGATAATTAAAATACAACCAGGAGTTAACTTTTGCAAACCCTCGCGCCATTTTTCATGTTGCCAAAATTTGTTTTCAGCTTCTGTTGCACTGTAAATATGAGGGTCATTCATCAAAATCTTGACTTTTATACCTAGATGTGCAATGCGGGTATGATCGAGAGCTGCGAAAACTGGGGGAACATCTACGACTATTTCACAGTTATTTTGTAGAGCATTTCTGGCTACGGCGATGGCACTTTCACTCAAGCGGATAAAATCTACTAAACTAACATCACCACAAGCTAATACTAGTTTGCTAAGTAAATCTCTTTCGATTTCGTTTTTATTCGATAAGTCGGGTAATAACTGTTGTAATGATTCGTCAAAGTCTTCTGGATGAGCATCACAAGCTGCATCTAAACCGTACCACAGTTGTTCTAATTTGTGATTACCCAAGGTTGATTCTATTTCTATTTGTCGTAATTCGGCGAGTGCTTCTGCTTGGATATGTTGACAATGTTGATCTCTACCTAATAAACTTTCTAAAGCCGATGCTGTTTTTCGCAATCGGGATAATTGTTCGATGATACATTGATATTGCTGTTGTAGTTGAGTAGTTAAGCTATCAAAATTGTTTGGTTCGGGATAACTTGTTAATAATTTTTGAATATGGTCTAGTTGAAAACCCTGAGATTTTAATGCAACAATTTTTCGTAAATGTTGCACGGTTTTATCTGTGTAAAGGCGATAATTAGCTTTACTCCGTTTAGGTTCGGGTAATAAACCTAATTTATGATAATGTCTCACCATCCTCGGTGTCAAACCACCACCAACTTCTTGAGTTAGTTGTTTGATTGTTAAGTCTTTGTTTTTCATTTTTTAAGAAAGCGAACAGTTAACAATTTTCGTGGGGGATAAGAAGTCGGGTTTTTACAATAAAAAAACCCGACTTCTATGATTATCTCGTGGGAGGCAAAAAGTCGGGTTTTGACTATAAATATCCGTAACCCCACTTGTGTGATTATGGGTTCAATCCAAAATCTAAAATCTGTCTTGGAAAGTTTTGGGGTTCGAGAATCTACACCCCAAACTTTCCGTAAATCCAAAATTGATTTGACATTGACATTGATGTCAAGGTTTAAAGTGGAAATCAAAGTTATTTTGTGATTTCCCAGTATGACTAGTTATTTGTTGAGAAAAACTGATTTTAGAAAATTAATATCAGAACATCCAGATGCTGTAGCAGCAATTATTTGTGCTGTACTTTTAATCTTGGGTTGGTTGTGTTTGCTGTTTAGTTGGATTGGATTGGCTTTACTGATTCTGAGTGCAGCTTATGTAATTGGAGGTTACGAAAGTGCAAAGGAAGGATTGACTACTCTATTTAAAGAAAAAGAATTCGATGTTGATCTATTGATGATAGTAGCAGCTTTGGGTGCAGCATTTTTAGGACTTTGGCGAGGGGAATATCATTTAATTGTTGATGGTGCGGTGTTAATTCTGATTTTCGCTATCAGTGGTGCATTGGAAGGCTATGCTATGCAAAGAACAAACCACGCTATTAGTAGCTTAATGGGTTTAACACCAGATACTGCTAGGGTAATATTACATGGTGAAGAAAAACAGGTTGCTATTGATAAATTAGCTATAGATGACAAATTATTAGTTAAACCGGGAGAGTTAATTCCTACTGATGCTTTAATTATCGAAGGTGCGAGTAATCTTAATGAAGCTTCGATTACCGGAGAATCCTTACCTGTGGAAAAAACTGTGGGGGATGAAGTCTTTGCTGGAACAATCAATGGTACAGGAGCATTGATAATCAGAGTTCATCAACCACCGGAAAGTAGTTTAATTCAAAGGGTAATTCGTTTAGTGCAGCAAGCTCAAACCGAAGCACCACCATCTCAAATATTTGTAGAAAATTTAGAACGCAATTACGCCAAAATAATTGTAATATGCGGTATTTTATTAGCTACTTTACCACCATTTATTTTTAACTGGGACTGGGAAACGACTATTTATAAAGCTTTAATTTTTCTTGTAGTCGCTTCTCCCTGTGCCTTAATGGCTGCTATTATGCCGGCATTATTATCGGGGATTGCCAATGGAGCGCGGGGTGGTATCTTATTTAAAGGTGGAGCAGTTTTAGAATTAGTTGGTAAAGTTAAGGCGATCGCCTTTGATAAAACTGGAACTCTCACTACCGGAGAACCCCAAGTTATGGAAGTTATCCCCGTTGATGGGGAAGATGTAAATCAAATTCTCTCGGTTGCTGCTGCTGTGGAAGTTTATTCAGAGCATCCCATTGGTAAAGCAATTGTCAAAGCTGCTCAGAATAAAAATCTCGCTTTAGTATCTGCTAATAATGTGGTTTCTCATACAGGTTTTGGTATTAGCGGTAATTTAGACACAGAGAGACAGACATATATAAAAGTTGGTAATGCAAATTTTATTCAATCAGATTCCCAGTTACCAGCTAATTTAGTTGCAATTAGTAAAAATCTAGAAACACAAGGTAAAACAATCGTTTGGGTTGCCAATAACCAGAAAATATTAGGAATTATCGCCATTGCAGATACAATACGTCCTGAAGCTATAAAAACTATTCAGCACTTAAAAAAACTCGGTATTCAAAACATAATTATTTTGAGTGGTGATCGCCAACTGACAACCAACTACATTGCTCAACAGTTAGGCATTTCCGAAGTTTATGCCGAATTACTCCCCGAAGATAAAGTAACCGTTATTCGTCGTTTAAAAAGGCAATATCAAACAGTTATAATGGTTGGCGATGGTATAAACGATGCTCCTGCTTTAGCAACGGCATCCGTGGGAATAGCGATGGGAACCACAGGTAGCGATATCGCCTTAGAAACAGCAGATATTGTATTAATGGCTGACCGTTTGGAAAAATTAATTGTCGCAATTACTCTCGGTCGTCGTGCTATCATAGTCATCAAACAAAATATTGTTTTTGCTCTGTGTAGCATTGGTTTACTATTAATTGCTAATTTTACAACTGGTATCAATCTTCCTTTGGGAGTTATTGGACATGAAGGCTCTACAGTATTAGTAACCTTGAGTGGTTTACGGTTATTAAGAAACACCAAAGTTTGATTTTGACTGATATAACTTGTTTCCGAAATCATCACTACCATTGAGTATACAAATACTTGACTCAATTAAGTAATTTAACTACCATGAGTCTATTCTTTATTTAAGTATATTCACTACGTAAAATGAATAAATCAGTTACCGCTTTTACCCTATTATTGCTGACAAGTTTCATGGCGATTGCGCCCACCGTTGCACAAGCTGGAATTTATAAAGGAAAGTGCTTCAACCAGCTCGAACGAGACATGGATAGCTGTAATGTAACTATTGATAATAACAATATTCGTGTAACAATGAAGTCGGATAGTAATCAAACCGCTAATCAAGTAATTCCAGGAAGCTCCATTAAAAAAGTTGAACGAAGCAAATCTGCAAAACGTCTGGGCAAAACTGCTATTTGGACTACTCTTGCATTTGGCCCTTTAGGTTTATTACCATTAGCCTTCAAAAAGAAGCAGATGACATATGTTGTTGAGTACAATGATGGTAATCAAGCAA
Source organism: Richelia sp. SL_2_1 (assembly GCA_012033205.1). Taxonomy (GTDB): domain Bacteria; phylum Cyanobacteriota; class Cyanobacteriia; order Cyanobacteriales; family Nostocaceae; genus Rivularia. Next base: position 28,859 of record JAAUSO010000016.1, on the reverse strand, counting down.
AGGGAGCTGTTTTTACTATTCAGCGTAGTCAAGCACCATTAGCTGATATTGACTTTACTAATCTTGGTAAAAAAGTTGTAGATTTAGACGCGATACAAGAATAATTTATAGTTTGTGGTTTTTAATTTGTAGTTTGTAGGTTGGGTGGAACATCGTGAAACCCAACATCACCATATCAAGTAAAACTAATAATCGATCGCAATACTTGATCAGATATATCCCGACTAAACAACAGGCTTAATTTATACAGCATTATAAGTAGTTAGGCTTGCATTATTTACATAATTACTCGTGAGTTATATAAGCCCTAACTCTTCCCTTTTCCCTTTTCCCAACGAAATGTTTAATTTATTTAGCTTTTAGTTGAATTCAAGATTTTACAATACTATATGTAGCTATATAAATTTTGTTGATAATTCGTTGTAAAACTGCTTCATTTAAAGAAAAACCTACTATTTCTAAACCACTAAAACATTTTGGTTCACCATGTAAATAAGGCACTAAATCTAAATTTAAAAACTCTATACATTCTGTACCATGAACAAAATCAGCATAAATTATATTGCCATCTTCTAAATGAAAAATTCCTTTAGCACGCAGAACTTTTCCATAAGCATTACCAATAATTTTATTCCACAATTTATTGAACTTCTCTCCACAAATAATCTTACCAGTAGTTGATATCCGCAATGTCTCCATTTCCCAACTAGAAGCTGTGATTGCTGCTCCTGTAAGTACTTCTTTTGCCCAAGAATGCCATTTACAACGCTTATATCCCGGAGGTAAAATTGCCACCGGATAATAAGGTAAATCATTTAAAAGCTCATCAATATAACTTAATCCCAAATTATTACCCAATTCAATATAGGCTATATCTGCTGACTCTAATTCATTGAGAAAAGCAGCTTTCTGATTATCACAAAAAACATTAACCATAGGAAAGTCAATACTAATTCTTTTTTGGTCTATTTGAACTTTTCCTGTACCAGCTTTTAAATATAGTATCTTTTTATAATACTGAGGAACAGCTTTTATTAAACAAGCTATTTGTTGATAAATCCAAGAAGTTTTACCACAACCAACATAACCACCAACCACAACTATTTTATCTTTGTCCATTCTATATTTATTAGTTGAATTTATTAGTTGAATTTTTCTTGTTTCTCAACGAGATATTTTGGCAAACGCATTTACCCATCACCCATCACCAATTACCCATTACCAGCCCTCACAGACAGTAGGAGTGTTTAACCGGACATGATATGATGCCAGATTTTAATCAAAACTAAATCATTTATTAAACTATAAGGTTTTAATAATACTAGATATCTTATTGAGAAGTATTACTAATTCCTAACTCCTTTTTAGAATGCTTTAAGCGTTTATAAGCTGCTCTGATTTGCTGGTATGCCAATTCAGCAGATATTTTCCCGCCAGTCTGCAAGTTAGCAATATATTCTACAGTTTGAGAAAATTCCTGTAAATTAGCATTAAAGACTACATTCTTTGGTTCCAAATCTCCCCGGTAGAAACGGCGAGGGTATAAAAAGTCGTGTTTTTCCATATTCAGTCTTTTGTAATTAATCTAAGAAATTCTGCCTTCTGTTTTGTTAACTTAGGGTTGAATGGTGATTATAATTCATGGTTTTCACCGATTCGTGGCAGGTTTCACCATACTCTAGAAAACCTGTGTAACTTCAAAAAACCATCCACAGTTCTTAATCTAATCATAATTTGCAATAAAATTGTGTATATTTAGTACATTATTAATAATTAATTGCAATAAATATGATTTAAATGTATTTATAAATACATTTAGTAGAATAAAAGCATCGTAATAACTACATTCGGCAACCTATAGACTTAGTTATTCTTCTGCTTCAAATGCAACACCTTCATATAGCGATCGCAATCTCAAATTCATGACAATAACATCGAAGAAAGCAATTGTTAGAAACATCGCCGATTATTTTTGGTAGATGGAATCTTAAGGATAATGTTGTATGCTTATGCGTGTTTGTCTACAATAAATAGTCATGAAATTTCTACTCAGTGGTGTAATTGTGACTTTAGGGCTGTTACCTTTGAGCGTACAAGCACAACCGCAATCCTTCGACACTCAAGTTGCCAGAATGGTAGAAGCATTACGATTGGCTGCACCAAAAACAGGTTCTGCAAATGATGGATATTACAGCGAATGGCAAGTTAAACCAGCAACTTTGACAAGTTGGTCAAAATTTTGTCTGAAAAAAGAAGTTTCACCAACAGAGTTTGAAAACAATCCACAATTAGCACGTCAAGTTATTAGTTGTGTTACACAACGAGAGTTAAAAGGACAATTGGAAGCTACCAATAATAATGAAACACAAGCCGTGCTTGGTACTGCCTGTTGGTGGATGACTGGTAAATACAAAGGCTGCGATAGTGGTTTTAGTGCAGATTATGTGAAAAAAGTTTTGGGTTATTATCAAAAACCGAGTAAGTGAATTTTGTTAAGGGATGGGCAAAGATGTCCATCCCACAAAAGTTTTCAAGGTATCTTGTCATCATCAACAGTTTGGGATAAATCATCGCTGGGCAGGGAATTTCCCCCGCACCCTCTCAATCACTTTCGGCAACCGCTTCTAATTCCCGATCATTTACCATAATAAAACCACCATCTCGCCAGTTATCAGCGACGCTTTTAATAAAACTAGCTAAGGGAATAGCAATTAGTAATCCTAACACTCCTAAAAGTTTTGCTCCTATTAATAATGAAATAACTACCCAAACAGGATTTAAACCCGTAAAATTACTTAAAATGCGCGGCGCAATAAAATTATAATTAAATTGGTCTATAGCTACTGCTACACTTAAAACTTCTACTCCCAACCAAAAGTTTTTCAAGCCTACTAATAAACTTACTAAAGTAATACCAATACCCGTACCGAAGGGGAATAAAGCAAAAAATCCAATCACCAACGCGAACAATAAATTTAAAGGAACTCGCAATCCTACAAAAGCTAAGGTCAAGCCCGTTGCAAGTATAGTCGCTAAAGTCGCTTGTCCAATAAAGTAATTCTGGAAATCTTCCCGCAAAGAATCGCTTACCTGTTTGGCAATATGTTGCGGCAACCATTTGAGAATTCCTTCCCAAACGCGATCGCCATTTAAAATCATGTACAAAGTTAAGACTGCTGTCAACAAAATGTTGAGAACACTACCGATTGTATCGAAGGCTAAGCCGATTATTCTACCGCTTAAACTTTGAATTCGATTCGATATTTTATCAAGCAAATCGGGAAGTAAACCACTAGGGTTAATTGGTAACTGTTGAGTTGCAGCCCAATCTTGCAGAGCTTGTAACTGTTGTGTACCAGAGTCAATCCAAGCTGGCAATATATTTATCAGTTCATTAACCTGTTCGATAATTAACGGTAGTACTGTAATCCCAAAACCTCCAAGTATTACAACCGCCAACAGCAGCACTCCGACTGTTGCTAAATTGCGTTCTACTCCTCGTCGTTGGAAAAAACCAATTGGGTATTCTAAAACAAAAGCTAGCAGAATTGCAGCAATTACAATACTTACCAAGGGTTGAAGATATTTGATAACTCCAAGTAATACCCAAATATTCAAAATAAATAAAGGAAAAGCCAATCCCAAGCTTAACCATCGCGGCAATTTAAAAGCTGATTGCATAGCACCGTGAGTCCACAATAGTTATTAGTTTATTGTGGTTTTGACTTATTAAACCAGTTCAAGGGCATACTTTTTGCTTTAGAAATTGCCAATTGGGCATGGAACAATCATCATTCGTCGCGTTTTTAGTATAAGTATTTGTAACACCCTGACAAATTTTGACCAAAACCCGACTTCTCTTCCGCTATTAAAAATTCTTCAGAGGTAGTTTTTTTTAAACCTCAAATTCACGTTTGATCTGTTTTTCTATATCCACAAAACAAATTATTTGTCAATCCAAGTATTTATTGACCATCTTTTTAGTATGATAAATCACAGCAATATTTACATTGCTTCACATTGACTTGGGCTATTTTTCAGCTACTTCTCAACTTTGTAGTATGTAAAAGATGTAAATATCAAGTTAATTGCTATCTAATAGAGGGTTTATTAGTCAAATTTCTGAAAAGTGTTGAAAAGGAAATAAACTGCTTCCCTAAGTATATAAAACGTATATTACACCAAAATGGCTTGTAATCTCGTTAATTAATTGAGAATTCTATCAATAAAAAATTTTCTGTAAACTTGAGTAACGGGTTTGTAAAGGAATATGAATACAGAAGTTTTATCAGTTAAGGCATTTTGAAAAAGTTTTGATTATGTGAAAGAGATTTTGGGTTACTTACATCTTGCAAATTACGTATAATTAGCTAAATAATAAAAAATCTAAATAAAAATATAACTAACCTAAAGCTGTAATATTTTTAGTCCATTTGAATGGACTTCTGGTATCAGACTGGGACTTGCAGTCTCAGGCGGGAAAAAACGAAGTCAAACAATTCGTAATTATTTTAACAATAGGTTTCTATGGAGCAAGATAGAAGGTTATTGATTGTTAGATTTGAAAAATTGCGATAGGCGAAACCTTGCCCTTTGCGAATCGCAATATTGAGTAATATGAAGTCCGGTTAATTGCTTACTATATGACGATTACGCATTTACCCAAAACCCATGACCAATTACCCATTACCAGCCCTTACAGACAGTAGGAGTGTTTAACCGGACGTTATGTAATTGAGCTTTTGACGTTAAATACTCTAATAATGTTAAAAGCCCAGCCATAAAGACTGAGCTTTTGATAATTAGCGGGGCCATAGTTCCCCAGTTTCGTTATAAAAATTGGCTATAATTTGTCAAGCTGATTATTACTTCCACACCATTTATATCTATTCCGGAAGAAATCGAAATTATTTTTTGAGAGTTGTTAGGAATTGAAATTATATTCCCAATTCCCAATTCCCAATTACCGATTACCAATTACCGATTACCAATTACCAATTACCAATTTCATAAAATCCAACAAAATCTGCTGATGTACAGAACCTAGAGGTCTGACTTCTTTTGCTACAGATGAATAACAGCAACCGTTGCGAATATCTTCGGGAGTAAGTAAACCCATATCCCAACCTTCAGCGAGAACTAATTGATTTAAATCAACTTCTAGGGGTGCGTGAAAAACATGACGTACTGCGGTTTCGGAGTTATAACAACCAAATTGATCAATTTTGCAGGTAGAGTATAGTTAATTTCTTCTAAAACTTCTCGTCTGACTGCGACTTCTGGAGTTTCACCCGGTTCAATATGTCCACCGAAAAATGCCCAATAACCGGGATAAACAATGGTGGGGATATTATCGCGCAGCTGCATTAAAAATTTGTTGTCTCTATAGAGGATTGCAATTGCAACGTGATGAATCTGTTGATTATTCATAAATAATTACAATTTATATTGCTCAAAATACTGTCTTTAATTATTACTTTTCTTCTAAGTAAAATTCTCCTAATTCTGCTCCAGATATGGGAATACTTTCGTATCGAGGTAATCCCTTAAATACAACTTTATCTCCTAATTTCCAATCTTTTTGATTAGTTAATAGCCAAACTTTGCCAGTGGAGTCACCGATCTGATACATTTGTTGTTCTAACAAAGGTACTTTCCTTTCTACCTTGCCTTGAACATACACAGGAGTATTGTTGTTTTTTTGGGGTTTTAGTTCGCCGATCGCAGTCACATTTACGCCAATGGCATTAATTCCGTATTCGCTCAAATTATTGCAACCGAGTAGTCCCGATAGTATTAAAGGAGCTAACCCTAAACGCAATATCCATAAATTTGGGAAAATTTTTGTTCTAACTCGTTGCATTGTAGGCACCATATTCCGAAATTTAACTGTCAGTGGTTGGTTCGTCGTAACTTTTATATACATAGTTCCCAATAATACTAAGTTCTTGAGAGAAAAAAATCTATTCTCGCTTCACGGCAAACTATCTGAGAAGATAAATAATGTGGTGAATGATGCCGTGACCTATTTACGTTATAAAATTTGCTCATGGAAACAAAAACAGCAAAACTGCTTGATGGTAAAGCTTTAGGGTTAAAGATTCACGAACAACTTAAATCGGCGATCGCGCAATTAGAATCTATAGTGGGTCGTCCTCCAGGTTTAGCGGTGTTGATGGTTGGTGATAACCCCGCGAGTGCTGCTTACGTCCGCAACAAGGAACGAGCTTGTGAATCGGTGGGTATTGCTTCATTTAATCGACATTTCCCGCACTCTACTAGTTTTAGCGAGCTTCAGTCGGTTATTCATAGCTTAAATGATGACGAACGAGTCGATGGGATTTTAGTACAGTTACCCCTTCCCCCAGAATTGGATAGTGTGGCTCTATTACACGAAATTGCTGCCGAAAAAGATGTTGATGGACTGCATCCGTTAAATTTGGGACGATTATTAAGAAGCGAACCGGGTTTACGTAGCTGTACTCCTGCGGGGGTAATGCGTTTGTTGCAGGAATATTCTATATCTCTAGAAGGAAAACACGCAGTAGTATTAGGACGTTCGATTTTGGTTGGTAAACCAATGTCGATGATGCTCTTAGAAGCAAATGCCACCGTTACTATTGCTCATTCGCGTACCCAAAACTTACAAGAAATTACCAAAAATGCCGATATTCTCATCGCTGCGGTAGGGATTCCCCAATTAATTACTGCCCAAATGGTGAAAAAAGGCGCAGTTGTGGTAGATGTGGGGATAAACCGCATTACTGATCAAAACGGCAAAAGTCGGTTAACCGGTGATGTCAATTTTGAGGAAGTTGCAACCGTCGCCAATTTCCTTACCCCAGTTCCCGGTGGTATCGGACCAATGACTGTTGCAATGTTGTTACAAAATACAGTTAACAGTTATCAGTTATCAGTGACCAGTTAATTTGAAATAAAATAAGGAAACTTAGAATGGTTGCAGCAGATAATTTATCGAAAAATTCACCCGAATTAAAAAAATTAGAGTTCGATTTATCGGCTTATCTCAAGGAACGACAAAAACTTGTAGAAAATGCTTTGGATAAATCGATTGAGATTGTTTATCCCGATAAAATTTATCAAGCAATGCGTTATTCCCTTTTAGCTGGAGGTAAGCGCTTGCGTCCGATTCTGTGTCTTGCTACTTGTGAAATGACTGGTGGAAACATCGAAATGTCTTTGCCGACAGCTTGCGCTTTAGAGATGATTCACACCATGTCTTTGATTCATGATGACCTGCCAGCGATGGATAACGATGATTACCGTCGGGGTAAATTAACCAACCACAAAGTATATGGCGATGATGTGGCAATCTTAGCCGGGGATGGATTATTAGCTTACGCTTTCGAGTATGTGGCAACTCATACTCAAAATGTACCACCACCCCAAGTTTTACAGGTAATTTCTCGTTTGGGACGTGCAGTCGGCGCTGCGGGTTTAGTCGGCGGTCAAGTTGTAGACTTGGAAATGGAAGGAAAGACAGATGTTCCTTTAGAAACGTTGAATTTTATTCATAATCATAAAACAGCAGCCCTTTTAGAAGCTAGCGTCGTTTGCGGTGGTATATTAGCTTCCGCATCCCCAGAACAATTACAACGATTGTCTCGCTATTCTCAAAATATTGGACTTGCATTTCAGATAGTTGATGATATTCTGGATATCACCGCCACCCAAGAACAGTTAGGTAAAACTGCGGGTAAAGACCAAAAAGCGCAAAAAGTTACCTATCCCAGTCTTTGGGGTCTGGAAGAATCCAAAAAACAAGCACAATTGCTCGTTGAAGCAGCAGTTGCCGAATTAGAAACCTTTGGAGAGCAAGCTAAACCTTTAATTGCCCTCGCGTACTTTATTACTAGTCGTAATAACTAATTCAATTTTTCAGATTTGGGATGTTAAGTAGTATCCCGCACTTCCTCACCCACGCAACCGCTGCTAATATTAGCCTAATTTAACCGTAATACCATGCAAGACATAGGTAATATATTTAATAATCACGTGCTACTGGTTGCCTTAATAGCTTGTTTTGTCGCTCAGGCTTTAAAGCTCCTAATTGAGTTAATCAAGAACGGTAAAGTGAGTGTGAGTGTTTTAGTCACAACTGGAGGAATGCCCAGCGCTCATTCAGCCTTAGTAACTGCCTTAGCTGCTGGTGTTGGACAAACTATCGGTTGGGCTTCCCCTGAATTCGCTTTAGCTGCTATTTTCGCCATCATCGTCATGTACGATGCTGCTGGTGTCCGTCAAGCTGCCGGAAAACAAGCTCGCATCCTCAATCAAGTCATTGACGAAATGTTTCACGATCACCCAGAAATAGCCGCCGAACGTCTTAAAGAATTACTCGGACACACACCCTTTCAAGTCATAGCCGGTTCAGCTTTGGGTGTTACCATTTCTTTGTTAGCTCAAGCAGCCTATTAAAGTTATGAGTTATGAGTTATGAGTTATGAGTTAGGAGTTAAGAGTGAGGAGTTAGGAGTGATGAGTTAAGAGTTAGGAGTTATGAGTGAGGAGTTAAGAGTTACGCCTAATGTGAATTAAAAACGTTCCTTATCCTACAAGAGTTTTGAAGCTTGTTTAAATCTCAGATTTTTAATTTATCAATGTAATGATAATGGTTTGAGCGCTTAATTCACATCAGACGTGAGTTATGAGTTAGGAGTTATTACTAACAACTAACTACCAACAATTAACTATCAACAATTAACAACTAATTGGGCAACTTTACAGCAGAACGCAATAACATCACTTTTTGACTATCAACAATGATGGCAAAGAAACCGCGTTTTGAAAGTTCTTGTAAGGTTTCATAGGCTTCTTTTTGGTTACTAGTGTAATTAGCCAATAAGTAAGGTCGTTTTCCGTAAGCGACAAAACCCACATCTCCTTTAACTGCTTTACGAACATCAGATACTAATTGAGGACGATTGTAATAATCTACTAATACAGCATAACCAGTTCCTAAGTTTCGAGGTTTATAACTTACCGTACTTGCTTGAGTGGGTGTTGGTGTTTCTGTAGGTCTAGTAGTGATTATTGCAGATAAACCAGCAGCATCTTTGATATATCTTGCCCAGCGATTGGCATCGTCAATATTTTTAAATCCTCCGATACGGGTAACTGTATCGCTCAGGTATCTACAAGTATTTGTGTTAATTTTTGCCGGTAGAACTCGCTTTAACTGAGTTTGATTGTCTGTTGTGGGACTCACTACTAATAACAAATATTCACCACCTTTGGGAGCTTCACAGGTGGGAGGGTTTTGTTGGGCATTTACAGAATTAATTCCGTAAAATAAACCCATTGTTGATAATATTAAAACGCTTGGTAAACTTTTAAATTTACCTAAAATAGCTGAATTCATCGTTTGTATTCTCCTAAAACTCACACCACAGTTATCAGTTATCAGTTATCAGTTATCAGTTATCAGTTATCAGTTATCAGTCCTCTTCCGGGCGTGTATGTTGGGAGATAAGATAGAAAGCATATCAATAGATAACTTTATGTCATAAATGACACGCTTCGCTAACACTGTTAACTGTTAACTGATTAAGAAACTGAAGCAAGAGACGCTAAAGCATCAGGAATTTCTGATGAAGGAGCTTGAAACTCACCCGTTGCGACATATTCCAATCGTAATTTCAACCAAGTAATAAATTGAGGATTGGTGGAAACAACCGCTGCTGCTGGTTGGGGACATTTGGCTTTGACTTCTAACATTTGACTGGTTTCTAGAAAAGCTGGTTGCTTCACCAACCAAAAATCAATCTCTTTCTCTTGTTCGTGATAATAGCGAGTACGCTCCTTTAAAACTTCCTCTAAAGGTTCTTCTTCCAATAAAAAGCGTTGAGAAGCCATTACGTAATAGTATGTTTGCATTTTCACTGTTTGTGGATTAAATTAATTAACTAACTGAACTGAACAAATTTGAGGACACAGCATATAGTACTGCGTCCGGGTCAAGTTTAATTAGAAGAATTGAAACCAGCAGCCAATTTTTTAAATGGACAGCTAGTTGCTAGTTGCGGTGAAGTTTGCTGCTTTTCTCTACCGAAGAAAAATCTTTTAATTGTTGCCCAAACTGATTTATCCTCACTTCCATGCTTTCCACCACTCGTCAGCTTTGCAAAAAACTGACTGTTATCAAAATAGTGTTCCACATTGATGATTTTCAAGTCATCGGTAACGCGAGCAATACTCATTCCTATTATCTCCACAACTTCCCCTGTAGGAGCATAGTCTTTATATCGACCGTTAAAAGTTCCCCAATGCCGCCATTTAAATGTAACATTTGGTGGAGAACTGTAAACTTCTAACACTTCCCATAAAAATCCTTTAGGAAATGCACTGCGAAACAACCTTCCTGATGATTGAAAGTTTTCTTCAGAAGCTTTATATTGTTCTGTCTCGCCGATAAATAAATTATAAGTTCCCGCTGCGGAAACATCTTCGGCGGTAAATTGTTCGCCACCGTTACTACTCATGCGAAACTTATCTTTAACCACCGATAACCACTGTTGTGGATTGGTTTTAAAGGAAGCTTCTAACTCAAAGGTTCTGACTAAGTTTTCCACAATCGCTTCGAGAGAACCCATATTATGATTGGCTTGACTTTCGGAAGCTAAACCTTGATTCGATTCGGAATAGTCGGGAGGATTTCCACCACGCCATTCATTATCGATGCTCTTAGCAATTACTTTTTCTCTTTCTTGTACCCACAGTGGTAAATTTTGAGATTGGGTTGCGCTCATATCACAATTAACAGTTAAAACTTAACAGTTAATAGTTAACAGTTAACAGTAAACTGCTTACTGCTCACTGCTCACTGTTTACCATCCATAATTTGCTTCATTTCTCGCACCGCTCTTTCCATCCCTACTAAAGCTGCTCTACTAACGATAGTATGACCAATATTAAGTTCTTCCATGCCCTCAATACAAGCAACTGGATAAACATTGGTGTAAGTGAGTCCATGTCCCGCATTTACCCGCAATCCGGCTTTGATTGCCTGTCTACAACCTGATGCTAAAAATTCTAACTCTTTATCCCTACTTGCTTCGTCTTTTGCTTCCGCATACTTCCCCGTATGCAATTCAATAAACTTTGCTTTTACCTTGACAGAAGCTTCAATTTGTGGTTTATCGGCATCAATAAATAAACTTACCGGAATACCAACACTCTGCAACTTATCAACTATATTTCCGATTCTATCAACTTGACCGACAATATCTAAACCCCCTTCCGTCGTAACTTCTTCCCGTTTTTCCGGAACTAAAGTCACATAATCCGGTTTAATATCAAGAGCGATCGCCAACATTTCATCAGTAGCCGCCATTTCTAAATTCAGATGAGTCCTGACAGTTTCTCTCAGTATTCGCACATCTCTGTCTTGAATATGTCTTCTGTCTTCCCGTAAATGTACGGTAATTCCATCCGCACCACCCAACTCAGCTAGTACGGCAGCCGCTACAGGGTCAGGTTCCACAGTCCGCCGCGCTTGTCGAATCGTAGCGATATGGTCAATATTTACACCGAGTGTCAGCAACCCTGTTTTCTCCCTTTTACCAATTATCTAAAAGTTAATTTTACAAGAGATTAGGGTCAAATTGATTTTGAATTTTAGATTTGAGATTTTGGATTATTCCCATAGTTTAAAGTAGGGCGCTTAAAAATTGACAATTGTTCAGTCAGAACGCCAAAAAACAAGATTTAAAGGTACGATTAACTTCTGTTGCGATTTGTAACAATGCTATGATATGCTTTCGTTACGATTAAACGTCTTCGTAATTATTTAATAGTAATCAGGTTTGGATAATGTCGCTTTCAACAATCTCTTCGATAACTTCAAATTGTCCATCGTGAAGTGAAGTGTGAACTTTACAGCATTGGTCAGAAGTATTTGCAACTATTGGTGTATAAGACTAGGCAATGACGTTTGTGCCTGATTTGTCTACTTGATCTTTCCTGTGAGCTATTCAGCTACACGAATAATTTTCCATACTTTCTTCTCTTCTGCGACAAAAAATAATTACCAATCGGTTTGGGGCAAGATTCAGGTAATTCGTAATTAACACGAATAAAGCAACTGACGATTGCAACTACATAGATAAATCCTTTAAGCCAGGACAGTTTGAATTTTGAATTTTGAATTTTGAATTTTTGATCACTTATATCTGCGTAATTATACGATTCGATATGCTGTTTAGACAGCGAATAAAGCACTAAAAAAATTCATGTATGTATATGAATAACGATATTAGGAGGTAATTTGACCGTGAGAAATTTGAAGCGAGAGTGGTTTTTTAACACTCAGCGGGATATTATGGCGGGTGCAGTAGTGGGATTGGCTTTGATTCCAGAAGCGATCGCCTTTTCGATTATTGCCGGGGTAGATCCGAAAGTTGGACTTTACGCCTCATTTATTATTGCAGTGATCACAGCGTTTTTAGGAGGTAGACCGGGATCAATTTCCGCCGCTACCGGAGCAATGGCGCTGTTAATGATTGATTTAGTTAGAAATTATGGCTTGCAGTATTTATTTGCAGCCACCTTATTAACAGGAGTATTTCAACTTTTATGTGGGGTACTAAAACTCGGACGGTACATGAGATTTGTACCCAGAGCAGTAATGATTGGTTATATTAATGCCTTGGCGGTGTTGATTTTTCTAGCACAGTTACCCCAACTGACGAATGTGCCGCCGACTGTATATATATTGACTCTGCTTTCCTTAGCGATTATTTATATTCTGCCGCGCTTTACTAAAGTAGTCCCCTCACCCTTAGTGGCATTAGCAGTAATGACCATAACAGCGATCGCCCTAAAATTAGATGTTCCCACAGTGGGGGATATGGGAGAATTACCTACAGCCCTACCGAGTTTTGCTCTGCCGGGGGTGCCATTAACTCTAGAAACACTCAATATTATTTTGCCTTATTCCCTAACCTTGGCGCTGGTTGGTTTATTGGCTTCATTATTAACCGCTTCACTGGTAGATGAACTTACAGACACCCCCAGCAATAAAAATCAAGAAGCGAGAGGACAAGGAATTGCAAATATTGTGACAGCCTTCTTTGGAGGAATGGCTGGATGTGGGATGATTGGACAATCGGTAATTAATGTTCAATCTGGCGGAAGAGGAAGACTCTCAACCCTTTGTGCAGGCATTTTTCTGTTATTTGCCATTTTATTTTTACAAGATTGGGTCAAGCAAATGCCGATGGCAGCATTAGTAGCCGTGATGATTATGGTGTCAATTGGTACATTTCGTTGGTCATCCTTGAAAAATATGCCGCGCATTCCCCGCACCGAAACAGCGGTGATGTTAACAACGATGTTTGTGACCATTTTCACCCGGAATTTTGCCTTGGGTGTGGTGACAGGTATCGTGATGAGTACCGTATTCTTTTCTAATAAAATTGCCCAATTAGTATTTGTAGATAAAGTGTTGAGTGAAGATGGTTTGCATCGCATTTATAAAGTCAGCGGACAAATTTTCTTTTTATCCAGAGATGAATTTCTCAGCTTTTTTGATTTTACAGAATTGGTAGAGCGCGTCACCATTGATTTAACTTATGCTCACCTTTGGGATCAAGGAGCAGTAGAAGTACTCGATAAAGCAGTATTGAAATTTCGTCGTAATGGAGCAGAAGTAGAACTAATCGGACTCAATGAAGCTAGTAATACCTTGCTGAATAAATTAGCAGTTAATCAAATTCAATAAGATTTTTACCTTTCAATCCTTTGATTTTCAGGGGCTAAAACCACAATGAAAAATATTTTACTTTGTACCGATGGTTCATCTTTTGCAGAAAATGTTTATAAATATGGAGCTTGGTTTGCTATTCAATTCAATGCCCAAATTAACGTTTTATTTGTCACAGATATTCGTAGTCAGAAACTAGTTTCTACTGATAACCTCAGCGGTAGTATTGGACTTGGGGCTTCCGAACAATTGCTCCATGAATTAGTGAATTTAGAACATGAAAGAGCCAAAATCAACAATAAACGGGCAAGATTAATTTTACAAAAAGCTGGGGAAACTCTCAAATCTGAAGGTATAAAAGATGTTAAATTAACTAATAAAACAGGATTTTTAGTAGATTCTTTTCATGAATTTGAAGAAAATTCCGATTTAATTGTTTTAGGTAAAAGAGGAGAAGCCGCAGAATTTGCTTCTGCACATTTAGGGGCAAATGTAGAGCGAATTGTTCGTAGCACAAAAAAACCATGTTTAGTGACCCCGCGTGAATATAAACCAATTGAGAGGGTTTTAATTGCTTATGACGGTAGTTTAACAGGGAAGAAAACACTACAATTTTTAGTTAATTATTCGTGCTTCCAAAAATTAGAAATACATCTGTTAAAAGTAACTAAAAATGAAACATATTCTAGAGCAGAAAATAGAGTCAATGAAGCTAGACAGATTTTAGACTCAGCAGGTTTTAATATCATTTATAACATTAGAGAAGGTGAAGCAGAAGAGGTTATTAATAAATATATTACTGAGCAAAATATCAGCCTATTACTAATGGGAGCTTACGGACATAGCCGTATCCGTAATTTAGTAATTGGTAGTACGACAGTTCAAATTCTTAGAAGTAGTAATATTCCTGTTTTGTTGTTCCGTTAAGAGGTTGTTAATCAAAGTGATTCTTCATAACTTTAGGTTTCCATTAATCCCCTTGAGTCCCCCTTAAATAGAAGATTTAGACGTAAAATCTCTTGTTTTTGGGGATATATGGAGTTCTAGAAATAGATTCTGACTCAATTGAGATGAATTAATTGCAATTGTTTAATAGAGGAAAACCTTTGATGCAAATAACCAACCAAATCCATTTTCGTAACCTCCAAGGAGATATTCTTGGGGGTTTAACGGCTGCTGTAGTTGCCTTACCGATGGCATTAGCATTTGGTATCGCTTCTGGTGCGGGTGCTTCTGCGGGATTATGGGGAGCCATATTAGTGGGATTTTTTGCCGCTTTATTTGGTGGTACACCGAGCTTGATTTCTGAACCAACAGGTCCGATGACAGTAATTGTCACCGCAGTTATTGCTGGACTTAAAATTAATAACCCGGACAATTTTCTGCCAATGGCATTTACTGTAGTGATGATGGCAGGATTAGTTCAAATCCTCTTTGGGGTATTGCGATTGGGGCGGTACATTACCATGTTGCCCTACAACGTAATTTCTGGATTTATGACCGGAATCGGCGTGATTCTAATTTTTCTGCAAATAGCACCCTTCTTGGGGCAAAAAACTCCTGAAGGTGGTGTTATTGGTGTCATCCATAATATACCAACCCTAATTACTAAAATCAGTATTCCAGAAACTATTTTAGGGCTAATAACTTTAGGGATTCTGTTCTTTTACCCTTCTAAACTCAAAAAAGTTGTTCCCCCACAATTGGTAGCTTTAGTTGTTGGTACAGTAATTTCTTTGACTTTATTTAGTGGTGTAGAAATCCGTACAATTGCCACTATCGGTGAAATTACTCCCGGTTTACCTCAATTCCAGATGCCTACTTTTAGCCCTGGAAATTTGCAATTAATGTTTGTAAATGCTGTAATTTTGGGAATGGTGGGTTCAATTGATTGTTTATTAACTTGTTTAGTATCTGACAGTCTCACCCGTACCGAACACAAATCTAACAAAGAATTAATCGGTCAAGGTGTTGCGAATATAATTACTGGCTTGTGTGGTGGAATTGCTGGTTCTGGAGCCACAACCGCAACTGTAGTTAATATCCAAGCTGGTGGACGTACGGCATTATCTGGTATTAGTCGGGCTTTAGTGCTATTAATCGTCGTTTTGTGGGCAGCCCCCCTAACTTCTGGTATTCCTTTGGCTGTATTAGCTGCAATTGTCTTAAAAGTAGGGATTAATATTATCGATTGGGGCTTCCTAAAACGGGTTCACAAAATTTCTTGGAAAGCAGCCGGAATTGTCTATACAGTCGTATTACTCACAGTGTTTGTGGATTTAATGATTGCCGTAGCCGTCGGGGTGTTTATTGCGAATATTTTGACCATTGAGGGACTCGAACAACTGCAATCCAATTCCGTAAAAGCAATTACCGATGCTGACGATCAAATTGTCCTAAATAGCGAAGAAAAGCAACTTTTAGATTTAGCCAATGGACGAGTTTTACTGTTCCATCTCAGTGGACCGATGATTTTTGGTGTAGCTAAAGCCATTGAGAGAGAACATCGTGCCATTGCTAACTACGATGTTTTAATAGTCGATTTAGGTGAAGTACCTGTACTAGGTGTAACTTCTTCCTTAGCAATTGAAAATGCCATTCAAGAGGCTATTGATGAAAAACGGGAAGTAATAGTTGTGGGAGCAACAGGAAAGGTAAAACGTCGTTTAGAAAAATTGGGTATTGCTGGGTTAATTCCGGGACATCATTGGATGGGAGATCGACTGAATGCACTCCAAGAAGGTTTAACTATAGTTCGTGAAAAACAAAATTATAATTACGAGCAACCCGACAAACCTTTTACTTCTTTTTCTTAATCGAGATTTTCTCGCTATTCCGTTAACGGGTGTCCGCTATTTGAGTGTTGACACCCTTGTTTTTATTGTTAGGTAAGATTGAAAATGCCTTAACTATTGCAAAATCTTCTCTCTTTCTTCCTCCGCGTTCAGCTTTGCGTTCCTTTGCGTTTAAAAATATATGATTATCTGAGACTCTAACTCCAAGAACTATTATAAAATCTTAACCAATAATTATGATTAAAATTTTACTGCAAAACTATCCAACATATCACAAAATAAAGATAGATTCGCAGCACATTTAATTTACAATTAATAGAAAAAACTACTATGACATCACTAACCTTAAATTTAGACTCTATAATCAACCTCACCCAAGAGCAGTTTTATAAACTGTGTGAAGCAAACCCGGAATTAAAACTAGAACGTAATGTTCGAGGAGAATTAATTGTTATGCCACCAACCGGAGGAGAAACAGGAAGAAGTAACGTAAATCTAATTGTTCAAATTGGAAAATGGAATGAACAAAACCAACTTGGTGAAGTTTTTGATTCATCAACAGGATTTATATTACCATCAGGTGCCAATCGTTCTCCAGATGTTTCTTGGATAGAAAAATCTCGTTGGGATGCTTTAACAAAGGAAGAAAAAGAAAAATTTATTCCTCTTTGTCCTGATTTTGTCATTGAAATTATGTCACCCTCCGACAATTTGAAAAAACTGCAAAATAAGATGCTCGAATATATCGAAAATGGTTGTCGTTTAGGTTGGTTGATTAATCGCAAAAAACAGGAAGTAGAAATTTATCGTCCGGGCAAACAAGTGGAAGTTTTGCAATTACCTCAAACTATTTCCGGAGAGGATCTGTTACCTGGATTTATGCTTAATTTGCAGAAGATTTGGAAATAGAATATTTCACTGTTTATGATTATGATATATAGTTTATATAAGAATTAAAAAAAATCAAAAAATTAAAAAATTGTCATCAAAAACAAAAAAACCGGGGGAATATATCCTTAAACTAGCTAGAAAAAGAAATTTATCGGCAATAATACGTTATTTTCTGGCTGTGGGTATTTTAATAGTTGCGGGATTCTTATTTAGTATTTTCGCTAACTCGTCATTAGGAATTTTATTTTTATTAGCAGGTATCAGCGGCTCATACTACTTATACCGTAGTGGGAAACATTTTCAAAAACGAGCAGGTGATGCTCAACGTGGTGCTGAAGCTGAAACTAAAGTAGCCAATTTATTAGATATTTTAGAATCTCAAAGATGGCAAATTGAATATAATTTAAGAATTAAAAAATGGGGAGATGCAGATGTCGTTTTACATTCTCCTAAAGGTAATTGGTATGTAATTGACGTTAAGTCTCATGGTGGAACCAAAATATATGACAATGGACGTTTAAGAAAGCGTTATGGTAAAAATATTTATGATTTCAAAGAAGGAGATTTGATTGATAAAGTCAAGGGACAAGCAAAACAAGTCAAGCGGTTAAAAAATGCACCCTGGGTAACTGCAATGCTTTGTTTTACTAGAGGTGGGGTGGATATTTCTGAGTCAGAAGTTAATGGTGTTTATGTGGTAAGTTCTGGTAAATTGGTAGATACTTTGTTGCAGTTGGAAAATTAATTAAACTATTATTTTAAGGGATTTCAACAAAATGTTTATGTAGTAGTTTTTTGGAAAATTAAACGCAACGCTTGTTTGATAGATTTTATCACTAATGTGAATATCTCTACCTTTAGAAATATTGACAAGAGCTAATTTTTATAAACCATATATATCGTAGCCAATAGGAGAATATAGTGTCTAATAGTCTATTAGAAAATATCAAGGTTATTGGTGAATCCGAAAGTCCTGAATGGATAGCTGAAAAACTGCAACAGATGCAAGACTCAAGCATCAGTAACATTACGGGGAATAATCTAGAAAGAGGTAGTAAAAGTATTGGGGATTTTTTCCATTTTCTTAATTTAATCCAAGACCAACCTTGGATGTATGCTACACACAAATTTGGTTACATAGCTCCTCGGAAGTCAGCTTCAATGGAGCCTTTACCTATTCAACATCCCAGTGCAATTACTGCCGATAATAGTCTCAAAAATAGCCGTATTAATATCCGTTTAGACCGTTTGCATATTGAAAAGTATCCTGGTGCGGGTACACATAATGTGATGGTAACTTTTGCTGCTCGTAATCAAGTAGCCGACACCCAAGAATCCATCAGTTTTAGCCAAACTTATCGGGTAAAAGAAGGAAATTCGGCTGGTATTGCGGGCTATCCTGTATTTATAGGTTTAAACGTCGGTTTACAGGGAGTAGCTTTTGAATGCTCGACGGTGAATGTCAAAAATGAAGCAGACAAAGCAATATTAACAGCCTTAGAATCTTCGCCATTTCAAAGTGGACTCAAATTATTGAAAACTACTCAACCAGCCATTGCACCTTTTACAGAGATTACTCTGGGTGTTGTAAAAATGCTAGCTGAACATCATGAAAATGTTGCGGTACAAAAATTTTACCTGGGATTAGATTTTGAAAATTCCGCAATGGGGTGTCGTCTTGCTGAAGGTAATTATATTGCAGTACAGGTTGATGATGAAACGATAATTGATTGGCATAAATGGATTTATAAGCCGGATATCGGTGCAATTGTACATAAAGGTGATAATCATGAAACCCTTGCTTATAACTATGTAATTTTCCGCGTTAGTCGCTATGAAGAATCATAATTAAATGGAGTTAAATAAATATGAGTAAAAAATATGAGCAATAATTTTAATAAATTTAATCACGGCTATGCATTATTAATTGGAGTTGGAGAATCAGCTTATAAACCTTGGTCTTTACCAGTTACAGTCAAAGATACACAAGCAATTTATGCGGCTTTAATTGATTCAGAATTATGTGCTTATCCCGATGATAAAGAACATATTCGAGTGTTAAATAATCAAGATGCAACGAAAGCAAATATTTTAGATGGATTGAATTGGTTAAAAGAAAAAACTATTACTGACTCTGAAGCTACTATATTTATTTATTATTCCGGACATGGTGGTGTAAATGAAAAAACAAACAATTATTATTTGCTACAACATGATGTGAATCCCATGAAGCTGGAAAAATCTGCATTATCCGCAGAAACTTTTACTCAAGCATTGAGAGAAATTGAAGCACAGCGTTTACTCGTTGTAATTGATAGCTGTCATGCAGCAGGAATGGCAACTTCTAAACAAGCAGATTTAGAACTTGATCAAGAATTTGGAGATTTTGTTAGAAGAGCACCATCTAAAGGCTTAATTGATGAACTTGCACGAGGTAAAGGTAGAGTCGTTTTTACTTCTTCGAGAGGTGAGCAAAAATCTTGGATTAAAGATGAATCAAGCAGCATCTATACTTATCATTTTTTAGAAGCTTTGCAAGGTGCTGGGAACAAACCAGGTGATACAGAAGTCCGGATTTCTAATATTATGAATCATTTGGGTAAAGCTGTTCCTGAAAGTGCGAAGAAAATCAATCAAGAACAAATTCCTCAAAATGATACATCTGGTGAAGATTTTGTAATTGCTAAATTGCGGGGTGGAAAAGGTTTTTCGGATAAAGGTTGGGATGAGGTTAAATCTGAAGCTATACAAAAGATAAATAAAATTGCTGATGTGATAAATCAGCATGGAAAATTTATTACTAATATTAATGAGGCTCAAGGAATTCATATTGGTGATGTTTATCACAAATGATTGCTGCAAAGAAATGGGGATGATAAATAAATGCTTACTCCAGATGAAATTAAGGTTATTTTAGAAAAACTTGCAGCAGGTAATGCAACCGATGAAGAAATTAAAGCTATTTCCAAAGGTTGGGAAGGTAACGAAACAATAACAGTACAAGTTGCTAAGTACATTAACAATTTTAGTCAGGTTGAGAACAGTCAGTTTGGTGATAGTTTCACGAATAATAAAGCCAACCAATCTAAAAAACTAGATCAAAGCCAGTTTTCAATTAATCAGTTAGTACAGCAAGTGCGTCTACGTTTTCATGATGACATCCAACGCTTACATGGTACGATGCCCCTGTTAGGTGTTGACCATTGCGTAGACTTAGGTGAATTATTTGTAGATGTAAATATCCTTAAACAAGTCAGTAGCAACCGTAAATCGGAACTAGATGAACTGTGGCAAGATTTTAATGCTTGTATTGATAAAAATTCTAATTATCGCAGTTTGGAGCGAATTGGCTTAGGAAAACATCAAAAACGAGTATCTGGTTCAGAGGTGTTAGCTAAAGACAGCAATTTGATGGTTGTAGGAAAACCTGGTTCGGGTAAAACCACTTATTTACAGCATATTGTTACTGAATGTAATCAAGGAAGATTGCAAGCAGATAAAATTCCAGTATTAATCAAGCTACGGCAATTTGTTAATGATGGACGTAGGTTTGAATACAACTTAAAGGATTATCTTACTCAACAATGGCGACTTTCTGAAGCTGAGATCGAATTATTGCTGAGTCAAGGTAAAGTTTTGATTTTGCTTGATGGTTTGGATGAAGTGGTAGGAGAAGATGGAAATAAAATTGTTAAAAAAACTAAGCAATTTGCTCGTACCTATCCACAGAATAAGTTGATAATTACCTGTCGAACGCAAAGCCAAGAATCAAAATTTGAGGGTTTTGATTATGTAGAAATTGCAGACTTTAATGAGGTGCAGGTAAAAGCATTTGCAAAACACTGGTTTAATGCTGTTTGTTCTAGTAAAAGTGAAGCACAAGAAAAAGTAAAGGAATTTTTAGAAAAGCTGTACTTAGACGAAAATAAGCAGATTCGAGAATTAGCTATTACACCAATTTTGCTTACTTTAACTTGTGCAGTCTTTTATCAAACTAGAAAATTTTACTCAAAGCGTTCCAAACTGTACGAAGAAGGATTAGAGTTACTACTAGAAAATTGGGATAAGTCACGAGAAATTGAGAGGGATGAGATTTATCGAGATTTATCTGTAGAACGAAAGCAAGAACTTTTAAGTTATTTAGCGGTGAAGAAGTTTGAAAAACAGCAATATGTATTGTTTGAGCAAGAAGAAATTGAAGGATATATCGCGGAGTTTTTAGATATTTCGCTACGGGAAAGTCGAGTAGTATTAAAGGCTATTGAAGCGCAACATGGTTTGTTAATTGAAAGAGCGCGGAAGGTTTGGTCTTTTTCGCATTTGACGTTTCAGGAGTATTTGGTAGCCCGAAATATTATTAAATCAATATATTTACATCAATTATCTGTTTATATAGTTAAACGTCATTGGCGTGAAGTGTTTATATTGATATTAGAAATTACAAATTATCCGGATGAAGTAATTCAACTGATCAAAAAAAATACTGATGAACTGTTAGCCAAAAATAAAGGCATTCAACAGTTTTTAGATTATATACAGCAAGCAGTTAACTATATGGATACTCCTTATAAACTTGCTGCGATTAGAGCTTTATATATAGGTTATGACAAAGAATTCTTAAAAAGTTTAACGCCCAAGCTGGATTCAAATTTGGCTAATGATTATTATTATGCTGTTGAGCTTTGTGATGATATTGAATTTGATTTAGGACATAATCTTGATGATTATACCACACCTAAAGAGATGTCAATTGCGTCACAGATTAGTAATTCAATAAAATTTGCTATAGCTCGTTCTATTATTTTTGATGCAGAAATACGTAATACTTTAAGAGATTTACGTAACTTGTCGTTTTCTAGTAAAGTGAATAGTAATGAGGTTTTTGAACAAAACTTGGATAATAATTGTGAAGAAAGCTGGGAAGAGATTTGGCTAGCTTGGAGAGAGAACCTGTGTAATGTAATTGATGAATATGACTCCTGGATTCATGATTGGGAATTTGGTGAGGAAGAAGAGGAATTATTACAGGATTACTACTATGCAAATAAATTTATTGTAGATTGTTTAAATAGCAACTTGAACATTAGTCCGATAGTAAGACAAGAAATAGAAGACACATTACTACTACCAATCGCTGAAATTGAACAGCGTAAGCATAAAAAATAAGCATATTTATGTCACGAAGCTTCCACATATTCACACAAAGTAGTCGGTTCGGGAATAGTTAAACCTTCTTCTCGTAAGCCTTCTAAATGAAAAGTAATAGCTTCTTTAATTTGTTGATTAACGAATTGAATAGTTGCACCAGTTGCTACACATCCAGGTAAATCTGGAACATAAGCTGAGTAATTATTGGTTGCTTTTTCAATTACAATTGGATAACACATTATTTTTCTTCCTCTTCTTTGATTTCTTCAGTTCAAGGTAATTTAAACGTAATTTCATAGGATATCATAATTGTAAAACGGCATTTTACATTACTAGTAGCGGATATTAGCAAAACACAATGAATGAAGACATCAAACCAGCAGGTTCAAACTATTGCTTTATTTCCGGACCTGTTCATTCTCCCATATTACTACGTGCAATCCAACAGTGGAATATTCCCACATACATTCAACCACCAACACCTACCCTACCAGAAACAATCAACATTTTAACGGATACCCAAGCAGCATCTTCGATTCAAGATAAAAACGCAGTAGTAATTATCAACTGGGAAGCAAGTCTCTCCTTTATTCTTGAAAATCTTCCCCAGCAACGCTTAAATCAAGTTAATACTTTTAAAAATAAAGCGGCTTTTCGCAAGTTAGTTAAAGAGTTATATCCAGACTTATTTTATGTAGAACTTACAAGAGAAGCTCTGCAAGATTTTCGGTTTCCCCAGGAAGTTGAAACAGTAGTACTTAAGCCCTGTTTGGGAACAGCTTCTATCGGTATTCACATCATACACGGACAAAAAGAGTGGCTAAAAGCAGTTGATTCGGTTCTTAAAGATATCGATATAGCTAAAGAACACATGAATCCGGCAATGTTAAATGACTCCTCTTTTCTTGTAGAAGAATTCATTGATGGAGATGAATTTGCTTGCGATGGTTTTTGGGATGCTAACGGAAAAACAGTAATAACTGGCATTTATCAGCATCCTTTCGCATCAAATTCGGATGTAAGTGACACGGTGTATTATACATCAAAACAAGTAGTTGCTCAAACAATAGAACCGACAATACAGGTATTGCAACATATTGGAAATAAGCTGGAAATGCGTCGCTTTCCGTTTCATTTTGAGTTTCAATTTAGTAACGGTAATCTTTTCCCTATTGAATTAAATCCGTTGCGTTTTGGACAAGTTGCTCTCCCCGACATTACAGAATATGCTTTTGGTTTTAATCCCTACGATTTGTTTTTTGCAGATGAATCACCCGACTGGGATTCTTTATTAAGTAATTCAAATTATTCTCAAGTTTATGCATTTATTCTTGCTAGCTTACCACCAAAATATGAATCTGAAAAACACTGGTTTGATGAGCAATCTTTCTGCAATACCTTCGGGAATAAATTATTAAATTATCTTCCCAGTAATCCGGAAATAACTCCTTTTTTTGGAGTAGCTCATATTGTCGCAGATAAAGTTGAAGACGTGCTTGCATATCTTGAACTTGATTTTGACAGTTTTTTGAAGATTAGGGAATAGAAAATAGAATTTATCTAGGGAAACACTTAAATGGATTTAATCTTATTTTTGTTTTGTTCGTTTGTTTTACTTTTAATTAGTGTTTTTAAGGGATATTTTATTGTTTATCCTTTACTAGCTTCCATAACTGCTTTATTTTTCTTACTTGTAAAAAGAGGATTTAAACTAAAGAAACTATTTACTTTAGCTTGGATTGGTAGTAAAAAATCTTTTTCAGTAATATCTATTCTCTTACTTATTGGAGTAGTTATAGCAGTTTGGATGATGGCAGGAACAGTACCAGCTATTGTCTACTATGGCATTCAAATGATTAATCCTTCATACTTTATCGTGTCAGCCTTTTTATTAACTATTTTTGTCTCCTTATTAATTGGAACTTCTTTTGGAACTGTAAGTACAATTGGGATTGCTTTAATGATAATGGCAAGCGGGAGTAGCGTAAATCCTCATCTGATTGCTGGTGCAATTATAGCCGGAGCTTATTTTGGCGATCGTTGTTCTCCGATGTCTTCGAGTGCTAATTTAATTTCTATAATTACCCAAACCAAAATCCACACAAATATTAGAAGGATGTTAAAAACAACTTTTCTACCTTTGGTTGTTTCTACTATAGTTTATTTACTGCTTTCTATTGCTAATCCCGTAAAATTTGAACAGCAAAATATCACTTCTGAAATTAGTCGATTATTTAACATTAATCCAATTGTACTTTTACCAGCTTTTGCTATTTTATTACTTGCTTGGTTGCGGATAGAAATCAAAATATCGATGCTGATAAGTATAATTATTGGTCTATTTATTAGTATATATATTCAAAACTATTCCTTCTTTGATATTTTTCGATATATGCTTCTAGGCTTCAACTTATCAGAAGATAGTACCTTGAAAAATATTATCCTTGGAGGTGGTATAATTTCTATGGCTAAAGTATCTTTGATTGTGATTGTCTCTACAGCATTTGCTGGTCTTTTCAGCGGAACTAAAATATTAGAATCTGTAGAAATATATCTCAAAAAACTGAAATCTAGGTCTAATTTATTTTTAGGGACAAATCTTGTCGGTATAGCTTCAGCAGCATTTGGTTGTACTCAAACAATTGCAATTCTTTTAACTGAAGAATTAGTTAGAGATAATTATCAAGAAAATAAAATAGATAATTACCAGCTTGCAGTGGATTTAGAAAATTCTGTAGTTGTACTTTCTCCCTTAATTCCTTGGAATATTGCTGGGTTAGTTCCGGCAACCGTTTTGATGACAGATTCAGGATTTATTCCCTTTGCATTTTATCTGTATTTTGTTCCACTGTTTAATTATATTGATCTAAAAATTAAAGAAAGAGCTATTATTAGGTGATATTGAAAATTCCTTAATTTACATCTTGCACCATAAATACCTATCCTTAAAATAATTACTAATTGTTTGACTTAATTCTTACCCGCCTAGGACTGCAAGTCCCAGTCTAATAACATAACTCCATTAAAATGGACTAAAAATATGACATTTTTATGTTAGTAATAGTTTTATTTCTAATTGCTTCAGTATAGAAATCATTTATTTCAACTACTAGGTAAAGATTTAAGATAATTTAAAAACTCTGTTATTTCATTTTTATCTAACTGTTGACGAGAACATTTATGTATCTGATGTCACACTAAACCAATAATCAACTTACGATATCTCTCAACCCAAAACTCCGCGTACCTCCGCGTTAACCTTTGCGCCCCTCTGCGTTTAAAAACATCTTATTCCCACACTCTAACTCGAAGCACTAGTATAAAACCTCAAAGCAAACCGCCAAAACCTCGAAGAAACAAAAAACAATCCCAAAGCTAACATCCCCGCACCTATCACCCAAACAACTTGACTTCTACCAAGCATCGCTTCCGCAGGAACAGTAGTTAAAAAAGCCACCGGAACTACAAACGTAAAAAACAAACGAAAACCCGCAGGATAAGCCACCATTGGATATCTCCCAGCTTCAATCAATCCCCGCAATACTTCAGTAACATTGTATATTTTGACAAACCAAATACTCGTAGCTCCCAGCATAAACCACAAGCTATAAAGAATTATCACACTAAAAAACAGCGCTGGAATACTCGCAAGATAATCACCGATTCCCAAACCGAGACGAGTACCCGCGTAAATAATGATAATACTGCCGAAAATTAAATCAGAGATTCCCCAAGGTGAAATACTGTGAGAAGAAAGCCAAAATTGACTGTGGATAGGTTTTAACAGCACAAAATCCAGAGTTCCTTCTTGTACATGACGCACAATACGGTTTAAATTAGGAGCGAGAAAAGTTTCTGCAAAACCTTGCAATAAAGTGTAAATCCCCACGACAATCAAAGCAGCTTCCCATTGCCATCCAGAGAAAGTATAGCCAGTACGGTAAAACAAAAACAAACTGAACAAGCTTCCTGCAAGGTTTCCCACACTGCTGAGAGTTGCAATTACAAAATTAACCCGATACTCCATTTCAGCAGCTATAGCAGCACTCCAAAATAATTTAATAACTTTTAAGTATCTTTGCATGGTGAAAACTCTTAGCGCTTCCGGTATAGTTAATTTTCAGACTGTATATTGTGCTGATATAAACTGTGCTGTTGATAATCTTATGGCTAAACTGTCCAACGAATTAAATCGCTTTTTCTTTGAAGAAGAACGTACTTCCACGGTATCTTTAGAAGACATCTTAGAATTAGCAGGGGAACGAATTTTTGGTTTTTTGTTCGTTATCCTAGCCTTACCTTCAGCTTTACCAGTTCCCGCACCTGGTTACTCAATTCCTTTTGGGATTTTAATGTTTTTACTGGCGGTACAGTTAATTATAGGTCGCCAAATACCTTGGCTACCTCAAAAAATGGTCAATTACCGCATTAAACTTCTAACAGTACAAAAATTTGTCAAAGGTGGAATTCCTTGGTTAAAGAAAATTGAAGCAGTAAGTCGTCCCCGTTTGCCGTTTGTTTGTACTACTTTACCAGGAAAAGTAATAATTGGGATTGCGATCGGGTTAATGTCTATTTTTATGATGATTCCTATCCCCGGAACTAATACTTTACCAGCAATTGGTATTTTAGTAACTGGATTCGGATTATTAGAAGATGACGGTGCAATCAGTTTGGCAGGTTTAACTATTTGTTTAATCGCAGCAATTTTGGTAACTTCTATTTTTGTAGCCTTAATTTGGGGTGGTACCAGTATTCTCGACCAAATTAAGGGTCTCTTAAAAGGATAAGATCATAATGTAGAGACGTTGCAATGCAACGTCTCCATAATTTTTAATTTAAACAAATAATCTTGTGAAACGGTATATAAATTACCAACCTCTTAATACTGGTTCCCGTAAAATTTCACGAGTACCATTGGCAACTGTTAAATTTTTACCTTTAGTTGATTCTGCCAGGATATAAGTATAATTTCCACTCACCGCTTCAAAGTAGCGTCCTCTGGATTCAACTCCATTCACACTTAAAGGTAAGCGTATAGACTTGCCAGTTTTTTTATTTACTCCTACATAATGATATGGTAAATGACTACCGCAAATACTTACCCAAAAATTCTTAGTTTCCGCAGCTACAAATACACTTTCAGTCTTTTTACAATAGTGACGTACTTCTTGTGCCTGAGCAGGTTGTACAGATTGGAAAAAGGGAATTGATAGTGAACCTACACCGATTACAGATAAGATTAATCGTTGCCAAGATAAAGAACGAAATTGCATTTTTTATTACTCTCATATAGTTGAATTTTCTATTAACTCCTACAGTGTGGGTGAAAATAATTACTGAAAAGTTGAGATGTATATTTGGCAATTATCAGAAGTCGGGTTTTTAGGATAAGTATCTGTAACACGCGCACAAATTTTGCTAAAAACCCGACTTCTCAACCGAACTTCTCTAGCTTAAACGTGTCTTTTGAGAACTCCCGGCTCTTGCTGCATTGGTAACACATCTAGAGTATCAATTTGAGAACAGTACTTTAAATCCTCATGGCAATCTAAACCTAACAAACGTTTACCGTGACTTGCTTGTTTAAACATTTGTAATAAATCATCTTTCCACTGAGAATATAGCGCCATCGCACCAATTACTTCATCGTTACCCGTAACCTCATCTATAGATAACTTAGTTTTTTCCAATAGATGATTGGCGATCGCACCCGCGCAAGCTGTATCCTCAAGAGAGTAACTACCTTCCCATCCTGAACCGAGTATCCAAACGGTTTCTGGCTGATTTTGTGCTAAATATTGCACAACTGTTGTTAAATTAACAAATGCTCCGGTAATAACTGTTGATGCGGACTGTATTCGTTGTAAAGCACGAGTACCATTAGTAGTACTAATAAACAAACGCTTTCCTTCCACCAATTCCGGTTTACAATCGAGAGGAGAATTCCCCAAATCAAACCCAGGAACCTTTGCACCACCCCTTTCTCCAGCCCGCAAACGTTTTTCAACGGGAAATAGTTCACTGACTTCCACAAGTTTATCCAAGTCACTGAAAACTTGAACCGCTTCCCCACCATTCGCCAAAACCGTTGCCATTGTTGTAGTTGCACGCAACACATCAACCGCAATCGCGCATTCTGGCATCTCGGAAGTTGGGGTTTCTTCTGGACTATGATAAATAAATAGCTTCATGAACTTAATACACCTGCTTTTATATACTGCCGAGATTCTAATACGCTGAGTGTCTCAACAGGAAGAAGAGATGGGGAGATGGGGGATGGGAGATGGGGAGATGGGGAG